>JANOFJ010000213.1:0-2665 GCA_031413595.1 Novosphingobium sp.
ATCAAGGCCCTTGGGTTCGACCCCCGCCAGATCAAATGGCTGCTGATGACCCACGAGCACTTCGATCATGTCGGCGGGATGGCTGCGATCCAGCGGGCCACCGGCGGACGGCTGCTGGTCGTGCGGAATGTCGCCCAGGTGATGCGCAGCGGCAAAGCCGATCCCAGCGATCCGCAAGCCGCTTTGCTCGCCAGCAAGCCGATGGCACCAGCCCGGGTCGATCGAACACTCACCCATGGCGGGGTACTGGCGGTGGGCGGCACGCGCTTTGCGCTGCATGCCAACCCCACCCATTCACCGGGATCGACCAGTTGGACCTGGCAAAGCTGTGAGGGCGCCAAGTGCCTGACTATCGCCTATGCGGATTCGATCAACACGATCTCGTCTGACGATTATCACTTCTCCGATCACCCGGGGCGGGTCGACGCGGCTCGTGCTGGTTTGCGTGTGATCGAAACTCTGCCTTGCGATCTGCTGCTCACCCCGCACACCGGGGGCAGCGATCTGCTGGAACGCCTGTCTGGCAAGGCCCCGCTGATCAAACCGCGCGCCTGCGTGGCTTATGCACTGGCTGGCAGCGAGCGATTGGCCAAGCGGCTGGCCAGGGAAAATGCTGCAAAGTGACCAGCTGGAAGATCACCGCGCTGGCCCCTCGCCCGATTGTCGTCGCCGCACTGATCGCGCATGAAGACGTGCTTGAGTGGGATCCCGAAATTGTCCTGTCCGGCAGCGAGATTGCCGAACATCGCCCCGATGACTGGCGGCTGGAGGCCTGGCTGCCGCGTAAGCCGAGCAGGGCTGACAAGGCCTCCATCGCCGCGCTGTTTTCTGGAACCGCACCCAAGTTCGAAGTCGAAAAGCTTCCCGAAACCGATTGGGTAACACACAGCCAGCAGGGGCTGGAACCGATCCGTGCGGGGACCTTTCACGTCCACACGCCAGACCATCCGCCGCTGGGGCAACCGGGGATCCGCGATTTCCTGATCCCGGCATCGCGCGCCTTCGGTACCGGGCAACATGCCACCACGGCAGGCTGCCTGACCATGCTCAGCGCGATGAAAGCCCGCGGGATGGTGGTAAAAAACTGCGCCGACATCGGCACCGGAACCGGGCTGCTGGCCTTCGCCGCGCTCGATCTGTGGCCGCGTGCCATGGCGACTGCGAGCGATATCGACTGGGTCTGCGCGGGCGTGGTTCAGGATAACGCCGCGCTCAATGCCATTCCCATGGGCGGACGCGCGGGCGAACTGACCATGCTGATCGCCGCCGGGATGGACCACCCGCTGCTCGAGGTACTCGGGCCATACGATCTGCTGATCGCCAACATCCTCGCCGGACCACTGATCGAACTCGCCCCGGATTTCGCCCGCGCGCTGGTGCCGGGCGGAAGCCTGTTGCTGGCGGGGCTGTTAGAGACGCAGGAGGCTGCGGTTCGCGCCGCCTGTCGCCGCGCTCGCTTGCGCCTGGCCGCGCGGATCGTCAGCGGCGATTGGTCGATCTTGTGGCTCAGTAAACGCAGCGAAGTTGGCCGGGCGAAGGGGTGGTGAGGTCATAGACCGGTACGATCACTGCACTTAATAGTCTCAAATTATTGCTATAAAATTTGCGCAATTCAATCTGGTACCATATGTCGCTTGGTTATGGAGTATCCGATATGCTTGGACGGTTAGGTTTACTATTTGGCGTGCCGCTCGCCATTGTTAATGCAAGCGAAGTCCTTGCCAAAGGCATTACTTACAATTGTGATACTGCCGCAAATCACTTCTCCGAACTATCCTTGCCTGCCAGTCAGGTATTTACCGTTTCCGGACGCCTTCAACTTCTAAATATGGCTAAGAGCAAAGAATATGCAGCGTTGGCACGCCTTACGGTGAGCAACGCGACTGCGCAGACCGGTCCTTCCCCGGAAGGCTGGGCAGGATTCGAGTTTATGAATCTGCCCGGCTCCAAAGGCTTGCCGACAGGCATCCTCGTATCCACTGCACTGACGAAGGGTGCCACCAAGCAAGGTGCGACTTTAGGAATCGCCAGCTCCAGAGACGTCGCTTTCACACTGACTTTCACCGGAGACGCGGTCAAGATGAACATCGATGGCCGAGAGGCTCAGATTCCGTTCAAAGCTGAACAGCCAATCGTTCGGATAGTGTGCTCTACGGGCGAGTTCCTGTTTTACGACATGGAGATACTGCCAACCCGCTGAGATTATATCGACCCAGCTGAACCCTACCCCGCCGCCTTGACGATCTCCGCCCAGGCGGCCTCGTCAATCACTTCGATCCCGAGCGCGGCGGCTTGTTTGAGCTTTGAACCTGCGCCCGGCCCGGCCACCACCAGATCGGTCTTGGCGCTGACTGATCCGGCTGACCTTGCGCCCAAAGCCTCGGCCTGCGCCTTGGCCTCGTCGCGGCTCATGGTCTCCAGCTTGCCGGTGAACACCACGGTCTTGCCCGAAACCGGGCTTTGCCGCGTTTCGACGATGTAATCGGGCGGCGAGACTTCGGAGAGGATATCCTCCCACACCGCGACATTGTGTGGCTCGTGGAAGAAATCACCCAGCGCTTCGACCACGGCGGGGCCGATCCCGTCGATCGAGAGCAGTTCGGCGCGGGCTTCTTCCCCGGCACGGGGAGGGGGACCGTTCGAGGCCTTGGCCGAAGGATGGTGG
>JANOFJ010000214.1:0-10541 GCA_031413595.1 Novosphingobium sp.
GCCGGGATTATCGGCTTTGTCGGGCTGATGGTGCCGCATTTCGTTCGGCCCTTCACCAACCGGCGCCCGTCCGCGCTGATCGTGCCGAGCGCGCTGGCCGGTGCATTGTTGCTGCTGGTTGCCGATTGCCTGTGCCGGGTGCTGCCGACGGCGAGCGAACTGCGCCTGGGCATCGCCCTGTCGCTGCTGGGCGCGCCGTTTTTCCTCGCGTTGTTGCTGCGGATGAAGCGAGGGTTGGTGTGATGTTGGTCGCTCTTGCACTGATCGTCGAACAACGGTTGGCGGGCATTTCCGCATCTCTCCGCCCCGGTGAGATCACAGCGATTTGCGGTCCCAATGGTGCGGGAAAATCGACCTTGCTGGCCTGCCTGGCCGGTCTGCTCGCCCCTGACAGCGGCAGCGTTACGCTGAATGGTGCGCTGTTGCCGGACCTTTCGCCGCGCCAGCGGGCACAGGCGATCGGATTTCTGCCGCAGACCCCGGAAGTCGCTTGGGATGTGACGGTCGAAACGCTCGTCGCTCTGGGGCGTTTGCCGTGGCAGGGCGCGCCGTTGCAGCGCGCAGCGGCGAGCGCCGAGGAGGACATGGCGGCGCTCAACGCGGCGATCGAGACTATGGACCTGGCCGCGCTGCGCAACCGCGTGGTGACGGCTTTGTCAGGCGGCGAGCGGGCGCGGGCGCTGGTGGCGCGGGTGCTGGCCGGAAGCCCGCGCTGGCTGCTGGCCGACGAACCGCTCGCCAATCTGGATCTGGGGCATCAGCTGGCCCTGCTTGGAACCTTGCGCAGGCTGGCGCGCGAGCAGGGCCTAGGTGTAGTTCTGGTACTGCACGATCTGGCCCAGGCGATGAACTTCGCCGATCGGGTGTTGGTGCTGGCGGATGGCCGGATACTGGCCGATGGCCCGCCGGAAGCGGCACTGGCCGAGCAGGTGATCGCGGCGGGCTGGGGGGTCCACGCCCGCTGGCTGGGCGAGCCGGGGGCAAAAGCGCTGGCGACGGCAGGCTGATACCCGCCGCCGCCATCCGCCCTATTTCAGACCATTGGCCCGCAGCATCGGTTCGATGCTGGGATCGCGGCCGGTGAAGCCCTTGTACATTTCGGCGTAGTCGCGGCTGTTGCCCTGGCTCAGCACCATATCGCGGAACCGCTGGCCGTTGGCGCGGGTCATCCCGCCATTGTCCTTGAACCACTGGAAAGCATCGTGATCGAGCATCTGGGTCCATGAGTAGGCGTAATAGCCTGATGCATAGCCGCCGCCCCAGATGTGGCGGAAATAGCTGGAGCGATAGCGCGGCGGAACCAGCGTGTATTCAAGTCCGCTGGCAGCAAGTGATTTTGCCTCAAAGCCATCGGCGTCTTGCTTGCCGGCGCTGGCGGGCAGGGAATGCCATTTCTGGTCCAGCAGCGCAGCGGTAATCGCTTCACCCAGGGCATAGCCCTTGCCAAACTTGCTGGCCTTGTCGATCTTGGCCACCAGCGCGGCCGGCATCGGCGCACCGGTTTTGTAATGCTTGGCGAAGTTGGCGAATACGCGCGGTTCATAGGCCCAGTTCTCGTTGAACTGGCTGGGGAACTCGACAAAATCGCGGGCCGTGTTGGAGCCCGAGATCGAGGGGTAGTTCTGGTCCGAGAGCATCCCGTGCAGGGCATGGCCGAACTCGTGGAACATAGTCCTTACATCGTCGGAAGTGATCAGCGCGGGCTGTCCGGGGGCCGGCTTGGTGTAGTTCGAGACGTTGAAGATCACCGGCTTGGTGCCGGTCAACCGGTTCTGATCGACAAAGTTCGACATCCAGGCGCCGCCCTGCTTGTTGTCGCGCTTCCATGGGTCGAAATAGAACAGCGCGAGCTCGCTGCCGTCCTTGTCGAACACGGTGTAGACTGTGACATCGGGGTGATAGACGGGAATGTCGGTCCGCTTTTTGAAGGTCAGGCCATAAAGCTGATTGGCGGAGAAAAACACGCCATCTTCCAGCACGCGAGTGATCTCGAAATAGGGTTTGATCTGCGCATCATCGAGGGCATATTTTTGGCTGCGGAGCTTTTCCGCATAGTAATCCCAATCCCACGGCTTGACCGTAAATTTGCCGCCACTCTTGCGGATTATGGCGTTGATTTCAGCCGCCTCGCGCCGCTCTGCTGCAGCTAGCGCGGGAACGATCTGGCCCAGGAAGCCCAGCGCGTTGGCCGGGGTCTTGGCCATCTGGTCGGTCATAGCGAAGGTCGCGAAATCCGGATAGCCGAGCAGCTGCGCCTTCTGGGCGCGCAGCAGAGCAATTTCCGAGATCATTGCGCGGGTGTCATTGGCATCGCCGCGTACCGAACGGGTCCAGCTGGCATTGAACAGCGCCTGGCGGGTCGCGCGATCGTTCAGTGAGGGCAGCAGCGGCTGCTGCGTGGTGTTCTGCAACGGCAGGACAAATTTACCCACCAAGTTCCGCTCCGCCGCCGCCTTTGTGGCAGCAGCCAGCGCAGCTTCATCCAGCCCGGCAAGCTTCGCCTTGCTGTCGACCACCAGCGCGGCATCCTTGGTTCCAGCGGTGAGCTTTTGCCCAAACTCGGTCTGGAGCGAAGAGAGCTTGCCGTTGAGAGCCTTGAGCTGTTCCTTGTCGGCGGCCGAGAGCAGCGCGCCGTTCTTGACGAACCGATCATAGGTCAGCGACAGCAGCCGCGCCTGATCTGGCCGGTAGTTCATATCGGCGATCTTTTCGCGGATATGCTTGATCCGCGCGAACAGCCGGTCATTGAGATAGATCGAATCCTGCAGCGCGGCCAGTTGCGGAGCAGTCGCAGAATCGATCGCGTCGAGCGTGGGGTTGGTGTTGGCCGCAGTCAGCGCGCTGAACACATAGATCGCGCGGGTCAGCTGCTGGCCCGAACGTTCCATCGCCTCGATCGTGTTTTCGAATGTCGGATCAGCGGGATTGCCCGCAATCGCCTCGATCTCGGCCTTGTTGATCGCGATCCCTTGCTCGATTGCCGGCTGGAAATCGCCGTCCTTGATTTTCGTGAAATCGGGAGCCTGGAACGGCAGGGTGGAAACCTGCGCGAAGATCCCCGAACCGGTGGGGATGACCGGCGCATAGGGCGCGGGGCTGGCGGCGGGGGCAGGTGCCGGGACTATGGCAACCTCGTTGGCCGCGCAGCCTGCCAGAGCCAGCGCACCCAGCGAAACGACTGATAATTTGTACATTGATTAAAGCCTTTACCAGATTTTCGCGCGGAGTTCGGGCGCGATATACATCGTATCGCCGGGTTTGATCCCGAAGGCGGCGTACCAGGCATCGATATTGCGGAGCGGGCCAATCACACGATACCGCGCCGGGCTGTGCGGATCGGTAGCGACCTGGTTCTTGACCGCATCGGGGCGCTGCTTGGTCCGCCATGCCTGCGCAAAGGCGAGGAAGAAGCGCTGTTCGCCGGTCAGTCCATCGATAACCGGCGCATCCTTGCCGCCCAGTGATTTGCGATAGGCACTGAGTGACACTTCGAGGCCAGCCAGATCGGCGATGTTTTCGCCCATCGTCAGCTCGGGATTGATAAAGGCACCGGGGGCGGCTTCAAACTTGGCGTATTGGGCGCCGAAGATCTTGGCCTGCGCGTCAAAGCGGGCGGCGTCCTCGGGTGCCCACCAATCGCGCACCGCGCCGGTGGCATCGATCTTGCGGCCCTGGTCATCGAAGCCATGGATGATCTCATGGCCGATCACGGCCCCGATCGCACCATAGTTGACCGCATCATCTGCCGCCAGATCGAACATCGGCGCCTGGAGGATGCCGGCGGGGAACACGATCTTGTTTTCCAGGCCGCCATTATAGGCGTTCACGGTCTGTGGATTCATGCCCCACTTCTTCCGGTCGACCTTCTTGCCAAGGTCCGACATTGCATAATCGGTGTTGAACCGGTTGGCCCGCTGGACATTGCCGTAAAGATCGCCAGCAACGATCTGCAAGCCATCGTAGTTGCGGAACTTGTCGGGATAGCCGACCATCACGTCCATCTTGCCCAACTTCTCCAGCGCCGCAGTCTTGGTTGGCGCAGACATCCAGCCATTGGCGTTGATCCGCTCTGCCATCGCGATCTTGAGGTTGACCGCCAGCGCTTCCATCTTGGTCTTGGCGGCGGGCGGGAAGTGCAACCGGACATAGTCCTGCCCAACCAGTTCACCCAGCGAGCCATCGACCAGCTGAACAGCCCGCTTCCAGCGCGGACGCAGCGAGGAAACACCTGACAGCGTCCTGGTATATTCGAACTTGCTGTCGACCATTGCCTTGGTCAGGTAGGGCGCAGCCTGATCGGTGAGGTGGAACTGCTGCCACAACTTGAGCGTCGCCAAGGGCGTGGCGGCATAGACTTTCACGGTATCCCGGACCGCGGTGTTTTCACCGACGATCATCCGCTTTTGCGCGGGGACCCGCGCGCCAGCTAGCCACTGCGCCCAGTTGATTCCCGGGGCATATCTGGCAAGCTGAGCGCTGCTCATCGGGTTGTTGACCTTGCCGATGTCGCGGCGATCGGCGATCTGCCAGCTCTTTGCCGCAATGGCGGTTTCAAAGGTGACGATTGCATCGGCTGCGGCGGCAGGATTGGTATTACCAATCGCGCGCATCGTCCGCTCAATGTGGGCGCGATAGGCGTCGCGTTGCGGCTTGAACTGGGCGGCAGTGTAGTATTCGCGCTCGGGCAGACCAATCCCGCCCTGGCCGAGGTAAAGCACATTCATTGTCGGATCGAGCGTATCTGCACCAACTCCGAAATCGACCAGTGAGATGCCAAATGCGCCGTTGGTGCTGCCCATGAAGCGATCAAACTGTGCCCGGGTCTTTATCGCGGCAACCTTGGCCAGATCGGCCTTGAGCGGGGCAAGACCTACCGCCTCAACCCTTGCCTCATCCATGAAGCTGGCAAAGAGCGCGCCGTATTTGTTGCCCACAGGACCGGAAGTCAGCATTTTCTGGAGCTGCTCCTGGACCCGGTCATTGATCTCGTTGCCGCTGCCGATCGCCGCCTTGTCCGAGGGGATCTCGCTCTTCCCCAGCCACGTGCCCGAGGCGTGCCGTTCAAAATCCGCACCCGGTGCAACCGCCAGGTCGCGGTTTTCAAGCGCGACGCCCCAGGTGCCATAGATCGGCTTGGCGGCGGGAGCGGGCGGGGGCGCCGTCATGGGCATCGGCATGGCCGAATGATCATGACCTGCCGGCATCTGCGCGGGCGCAGTTTGGGCAGCCAGCGGGGCGGAAACAAGCGCCACTAAGGCAACGGAAACAAGCCAGGTCGTCTTCATGTATCTCTCCGAGGAATAGCGCGCGCGAACAGTCCCTTGAACGATCGGATATGTGCGCGGGATGAATGATCGCTGGGTCGGACGGCGGCGCTTGGATGTCAATGTTGTTTGCCGAACTGCGATGGCGGTTGGTCGGAGAATGTCCCGGATTGCGGGAGATTGCGCAATTCGCGTTTCCCTGTAGTCTGCGCCGATCCAAATCCGCGTTTGGACGAGTGGGGGCAGGCTTGACGGAGTTTCGTTACAAGGCCTTTGTCAGCTACAGCTGGGCCGATGCCGCCTGGGGCAAATGGCTGCACCATGCGATCGAAACCTATCGCACGCCCAAAGCACTGATCGGCAAGGAGACTGCGTCGGGAACGGTCCCGGCCCGGCTCATTCCGCTATTCAAGGACCGCGAGGAGGAAGCCGCCGGATCGAGCATCGGCGGCGCGGTCGAAGCTGCGCTGGGAGCTTCGGAATTCCTGATCGTAATCTGCTCGCCGCGCTCGGCCCAATCGGAATGGGTCAACCGCGAAGTTGCCTGGTTCAAGACCCACCGCGATCCTTCCAAGGTGCTGGCGCTGATCGTCGATGGCGAACCGGGTAGCGCCGAGGCCGAGTGTTTTCCCAAGGCGCTGACCCATCACATCGGCGATGATCTGGCGATCACCGACATTGCGGGCGATGCGCCGCTGGCCGCCGATGCGCGCAGCAGCGGCGATGGCAAGCGCCGCGCCCGGCTCAAGCTGGCAGCCGCCATGCTTGGCGTCGGGCTGGACGAGCTGGTAAATCGCGATGACCGGCGCCGGACACTGCGGGCGCGGATCATCACCGGAGCCTCGCTGGCCTTGGCGCTGGTGATGAGCGGCATGGCCTGGGTGGCGGTGCAGGCGCGGATTGAGGCCGACCACCAGCGGTCCGAGGCTGACGGGCTGGTGGAATTCATGCTCACCGATCTGCGCAAGAAGCTGCAACCTGTCGGCCGGCTTGATGCGCTCGATGCGGTAGGCCAGCGCGCGCTGAAGTATTACGCCGGGCAAAAACCTTCCAGCCTCGATCCCGATGCACTCGGGCGCCGGTCGCGCGCGCTGCATCTGGTTGGCGAGGTGCGCGATCTGCGCGGCGACAGTGAACAGGCGCTCAACGCTTTTCGCCAGGCGTCCGCGGCAACCGGAGAACTGCTTGCGCGCGATCCCACCAACGGTCAGCGCATTTTCGATCACGCGCAAAGCGTCTATTGGGTTGGTGATATCGCTTATCGCAGGGGTCAACGCAAAGAAGCCGAAGCCGCTTTCCGCGAATACAAACACTATGCGGATCAACTGGCAGCGATCGATCCGAAAAATCCCGATTGGCAGATGGAGGTGTCTTACGCCGAGAGCAATCTCGGTACGCTGCTGCTTGATCAGGGCCGCTATGCAGAGGCCGAACGCGCCTTTACCAACGCGTTGCAGGTTGTTGAAAGAGCGTCCCGGGATTCACCCGGCGACGTCCCCAAGCTGGTTGATCTGGGCCAGGCTATGGGATGGGTGTCATACACGCTGGAACGGCAGGAACGGATCGAGCCGGGGCTAGCCTCACTGCGTCGCGAAGCCTCGATCTATGAGGAAATATTGGCCAAAGACCCGGGCAATACCACCGCGAAGAGCAGCAACGCAACTGCGTGGGCGGGGATCGGCAAGCTGGAAACCATGCGCGGCAGAGGCCCCGAAGCTTTGAAAGCGTTCCAGACGTCGATCGGGATAAGCCAGCGACTTCGTGCGGCAGAACCGGCCAATAGCCTGTGGCGTCAGCACGAGGTCAAGATCCGCTATAGCTATGGCACAGCGGCGCTGCTGTTCGGTAACAAGACAGAAAGCTGGCGGCAGCTTGGCATTGCCAGGGATATGTTGGCAGGATTGGTTGCCAAGGATCCTACCAACGACATCTGGAATATTGATCTCACGGCCCAACTTGGCGAGCTGGAGGCGCGGCTGCTAGCCGCTGATCACCGCTATACCGAAGCGCTCCAGCGGGCAACTGCGGCGAGCACGCTGCTGCAGAAACGCACTGACATGGCAGATCCAGCGATGCGCGCAGTGCAGGGTTGGGTTTTGTTGCTGGGCGGGGAGATGCACGCGCGGCTGGGCCATCGAGCCGAGGCGCGGACTGCCTGGCTCGCCAGCGACGAAGCGATCAGCGGCGAGGATAGCCGCTTGCCATCCTCGCTTCTGACCTTGCGCTATGTAGCATCAAAGCGCCTCGGAGATGCCCAAAGGTCACGCCGGCTCCGTTCGATGCTTGATGAGCGGGGCTGGCAACACCCGCTCTATCGCCAGGAAGCCCGGGTAAACAGTTAAATTATTGCGCAATATAGCGGATTCGCATTACGCTCTTGGCTCGGGCTCTAGCCAGGAACGACAAGCTTGGGATCGAAGGTCAGGTAATAGTAGTTCCCGACATGGCCAGGCAGATTGTCGAAGCATACGCCCAGGCAATAGATATATTCATTCCCGCCCTGCCGATTGTCGTCGATCAGAACTTGCTGGGTTTGGTTCGGAACCCGCGTTGGCGGAACTTGCCGGGTAGCCATTCCGGACGGCCATGGTATTACAGTGTCATCTGTTTCGCTGACCACCAACCAGCAGAAGCCGACCTCCTTGGGATCGCCCGACGTTTCATTAGGCGCCGCCCAGCGCGGGTAATAAGGGTTACTATCGGTCCCGAGGATCTGGCCGCAGATATTAAAATAGATGTCGGCCTCCGGGGTCCATCCTGGTCCGCTGCCCAGAAGTGTAAGGTCAATGTCACCATCGGGTTGAACTATGGTGGCTGTGCCCGGCGGCGCGCTCGAGGCAAGCGAATAGGCAATGGTCAGGTTGTTTGGATACAGCGGAGTGTTTCCGACGGTGTTGTCAGGGTTTTGTTGACCGCCAAGGGTCAGATTGATGGTTACAGACCGAACAGGCATGGTAATTCTCCCAATCAACCCCCGCGTCCGCAAAGCAGCCGCGTGCCGATGCGGGGGGGGTGCCCGGCGTCGCGGCATTTTCATGCAGACCCTGTTGGTGCGCTTCAGGTGGTCAGATCCGGCGCCGGTAATCCGGCCCCCGATCCGATGCTGACAGCGCGGTAACACATGCTCATGGCCTCTGGATACAAGGCTCTTTGTTCAGGCCGAGTGTGCGCTGAAAGGTGCTGTAAGTAAAGAGTAAATGCTGCAAACGGGCGGCGCAGTATTTAGCGCGGCGGGCGGCAGGGTTTGCCTTCATACTGGTAGCGGTGGTGGACGTATTCGCGCCCGTTCCAGCGCTGCACCCTGAAGCAGAATCCCGGGCCGCCGATCTCCAGATCGGGCCAGCCGGTGGCGGCGCGGGCCTTTGCAGTCCGGGGCAGGAAAGTGGCGATCCCGGGGCCGCCGGTGATCAGGCGCCAGCTGCCGTTCGCCTGCTTGCTGACCACGCTATAGCCAGCTTCAGTTCCCCCGAAGCAAAAGACGCTGCCCTCGGTAATCACCGCATCGGGCCGGCCATCGCCGTTGATGTCACGCACGGTTTCGATTGTGCCCGGGGTATAGCTGGCGGTGCCGGGATCACCGCAGGCCTGCCACTTGCCGGCCGTGCGGGTGAAACCGGCGGCGCGGAAGGCCGCGGCCTCGTCCGCGCGCGAAAGGCCGGGCGATGCGGCGGAGGTCAATAAGGCGAGCAGGGCAAGCGTGCGCGTCATGGGCATTCCCCTTGGGCTGGCTGCGCGGTTTTTAGCACGATCGGCCTGCCCTAGCCATCATCGAATGGCGTCGCCCATACCGTCAGGCCGCCTGAGCAGTCTCTGGAGCCGCTTGGCTAGCGGCAGGGATCGCCACCCGAACGGTCGCGCCCTTGCCCTTGCCATCGCTGTGCAATGACAGAACCCCGCCCATGGCGCCCAGCGTGTTGGCGCACCAATGCAGGCCCAGTCCGCCATCCTCGCGTCCGCTGGCAACAATTGCCTCAACCGCATTGGTCAGAACGTTGCCGACGATTTGTCCGACCCGGCTATCGACAGTGGCTGAGGCAAAGGCGGCCAGCTGCTGACGCCGGACCGCTTCGGTTTCGGGAGAGGTAAGCTCACTCAGGACGCGGGCCAGATCGGCCTTGCCAGCAAAGCTCGGCTGCTGGGGGATCAGCGACAGCAACTTGTTCACCGGGCTGAGCCCGTTCTTGACATTATGCAAACTGCCGATGGCGTTCTGGTTCTTGCCGAGGATGAACGACTGGCGTTCCAGCCGGACACGCAGATCCACCAGCCGTGCAATCATTTGTTCGGATTTAGCTGGCTTCGTCGCGGCGTAATCTGTCGGCCTGGGCCGCCGACAACATGCCTCTGCACCTGTTTACAACCTTCGCGTATCGCCCACCAGGATCAGCCGTCGCAATATTCGTAATGCCCGGCGCGGCACTTGGCCACGGCACGGCGCCAGGCGGCCATGTCCTGTTCGTGCCGGGCCCGGTCGCGCTCATAATCTGCGCGCTGGCGGTTGTTTTCGGCTCTGGCCCGGGAATAGTCAGCGTTGCCCCCGCCGCCATTCCTTGCTTCGCGATAGGCTTTCCAGCCATCGGCATAGCGGGCATCGCGCGCGCGCACATGGGCGAGCTGATCGAGGTTCATCTGCTTGATTATTGCCTTGTCATGCGCCCGGTTGCGGGGATCACGCATATCGGGATCATTGGGGTCGTCGGCCATCGCGGCACAAGGAACAAGGGCGATGGCAAAGGCCAACGCTGCGAGCATTCCAGCAGATTTCATCGGTGCGACACTCCCTGAGTCAGCGGTGACGATGAGGGACAAGGCATTAACACGCTATTACAATGCGGCGGGGTGAGCCGCGTTCGTCGCATGGCCGGGGCGTTCCAGCGCCTGATGATCAGGCGAAGTCTGGCGCGCCAGGCAGGATCACCCCTGAACTACCCAAAAGCCTCGGCCTGCGGGCGGTGCCAGTGCAGGTCGTCGCTGGCGAACTTGATGGCATCGGCGAAGAGCGCTGGGCTTGCACCGGCGCCCCAGTCGCCCAGTGGCTCCATAACTGGCGGACCGCCCTTGGGAGCAGGCTCGGCGACGGCGGCGAAGATGAAGTCGGCAGCGGTCAGCGTGCTCATCGTCACATTGTACAGCACAATGAAATCGCCGTTGCCAAGGTTGATCGCCCCAACATTGCCGTTCTGGATGAAATTGGCCTGCGCCTGCGCGAAGCTGAACCCGAACGCGCTGATGTCGATCCTGTCCTGCCCTTGCGTGAAGTCGCCGATCACATCGCCG
>JANOFJ010000215.1:0-15276 GCA_031413595.1 Novosphingobium sp.
GTCGAGCTGGCCATATAGGCCATCAGGAAATTGACACCGACGACCACCCCGAAGAACGCCACGATGATTGCGGTGAAGTGTCGCCCGGTGAACGGTCCAGTGGTAAAGGCTTTCATTCGCCGTCCTCCTGATCACCGGGCGCGTCGAACCGGGTTTCACTGGTATCGGTTTCGGCGGCTTTGGCACCGTCCTGATCGCGCGCGCTCAGGACAAAGGTGAACGCCTGCTCACGGGTGCCAGCGGGCGCGATGACATAGACTCGCACAGCCTGAGTTTGATCGGGTGCCACCTTGAACACAAGGCTCCGCGCGGCCGCATCGCGGGAGATAAAATCGCTCCACATTACTGCCCCGGGCAGGCCGGCAAGCTTCACTACCATCTCCCGCGGGCGCGCTTCCATGTTGCGCAGTTTCAGCGTGTAGGCATTTCGCACCGCGCCGTCACTCATCAGCATGAACGGCGGGTTGCGATCCTTGGCGGCCGAAAGATCGATGTGCTGGCGCACGCCCAGTGCGAACAGCATGCCCAGCCCGATCGCCGACCAGATACCGAGATAAACCAGCGTACGGGGGCGCAAAACTGTCTTGATGATTGACCGCCGCTCACCGCCTGCCTTTTCGTGCTCGCAATCGTCGAGGGTCGCATAGTCGATCAGACCGCGCGGGCGGCCGAGCTGTAACATCACCTTGTCGCAGGCATCGATGCACAGCGCGCAGGTGATGCAGCCGATCTGCGGACCTTCGCGAATGTTGATGCCGGTCGGGCAGACCGAGACGCATTGGTTGCAATCGATGCAATCGCCAAGCGGAGTGGCCGCGCCTTTCGCTTCCTTAAGGCTGCCACGAGGCTCACCGCGCCAGTCCTTGTAAGTCACCAGCAGCGATTTCTCATCAAGCATCGCTGACTGGATCCGCGGCCAGGGGCACATATAGATGCTGAACTGTTCGCGCATGAAGCCGCCAAGTATGAAAGTTGTGGCCGTCAAAACCGCGACGGTCGCATACGCTACTGGCGCCGCATCGCCGGCCCAGAAATCGCGGGTAAGCGTGGGTGCATCGGCAAAATACATGATCCACGCGCCGCCGGTCCAGAAGCTGATAACCAGGTAAATTGACCATTTGAGCGTGCGCCGGGCAATCTTGGCCGGGCCCCAAGGCGCTTTCTGGAGCCGGAATTGCGCGTTCCGATCACCGTCTATGAACCGGTCGACGTGCTGGAAGACGTCGGTCCACACGGTTTGCGGGCAACTATAGCCGCACCAGGCGCGGCCAACCGCACTGGTAACCAGGAACAGCCCGATCCCGGCCATGATCAGCAGCCCCGCGACGAAATAGAACTCATGCGGCCAGATCTCGATCCCGAACATGTAGAAGCGCCGGTTTGCCAGATCGACCAGCACCGCCTGATCGGGTGCATAGGGCCCGCGATCCCACCTTAGCCACGGCGTGACGTAATAGATCGTCAGAGTGATCGCCATGACCAGCCACTTGAAGCGGCGGAAGTTCCCGTCGACCGCCTTGGGAAAGACGGGCTCGCGCTTCGCATAGAGCGTGCTGGCGTGTGGCTCGGGCTTAAGGGTTTGCATTGGCCGGAACCGCCGGTGGGGCAGTCGCTGTTGCCACAAAATCCTCACCGCCGCCCAACGAATGAACATAGGCCGCCAGCATCTTGATCGTCGCGGGATCGAGCCGCGAGCCCCAGAAGGGCATCACGCCGTAGCGCGCATTATGGACGCTGGTGGTGATCTGCTCGCGGCTGCCGCCGTAAAGCCAGATGGCATCGGCAAGGTTGGGCGCACCAAACTGGCGCAGCCCCTTGCCTTCATTACCGTGGCAAACCGCACAATTGGCGCTGAACAACGCGGCCCCCCTCGCACTGGCCGCACTGGCGGTTTCCTTGCCCGAAAGCGTGCGGACATGGCTGACCACATCATCAATCTGCGCGCCTGTCAAAATCCCGTCTTTCCCGAAGCTGGGCATCTGGCTCATCCGCGTCGCGTCGTGGCCGGGCTGGCGAATTCCGTTGGTCAGAGTGAACTCGATCTCTTTGAGATTGCCGCCCCACAGCCAGTCATCGTCGTTGAGGTTAGGGTAACCGACGTTGCCGGCCGCGCCCGATCCATGGCACTGGACGCAGTTGACCCGGAAGGCCGCGCGACCGCCGGCAATCGCATTTCGCATCAGCTCGGGGTTCTGGGGCAGCAGTTCGATCGGCAAGTTCTTGAGCGCGGCCAGCACGGGCGCATGCTGCGCGCGTTCGGTCTTGAGCTCGTTTGCCAGCTCGCCGCGGCTGGTCCAGCCCCAGATCCCCGCGGTACCCTTGTTAAGTAGCGGAATGGCCGGATAGACCACCATATAGCCGATCGAGTATGCGATCGAGAGATAGAGAATGATCAGCCACCAGCGCGGCAGCGGGTTGTTAAGTTCCTCGATCCCGTCCCATTCATGGCCAACGGTTTCGACGCCGGTGGGCTCGTCAATGTGCTTATCTGCCATCGTCGTCGTCCTCGAAGATCATGTTGGCCGCGGTTTCATTGGCGTCGCGATTGCTGGGCCAGAAAGGCCAGGCGCAGAGCACCAGGAATACCATGCCCATGGCGACCAGCCCCCAGCTGTCTGCCAGGTGCCGTAAGGTCTCGTACAGGGAATGCGGGTTGGTCACCGGCCCTTCTCCTTGGCCAGATCCTCCTGAGCGGCAGCGCTGTCGACATCGACCAGCGTTCCGAGCATCTGCAGATAGGCGACCAGCGCATCCATTTCGGTCAAACGATCAGGTTGGCCATCGAAATCGCGGGCCTGCGCCTTGGGATAGCGTTTGATCAGGTCGGAGGCATCCGCATTCGGATCGGCCTGTGTCTTCAGATCCTCGTTCGCCTTGGCTATGTCGGTCTTGGTATAGGGCACGCCGACCCGGTAGAGCGCGGTCAGCTCCGCACTCATGTCGCCCTGGTCGAGATCGTGGCGCGCCAGGAACGCATAGGGCGGCATGATCGATTCAGGCACAACCGCGCGCGGATCGGTCAGATGCTGAACGTGCCATTCATCCGAATAGCGCTTGCCGACGCGGGCGAGATCCGGCCCGGTGCGCTTCGAGCCCCATTGGAACGGATGATCGTACATGCTCTCGGCCGCGAGGCTGTAGTGGCCATAGCGTTCCACCTCGTCGCGGAACGGGCGGATCATCTGGCTATGGCAAGTATAACAACCCTCGCGGATGTAGATATCGCGTCCGGCCTGCTCGAGCGGGGTATAGGGCCGCATCCCCTGGACTTTCTCGATCGTGTTATCGATCCAGAACAGCGGCGCAATTTCAACGATCCCGCCGATCGCCACTACGACGAACGAGGCGAGCGCGAACAGCGTGACATTGCGTTCGAGCTTCTTGTGCCGGTCGAACGGATGAGGAGCTTGTTGGGTCATCGCGACTAAACCCCTTGGGCCAGAGCAGGAACCAGCGGGCGATCGGCTTCGGGATCATAGGCGGCATCGCGCAGCGGTGCCTCCACCCTGAGCTTGCCGGTGATGGTCAGCCAGACATTGGCGGTCATGAAACACGCACCGGCCAGATAAAGCAGCCCGCCAAAAGCGCGCATGATGAACATCGGATGGAGCGCCGCCACGGTTTCGACGAAGCTGTTCACCAGATAGCCGTCCGCGCCATATTCGCGCCACATCAGCCCCTGGGTAATCCCCGCCACCCACATCGAGGAGGCGTAGAAAACGATGCCGACAGTCGCCAGCCAGAAGTGCCAGTTGACCCAGCGCAGCGAATAGAGCCGGGTCCTCCCCCACAGTCGCGGAACCAGATAATAGACGCAGGCGAAGGTAATCATCCCGTTCCACCCCAGCGCGCCGGAATGGACATGGCCGATGGTCCAGTCGGTGTAATGCGACAGGCTGTTGACCGACTTGATCGACATCACCGGGCCTTCGAAGGTGCTCATCCCGTAAAACGCCAGCGCCATCACCATCATCCGGATGATCGGATCGGTGCGGACTTTGTCCCAGGCGCCGTTGAGTGTCATCAGCCCGTTGATCATCCCGCCCCAGCTGGGCATCCACAGCATGATCGAGAAGACCATCCCCAGCGTCTGCGCCCAATCGGGTAGCGCGGTGTAATGAAGGTGATGGGGGCCAGCCCAGATATAGAGGAAGATCAGCGACCAGAAGTGGATGATCGAGAGGCGGTAGCTGTAAACCGGGCGCTCGGCCTGCTTGGGCACGAAATAATACATCATCGCCAGGAACCCGGCGGTAAGGAAGAAGCCCACCGCATTATGGCCGTACCACCATTGCACCAGCGCTCCCTGTACCCCCGCCCAGACCGGATAGCTGCGCGAGCCGACAAGACTGATCGGGATGTTGAGATTGTTGACGACGTGGAGCAGCGCCACGGTGATGATGAACGAAAGATAGAACCAGTTGGCAACGTAGATATGCGGTTCGGTGCGCTTCACCAGAGTGCCGACAAAGACCGCGAGGTAGGAGACCCAGACGATTGTCAGCCAGATATCGACGTACCATTCCGGCTCGCCATATTCCTTGGCCTGGGTAATCCCCATCAGATAGCCGGTGGCTGCCAGTACGATGAACAGCTGATAGCCCCAGAACACAAAACGGGCGAGGCCAGGGAAGGCCAACCTCGCCCGGCAAGTACGCTGGACGACGTAAAACGACGTCGCGATCAGCGCGTTGCCTCCGAAAGCGAAAATTACCGCTGAGGTATGCAGCGGGCGGACCCGGCCGAATGTGGTCCATTCGAGGCCCAAGTTGAGCGCCGGGAAGGCCAGCTGCAGGGCGATGAACAGCCCGGCAAGGAACCCGGCCATGCCCCAGAGCACCGTGGCGATGATCCCCCAGCGCACCGGATCGTCATCATATCGGCTTTGGTCTGGCGGAGTCTGAATCGCGCGTCTCGCAATGGCGCCATAGTCGGTCGAGCTGAGCGTCACCCACAAACCGATGAGCGCGGCCAGTGCGATGATTACCATGTGTACCGCAAAGCCGCTGTCTGCGGCTGAGGCGTATGCGAGGGTGGAAATGAGCAACGCCGCCAGCCACCAGCCGGCACGAGCGAGAACCGATTCCATGAGGCCTTCCCTTCTCATGAGTAAAGATAGGCAACCAACTGAACGGGGTTTTGTTGCAAGACATTGATCGAGATCAAATTGCGCAAACTGATATTTAAATTACAATAAATTCGTCAGAAATTGCGCAGGATCAAAGATCACCGTCTCATCGGGGCCGAATAGCGTGGGTGACGCGGTAAATACCTGGGCTGCAAGGGGCTGCCACTATCGCGCCGGATGAGAGATTATGTTCAAATTAAATTTCGCCGCAGCGCTTATCGCCGCCACATTGCTGTCGAGTCCGGCCCTGGCCGGCACCCCGGACGGCAAACTGCAGATCAAGCTGCTCGCCACCGGTGTGCTGCCGGATGGCAAGATCACCTCGATCGAAACCAATGCTATTGGCCTGCCGGCAGGCAGCCAGACCAAGGCAAATGACAATGTTGTCCCGACCATCGCCATAGAATATTTCGCGGCGCCGAATGTTTCGATCGAAACGATCTGCTGCCTGACCCAGCATCGCATAAGCGGGGCCGGGGCAATCGCCGGGGCCGCGGTGGTCGATCATGTGCTGATCCTGCCGGCCACTGTCACTCTGAAGTATCACTTCGGCAGCGGTAACGGCATCAAGCCCTACCTCGGGGTTGGCCCATCGATGTTCTTCTATTTCGATGAAAAACCGGGAGCGACCACCCGGGCGCTGGGCGGAACGTCGCTCAGCCTCGATAACAAGCTGGGGCTGGCCGTTCAGGCTGGGGTTGATGTGCCGATCAATGACAAAGGCATGGGCTTCAGCCTCGATGCCAAGCGCTACTTCATGAATACCACGCTGCATGTCCGCAATGCGGCGGGAACCGAAGTGCTGACGACCCAGCACAAGCTTGATCCGTGGGTGGTCAGCGGCGGAGTCTACTTCCGGTTCTGATGCAACGTGAAGCTAACCTGCTTCAGCCTGCAGAGCCCTGCGGTCGAGGATCATCACCTCGCGCCGCGAGGGCAGGTCGATAACTCCATCGGCCTTCAACCTCGTGAACTGGCGGCTGACGGTTTCGATCGTCAGCCCCAGAATATCGGCGATCTGTTGACGGGAGAACGGCAAGACCAGGGCTCTCAGCGCCTGCTCTGCCAAGTCATTGCAGCCCATCGGCATCAATCGCTCGGACATTTCGAGCAAAAAAGTGGCGACTTTTTCACTCGCCGATTTTCGTCCCAGCAGCAGCATCCAGCGCCGGGTCCGGTCAAGCTCGCCTAATGTGCGTTCCAGCAACTTGTGCTCCAGCGCGGGGTGCTCCCGGGCGAAGGCATCGAAGTCCTTACGGCCAAAAATGCAGACCCGCGCATCGGTGAGTGCAGTGACGCCATAGCCCGTCGTCGTGCCAAACGGCCGGCCGATGAAATCGGATGGGTAAACCACCCCGACAATCTGCTCCCGGCCGTCCTCGGTGCCGGTCGAGAGCTTGAGCACGCCCTCGACGACATTGGCGATGAGGACCGAATCCTCCCCCTCCCACATCAGCGATTCCCCGGCAGCCAGATTCCGGCGGCGGCCGATCGCGTTAAGTGCTTGCAGCTCGCCCGCATCCAGCGCCGCGCAGATGGCGCGATTACGGACAACGCAAAGATCGCAATTCGACATGGCCAGGGCCTAGCAGTGCCAGAGACATGCAGCAACGCCGCGTGGTCAGATGATTTCCGCCAGACCTGCCAGCGCCTCCCGCAGCTTTTCGAGCGCCTGCGCCTTTATTTGGTGCACCCGGGGCACGCTGACCTGCAGCGCCTCGGCAATTTCGGAGAGGTTGAGTTCCTCGAGGAAATAGAGCTGGACCACCAGTTGCAGCCGTTCGGGCAGCGCGGCGATCGCCGCGGCCAGGCTTTCGCGCAGTTCTTCACCCACCAGCAGCTCCAGACTATCGGGCCGCGCATCGGCAAAGGCCATGTTGCTGTCCGAATAGACCTCGTCGATCGCCTCGAACCGCAATGGTTCACTTGAACCGCGCATGGCGGCGAGCTGATTTTCATCGATGCCCATCGCGGCGGCGAGTTCAGGCGTGGTCGGATCGCGGCCAAGCTGACCGCGCAAGGCCGTTTCCTTTTCGCGCATGTTTCGCCGTCGCTCGACCGCTCCGCGCGAAAGCGGCACGGTTCTGCGGATCAGATCGACCATCGCGCCGCGGACCCGCAGCTTGGCGTAGGCGGCAAAGCCATCCTCACCGGGCCCGGCATGACGCTGCGAGCATTCGGTCAGCGCCACCATTCCGGCCTGCATCAGGTCTTCAATCTCGATCCCGGCGCGACCGCTGCCGTGAACATGCCAGGCGAGCCGCCGGACCATAGGCAGACAACAACTGGTCACTCTCGGCCGGCCGCGCCGAAGCGACCCGCCAGGCGCTGCTCCGCCAGGGCATTGCAGAGGCCCGCTTCATGCGGATCGAAGGCGTGGCAGACCGCGAGCTGTTGATCAGGGACCGCCCTCAGGACCCGCGCAACCGGCGGATCTCGATTTTGCTGGCGCACTGACGACATCGCAAAATAGCAGATTTGCAACGCTGATCCGGTCTGACTGGGGAACCCGGCGGACCAGACTTATGGCATTGCCGCTTATCCGAAGATGAAGTCGGTGGCGGTCAGCGTGCTCATCGTCACATTGTGCAGCACGATGAAATCGCCGTTGCCCAGATTGATCGCGCCAACATTGCCGTTCTGGATGAAATTGGCCTGCGCCTGCGCGAAGCTGAACCCGAACGCGCTGATGTCGATCCTGTCCTGCCCTTGCGTGAAGTCGCCGATCACATCGCCGCCGGTGCCGATCCCGAACACGAAAGTGTCATTCCCGGCCTCGCCGAACAGCACATCGCCCCCGCCCATCCCGTTCAGCGTATCATTACCCAGCCCGCCCAGCAGATCGTTGCTGATCGCATTGCCGGTCAGGCTGTTGTCGAGCGCATTGCCGACCCCGAACGGGGTGTTGTCGGTGAGGATCAGGTTTTCGATATTGTCGTAGAGGTAGAACCCCCCGCCATTGATCCCGGCGTAGACTGTATCGGTCCCTTCGCCGCCTTGCTCGAACACCAGATCGGCCGGGGTATCGACGTAAAATGTATCATCGCCGAGGTTGCCATAGAGGAAGTCGAAATCACCCGCGCCGGAATTGCCATGGATCGTATCATTGCCGTCTCCGCCGACGATGATATCGGTATCGAAACTGGCCCCGCCAAAGATCGTGTCATCACCTTCCTGACCGTAGATCTCGTCGGCATCGGCCCCGCCGTCGATCGTATCGTTACCGATCCCGGCGACGATGTAATCGATCCCGCCATCGCCGTAGAGACTATCCGCCCCGTCCTGCCCGAAGATCGCATCGCGCGCCGCGCCGCCATGGACCTCGTCATCCCCCGCGCCCGCGATCAGCAGGTTTTCGCCCGAATTGCCGGTCAGCACATTCGCCAGATCGTTGCCAACCCCGAAGTTGTTTGCTGATCCAGTGAGAATGAGGTTTTCGATTTCGGAATAGAGATAATAGCTGATCGATGAAGAGACGCTGTCCGTGCCTTCGCCGGCATTTTCGAACAGCAGGGCCGCCTGAGTCGTAACTATATACTGGTCATCGCCCAAGCCGCCGTAAATAAGATCAAGGCCGCCGCCGCCGTTGATGACATCATTCCCGGCGTTGCCCCGAATGAAATCATAGGCCGTCGATCCATTGATGGTGTCAGCCACGCTGCCGCCGAACAATACCTGCAATGACCCCAGCCCTTCAAGGGCGTTGAGCGTCACGCCGCTGGTACTGCCGCTGACCACCAGCACGACTGCATCGCTGGAACTCCAATCCAGCAAGGTCAAATTGGGCGTGACATAGGTGCCGGCCGCCGTTGCGATCAAGACAAAGCTATCCGCTCCAGCGCCGCCGGCAAGCTGGGTTATGCCGCTGCCCGTGAATTGCGAGAACAGCAGCAAGCTCTGCAAGCTCGTGTCCGCATCACTATCGAACTCGATCTGCTCGATCCCGGTGAATGTGGCAGGAGCCCCATTTGTGAGGTTGTGGAGCGATACCGGGCCGTTGGTTCCTGGCGGACCACCGTCGAAATTGCGTAGCCGCAGGATATCGGTGCCGGAGCCGCCATCATAAATCCCGCCCGCAGCAGTCGCGCCATCGAGTATGATCAGATCGTTACCCGCATCGCCGTAAAGCCTGTCGACCCCGCCGCCGCCATATATGCGGTCATTGCCATCACCGCCGTGCAACTCATCGTTGAATTGAAATCCAAACAGCAGATCATCGAAGGCCGTCCCGGTATCGAATGCCTGGTAACTTTCGGTGCTCAGCAGGATATCGTTTGCCGTCAGATTGGCGAGATTGACGTTCTGGAGAACCATCTCGTAATGCTCGCCGCCGACATCGGCGCTGATCACCAAATTGCCCCCATTTTGCACCAGGTTGAGGTCATAAAAGCGGCTGAGGCGGTCGATGTCGGTGCCGGAAAAGTCGATCTTGTCCACGCCGAGGGTGAAATCGGTGACCACGCCTGAGGTAATGCCCGGGGTAAACCGGTCCGCCCCCGCGCCGCCGGTCGCGGTCTGGGTGCCGGCGCCGAAGTGGATGATGTCATCGCCCGAGGTGCCGACAATCGAGACGCCATTGCCAAAGCCGGCAAAAACCTCGAACTGCACCGCTGATCCGGGCTGGATCACATATTGGCCACCGGCAAAGCTCGCCCCGTCGTCAAGATAAACTACGACGCTGCCGGTGCCAGTGAAGAACGCTGTCGCCGGAAGCATCGCCAGATGGGTGCTGTCAAGCTCAAGCACCGCCGCATCCTGCCGCGCGGTATTTGGAACCGGCGGGATGAACGCAGGCAGCAGATTAACGCCTTCGATGCTGATCAGCGTCGCGGCCAGATTGACATAGCCGCCGATGGTCAGAACATCGGTTCCCGAGCCGCCATTGAGCGTGCTGCCCCCGCCGCTATAGGTCGTCGGAGGCACAAAGCCACCCGCTCCCGGATTGGCCGTGTTGACGATCGCCAGCGAATCATTGCCGCCATTGCCGTTAAGCTGGTTGGCTCCGCCCCGGCCATCGAGATAATCGGCATTGCCCGATCCGTTGAGCACATCATCGCCAAACCCGCCGCTGAGGATCTGCAGGGTGTTCAGCCCGGCCGCGGCGTTGAGAGTAACGCTGGTGGCGGCTGATGCGCCCGAAGCCAACACCACAAAATCGGTTCCGCCGGTCCAGGCGTTGGCCGGCGCGCTGTCCCAGTTGGTCAGGGTCAACACCGGCATGGTGAATGTACCGCCCGCCGCGCCAATGCTGAAAGACAGGAAATCGCGGCCCGCGCCGCCAACCAACTCGGTCAGCCCGGTGGAGCCAAGCAGGCTGTACGACACAGAGGCCTGGACCGTCTGCCCCGCATTTGAGGCAAACACCAGTCGCTCGATCGAAGTCAGGGTGCTCGCTCCCGACAGCGTATGCGGAGAGAGTACGCCCAGGTTGGCGACAATCGGCGTGGGCACAGCACGCAGCTCGATCGTATCGAAGCCAGCGCCGCCATTGAAGGTGTCAGTCTGACCGGCGAACTGATCTTCGATGAAAGTGTCATCGCCATCGCCGCCCGAAAGCTGATCGTTGCCAGTCCCGCCATTGATTATGTCGTTTCCGCCGCCGCCATCGATGGTGTCATTGCCGCCAAGTCCGTTGATTACGTCGGGATCGGCAGTGCCGGTAAGCGTGTCATCGCCGCTGGTTCCGGTAATATCCATCTGATCGACTCCCCTGATTTGGCCCTTTTCGTAACCCCGGAATATGACAGCAAATAGGATGAAATCGACAAGGAATTTCGCAGTGGTTCAATATCGGAAAAAACGCCCGGCGGATCCGAAGAACCACCGGGCGTAGTTGCTCTGCGCCTGGAAGGGACAGGCTGGTAGAACTTGTGTTTAACGCAGCAGAGACAGCACGTTCTGCTGGCTCTGGTTGGCCTGCGAGATCATCGCGGTCGAGGCCTGGCTGAGGATCTGGGCCTTGGCCATCGCGGTGGTTTCCGAGGAATAATCCGCGTCTTCGATCCGCGAGCGCGCATCCGACAGGTTGGTGACATTGCTGGTCAGATTGTTGACCACCGACTCCAGCCGGTTCTGGCCCGCACCCAGCGACGAACGGGCGCTGGAGATCGAGTCCAGCTCGGTATCCAGCGTCGTCAGCAAGGTATTCGCCGCGGTCGCGGTCGATACGTCATAAGATCCGGCCGCGCCGCCGCTGGCCGCAAGCGCAGTCAGGTCAGCCATCACCAGATCGACCGTGTCGGCGGCATTCGCACCGGTCTGGATCGTCACCGATGCCGTGGTACCATCGAACATCGCCACACCGTTGAACTTGGTGTTGGTGATAACCTGATCGATCTGGGCGGTCAGCTCGTCAACTTCGGTCTGCATATAGGCGCGGTCAGTGGCATCGGCATAGGTGCCCGAGGCTGACTGCGTGGCCAGTTCGCGAACGCGCTGCAGCATGTTGCTCACTTCGGTAACCGCACCATCGGCGGTCTGGGCGAGCGAAATGCCATCATTGGCGTTGCGGATCCCCTGGTTCATGCCGCGAACCTGTGCGGTCATGCTGGTGGCAATGGCGAGGCCGGCGGCATCGTCCTTGGCGCTGTTGATGCGCTTGCCGGTGGAGAGGCGCTCCATCGCGGTGCCGAGCATCTTGCTGGCACTGGCGGAGGCATTGGCGGCGCGGATCGCGCTGATATTGGTATTGATGACAGACATGAGTGACTCCCGTTGTAATCCCGAGGTGCAAGCCGATCCGGACCATCCGGTGCAGCTGACAAATGGAAAGATCGGCGGGACGCGGGGAAAATTAAGGGTATGGACGGATGCAGGGCTGCTGTTGCGCTCATCGCGCGCCCTGCGATCAAACAAACGCCTCATTGTGAAGTGGCATCCAGCCTGACAGGCCGTCGCTGTTGTAGAGCTCGGCGTCGGCGGCGGACCAGCTGGCGGGTGCTAGCGGGGCGGCCTTCATCACCTCGGCGGCAGAGACGAGGATGAAGTCGCCTGCGGTCAGGTTGGCCATGGTGACACCGTGCAGCACGATGAAATCGCCATTACCGAGATTGATCGCGCCGTCATTGCCGACCTGACTGAAGTTCGACTGCGCATCTGCGAAGCTGAAACCGAACGCGCTGATGTCGATCCGGTCCTGGCCCTGGGTGAAGTCGCCGATCACATCGCCATCGGTGTCGGTTCCGAACACGAAAATGTCATTCCCCGCCTCGCCGAACAGCACATCATTGCCGCCCATGCCGTTGATCGTGTCATTACCCGCGCCTCCCAGCAGCAGATTAACGCTGGCATTGCCGGTGAGCTGGTTGGCGAGTTCATTGCCGACGCCAAAGGTGGTGGTGCCCTCCAATACCAGATTCTCGACATTGGCGTAGAGGTAAACCCCGGCATTGGCGACGGTGACATCGGCATGGACCGTGTCGATCCCGCCGCCCAGTGCCTCAAAGGTCAGATCCGTTCCGGTATCGACCCAATAGACGTCATCGCCCGCGCCGCCATCGAGCAGGTCCTGCTCGGGATTGAACTGACCTGAGATCGCATAAAGCGTGTCGTTCCCTGCGCCGCCAACCAGGATGTCGGTATCGAAACTGGCGCCGCCGTCGAGATAGTCATCGCCATCCTCGCCATAGAGCGCATCTGCATTGTCGCCGCCGCGCAAGGTGTCATCGCCCGACCCGCCGACGAGATAATCGATCCCGGCGCCGCCATAAAGTGTATCGGTTCCATCCTGCCCGTACAGCAGATCATTGGCGGCATCGCCGAACAGGATATCATCCCCGGCGCCCGCAATCAGCAGGTTCGCGCCGTCATTGCCACGGATCACATTATTCAGCTCATTACCCACACCGAACAGATCGCCCGCACCCATTGTGAGCCGTAGATGTTCCAGATTGGCGTAAAGATAGAAACTGGCGGTCGAAAATACCTGGTCGGCCTCGCTGCCGGCGTCCTCGAAGATCAGGTCACCCTGCTGGTCGACCCAATAGCTGTCCTGACCGGTTCCGCCATAGAGCCGATCCGCGCCGGTGCCGCCCATAAGCGAGTCATTGTCCGCCCCGCCTTCGATTAAATCATCGCCCGCTTCGCCTGCCAGCACATCCCGGCCATCGCCGCCGCTGATCGTATCGTTTCCAGCCCCGGCGTAGTAGTGTTCGCTATTCGCAGTGCCGCTGAAAACATCCGCACCGGCCGAGCCATATGTGCTGACGGCATTGGGATTGAGCGAGATATTATACGGCAGGCTGGCCGCAGAAACTCCGGCAAGCCGCACGAATGTAACAAAATTATCGGCCCCGCCAGTGCGGTCAACCTGTACCAGCGTGTCGAGGCCGTCCTGCATGATCCGCAGCACGCCAGTCTGGTAGGGGTCAAGCCCGCCAATCGACGAAGCGGGAACGATCGTGCGATTTGCGAAGATCCCGTCCAGCTGGAGAAAATCGCCGCCGATCAAGCTGGCATCGAAATCCGAAACCACGATCGGCGCGAGGACATCGTGGGTCGCATATTGGCTCTGGGAAACGTGCAGCCGGTCAATCCCCGCGCCCAGAGTGACCGCGACGGTACCGCCCAGCAATTCGGCGAAAACGAAATCATCGCCAGCCCCTGCATCAATCGTTGTCGCGGCGGCGATGCTGATCTGGATGTAGTCAATACCGTCGCCGCCGATCACGGTCAGCGTGTCCGACGCATAGCCAAAGTTGAAATAGGAGATGTAATCATTGTCCGCCCCGCCATCGAGCAGCAGGGTAACCGGCGTAAGACTGAAATAGCTGACATCCAGATAATCGCTGCCGTCGCCGCCGAACAGCGAATCTTTGCTCTTGTCGTAGCTGAACAGACGATCATTGCCCTCGCCGCCGTACAGCAGGTCATTGCCGCTGCCGCCGTTAATCTGGTCGTCGCCGAGCCCGCCATCGATCGAATCGTCGCCCGCGATACCCCAGATATTGTCGTTACCTGCCAGGCCAGAAATCGTGTCATTACCGCTCTGGCCGATGATCTGATCGTTGCCAGAAGTGCCATCCACAATGCGCGGAAGCCCAGCTGAGCCATCGGTCGGATAGCCAAAATTATCCTGAGTAAGGCTCGTCGCAACTGTATCGCGCAGAATCAGGATCGTCCTGAAAAGTGCGTTGCTGCTGAGCGGTCCATCGGAATCATATTGCAGGAAGGTGTCGGCCCCGCTTTGAACCAGGCGCAGTTGCCCTGCGCCGAACGGATTACTGGAAAAGAAGTCGTTTGCCCGGCCATCGACAAGGGTTGTCAGATAGATCCGGTCACCACCCGTGCCCGACTGGAAATCGGTAACCTCAACCGTACCGTTGCCCAGCGAAGAGCCCGATTGCTGCAATTCAAGAATATCCGAGCCCGCGCCCAGCGTGAGCGAGGCATTGTTGGTGGCGAGATCCATCTGGACATAATCTGCCCCATCGCCGGCATTGATCGTCGCGGCCTGCACCTGGGTAAAGGCGATCGTATCATTGCCCGCGCCGCCAGTGATGCTCAATGTATCGCCAGTGATCGTGATCCCCAGGAAGGCCGGGGCCAGGGTTACGTAGCCGTAATAATAGATTCGGTCGTCGCCCTCGCCGCCATCGAAAGTCAGCTGCGCCGCCGCTACATCGGTGCGCGAGATGTTCAAGAAATCATTGCCCAGCCCGCCGTTCAGCGTGTCATTTCCGCCCGTGGGATCTTGCAGGTAATCATCGCCATCGCCGCCATTCAGCGTGTCGTTCCCAGCACCACCGTCGAGGAAATCGCTGCTATCGCCGCCATTGAGCGTGTCATTCCCGGCAAGACCGGTGATGCTGTCGTTGTCTGCTGTTCCAGTCAGCACGTCATCGCCGCTGGTCCCGACAATATCAGCCATACCGCTACTCTCCCCTTGCCCCTGATCGCGCATCCAGCGGCGCAAATCATGGGCATTGCCCCATAACCGAAACACAATGCCACGCCATCGCCGTTCGTGATAGCGCGAAGATTGTTCAAGCGATTGGACGGAAACGCCAATTTCTTGCGAGCTGACGGGCGCCACTTCACCCCAGCACCACCTAAGTATTTCCCCCTGCCCTTGAATTCCGGTGACTCAACGGAATTGCGGAATTCGTGTCCCCGGAATTGCCGTGCCCGGAATTGTTGCCGTGTTGACC
>JANOFJ010000216.1:0-13657 GCA_031413595.1 Novosphingobium sp.
GGTGGTGATAACGTCCGCGCCCAGTTTCTTCCGGATGCGCGTGACAAAAACCTCAATCGTGTTCGAATCGCGATCAAAATCCTGATCATAAATATGCTCGATCAGCTCAGTCCGGCTGACGACCTTGCCCTTGTGGTGGAGCAGATAGGACAGCAGCTTGTATTCCTGAGCAGTCAGCTTGACCGGTTCGCCATCCAGCGTGACCCGGCCCGATCGGGTATCCAGCCGGACATCGCCCGCGATCAGCTCGGACGAGCTGTTGCCGGAGGCCCGGCGGATCAAGGCACGCAGGCGCGCGATCAATTCCTCGGTCTGGAACGGCTTGGCCAGATAATCGTCGGCCCCGGCATCGAGCCCGGCCACCTTGTCGGACCAGCTATCCCGCGCGGTCAGCACCAGCACTGGGAAAGTACGTCCTTCTTTGCGCCACATGCCGAGCACGGTCAGCCCATCGATCTCGGGCAAGCCAAGATCGAGGACCACCGCGTCGTAATTCTCGGTCGAGCCAAGGAAATGGCCGTCCTCGCCATCGGTTGAAAGATCGACAGCATAGCCGGTCTGCTCGAGAGTCGACTTGAGCTGCTTGCCGAGGGTCGGTTCGTCCTCGACGATCAGGATGCGCATCGCCAAATTCCCCCGTAAAACGCGAAACATGAAGTAGGAAAAGTCATGCGGCCAAAGCCCATGCGCGTCAAGCTGGGCAGCTTAACGCGATTGGCGGATAATTTCGCCGGAACGCGCATCGACATCAACGAAGATCACCCGCCCGTTGCGAATGAATTTGAGCCGATAGGCCAGCGCGGTGGGATCATATTCAGGGCCAAGATACTGCATCCCCGACATCATCGGCACCACCTTGCGCTCAATCTCGCGGAGCGGACGGACGTTGCCGGCGCGCATTTCCTTGCGGACCTGGCCCTGTTCGTTTCCGGGCCCGGCCAGAACCGGTGCCGAGACCAGCGCAGGAGCCAGTGTTAGGGCGATCAGAAGGATGAAGGTTGGCTTGTACATGATGGCGCTGTGCCTAAGCTGCGCGGATTGAACAAGAAGTGAATGCACCGCGCGGCTGGCGTTCAGCGGATCATCTCGTACTTGAGCGTCAGTGTCGCCGAAGTGCCGACCTGGCCAGGCTCGATCGGGGTGATCTTCTCCGAGCTTGAAGCCGTTACGGTGATCGCACCGGGCATGCCGCTTGAAATGAAACCGATCGAATTGTTGTAGACCTCCGATATCTCCAGCAGCCTTACATTGGCGTATCCGGCCAGACCCGCAAGCTCACGCGAGCGAGCCTGGGCATCGGCATAGGCCGCGCGCCGGGCTGCCGACTTCGCTTCCTGATCCTTCTCCAACGAGAAATTGGGCCCGAAGAAGTTGTTGGCCCCGGCTGCGACCAGCGCATCAAGAACAGGTCCGATACGATCGAGCTTGCGGATTTTCACCGTGACCTGATTATTTGTATCATGCCCCAGGAAACGTGGCGGCTGTCCATCGTTCGAATAGCTGAATTGCGGGTTGAGGCTGAAATTCGCGGTCTGGATATCTTCAGTGGCGATACCGAGCTGGCGCAGCCGCGCAATTATCGTCTGCATCGCTACCGCATTAAGACGCGTTGATTCATTCGCCGTATTCGCACGGGTCGTAACGCCGGCGCCAACGGTAGCGATATCGGGCTTGGTATTGACGCTCTGGTTGACCGTCAGCTCAACGACCGGGCCTTGCACCGGGATCTGAATTTCGGCGGCTGCAACAGGTGTGGCGATCAGGGCAGCCATGGCAAACAAGGGACGGTGTAACGAAGTCATCAGAGGAAACTCCTTGAACATTTGCCGCAATGGTTGACGGTCCAGGTCTTACGCTCGGCTGAACGGAATGTTCCCGTCAGCCGGCGCGAAGTTGCTTGATATAGCGTTCGCGGATTTCGCGAGTGACCGCGCCGGGCTGGCCGGACCCGATCGGCCTGCCATCAACCTCGACCACCGGGATCACCAGCGATCCAGCAGCCGAACTGAACGCCTCGCGAGCCGCAAACAGCTCAGCCGGGGCAAACGGACGTTCCTCGACCGCAATCCCAAGCTCGCGGGCTATTTCCATAACGCAGATCCGGGTCACGCCGGGCAGAACGCCGCGATCGACCGGGTGGGACACCAGCACCCCGCGCGCATCGATGATATGGGCGTTGGAACTGCTCGCCTCGGTAATGACGTCGTCCTCGACCATCCAGACATCATCGACCCCGGCCTCGCGCGCCTGTTCCTTGACCAGCACCGCGTAGAGCAGCTGCACCGTCTTGGCCGAGCGCATTTGCCAGCGCAGATCGGGGCGCAGGATGATCTTGAGACCGGTTTCGGCCTTGGGGTTGCCCACCAGCGCCGCTGCCTGCGTGAAGGCAAAGCGAGTGGGCGCGGGCGGCGGAATGGGTGACAGGAAATCGCGATCTGGCGGGGCGCCGCCGGTAATCTGCAGATAGACCCGGCCCTCGACCAACCCGTTCCGCTCGATCAGTTCTGCGAGCACAGCCGGCCAATCGGTATCATCGCTGATCCGGGCGGCCGTCTTTGAGCGTTCCAGCCGGGCGGAATGGTGGGCCCAGTTGCAGAAATGGCCATCGAGAACCGGGGATACTTCATAGACCCCCTGACCGAACAGCAGCCCGCGATCGAAGATCGAAACATGGGCCGCGTTTTCAGGAAGCCACTCACCATTAAGCCATACTGTGCGCATAAGCCTTCATCCCGCTCCCTTCGCAGCTTGTCAACGCGGCAGCAGAGCAGCTAGGGGCCGCGCACCATGGCGCTCGCACCAATCCTCAGCTGGGAGCAGCTTGGCCTGATCCAGGGATCGGGCTGGCTGTTTCAAGGACTCGACCTGCACATCGGTCCGCGCGACCGGCTGGCACTGATCGGCCGCAACGGCGTCGGCAAAACCACGCTGCTGCGCCTGATCGCAGATCAGATCGAGGCAGACCGGGGCAAGCGTTCGGTCCAGCCGGGCACCAAGGTTGTGATGCTGGAGCAGGATCCGTTCTTCACCGGCTATGCCACGCTGATGGATTTTGCGCTGCACGAGCCCGATGCCCCGCCCCGCCACGAGGTCGAGGCGATTGCCAGCCAGCTCGGAATTGACCTTGCCCGCCCGGCGGACAGCGCCAGCGGCGGCGAACGGCGGCGCGCGGCGCTGGCCCGGGCGCTCGCCTCAGAGCCAGATCTGCTGCTGCTGGACGAGCCGACCAATCACCTTGATCTGGCCGCGATCGACTGGCTGGAAAGCTGGCTGGCGCGATACAAGGGTGCTTTCGTCGCGATCAGCCATGACCGCACATTCCTCGAGCGACTGACCAAGGCGACACTGTGGCTCGATCGCGGGTCGCTGCGCCGCAAGGACATCGGATTTGGCGGATATGAGCTGTGGATGGAGGCGATCTATGCCGAAGAAGCCCGCGCTGCCGACAAGATGGACGCCAAGCTGAAGCTTGAGGCGCATTGGCTGGAACGCGGCGTCACCGCACGGCGCAAGCGCAACCAGGGCCGGCTCGAAAAACTTTGGGAAATGCGCGCCCAGCGGGCCGCGATGCTCACGCCTGGCGGAACGGCGAAACTGAAGCTGGCCACCGATGATGTGAAGACCAAGGCGGTGATCGTTGCCGACAAGGTGACCAAGCGGTTTGGCGACCGGGTCATTATCAAGGATTTCTCGCTTCGGATTACCCGCGGTGACCGGATCGGCGTGGTCGGGGCCAACGGCTCGGGCAAGACCACGCTGCTGAGATTACTGACCGGCGATTTGGCCCCGGACGAGGGCCAGATAACCCTCGCAAAGACCCTCAACGGAGTGCTGATCGACCAGCAACGCAGCCTGATGAGCCCGGACAAGAGCATCCGCGATATTCTGGCCGAGGGCGGTGACTGGGTCGATGTGCGCGGCATCCGCAAACATGTGCAGGGCTATCTCAAGGATTTCCTGTTCGAGCCGGGGATGGTCGATGCCAAGATCGGCACGCTGTCGGGCGGCGAACGGTCGCGGTTGCTGCTGGCCCGCGAATTTGCGCGTAAATCCAATCTGCTGGTGCTCGACGAGCCGACCAATGATCTGGATCTCGAAACGCTCGATCTGCTGCAGGAAGTGATCGCGGACTACGATGGCACGGTGCTGATCGTCAGCCACGACCGGGACTTCCTCGATCGCACGGTGACGGTCACGCTGGGGCTGGATGGCAGCGGCAAGGTCGATATTGTCGCGGGCGGTTATGCCGATTGGGAGAAGCAACGCAGGGAGCGGACAGCCAAAACCACATCCGTTCGTGTCGAGCGAAGTCGAGACACCGAAGCGCCGCCACCTCCGTCAGCCCGCAAGGCCAAACTCACCTACAAGGACCAACGCGACTACGAGCTGCTGCCGGTCCGGATCGAGGAACTGGAGGCGGCGATTGCTCGCGATGAGGCAGCACTGCACGATCCCGCGCTCTACAGCCGCGACCCCGCCAAATTCGCCGCCTTGACCGCCGCTATCGCCAAAGCCCGCGCCGACAAGGACGCCGACGAGGAGCGCTGGCTGGTTCTGGCAGAGTTGGTTGAGGGCTGAATTTCACCCGATCCGGTAAAACCCCGCCACCCTATCCAGCGCCAGTTTCAGCACCAGCTTGCCGCTGCGGACTGGCCAGGCCATGGCGCGTTCGGCATCAGGCAAGGCTTCTCCGGCGCAGACCACCCGCCAGAGGATATCGGCGAGGCCCGGCCCTGCTGCCTCGGTTGCCCCCGCAAAACGCGTCCGTGCGGCAATCTGGCGTTCTGTCGGATTGAGGCCGCTCTCGCCGCCGCTCCCCCTGATCCGCACCACATCCCAGCGCATGGTTATGCCCGGCGCAAGTTGGGCCCGTTCCCAATCGGCGCGCAGCAGTTCGCCCGCCGCAAATTGCACGTCGCTCAAATGGCCTCGCGCATGGAGCCAGCCGAGCGGCGATTCGCACAGGTTCACAGTTACGCTGCGCCGCCCGCGCCGGGGCGGATGATTGGTCGGGCCCGCATCGGTCAGTTCCCGTTCGACAAGTTTGCGCTGCATCGTTGAATCCCTCTTTGCTGAACAGAGCACTTGCCAAAAGTGGCTTGTTGTAGGAAAGAGAAAAACCGATTTGGTTAAAGGCTACACCGAATGATCAACCGCATCCGCGATATCCGGCGTGAAAAGAACCTCACGCTGGCCGATGTTGCCGCGCGCTGCACCCCGCCCACCACCGCCCAAACGATCGGACGACTCGAAACGGGCATGCGCAATCTCTCGCTGATCTGGATGAACCGGATTGCAGCCGCGCTGGGAGTTGAGCCCGAATTGCTGGTTCGGGGCGAGGTATCTGCCCAGCCGCAGCTGATCGCGCGGCTGAGCGATCAGGGCGCCGAGGCGCTAGCCGCTCCGCGTGATGCCATACTTCCCTCTGCACTTGGCGGGGATGGCCCACTGGTGGCTATGTCGGTCGAAGCCAGCGCGGGCGAATATCGCGCCGGTGACCAGCTGTGGCTCCGTCAGACCCAGCCCGATGGCTTTACCCGGCTGCTCAACCGCGATGTGCTGGCCCCGCGCGCTGGTGGCCGCTTTGCCTTTGGGCGGATGATTGACCGCCACGAAAGCCGCATTGCCCTGCTCCCACCCGGGCCGGGCCAGCGACAAGTAATTATCGACAGTCCGGCCTGGCTGGCGGTTGCGGAAATGCTGGTGCGCAAGCTGTGAGCGACCTGCGCGTACTTTCGCTCAGCACCCTGTTCCCCAGCCCGCAGCGACCCGCGTTTGGCAAGTTCGTCGAATATCAGATGAAGGCAGTTGCAGCGCGCGGCGACGTCGATCTGGTCATGGTCAATCCGCTGGGGATACCGCCCTGGCCGCTCGCGCGCCGTGAACCCTATCACAGTCTGGCAGCTGGTCCGGCTGTCTCGAGGCTGGATGGCATCACTGTCCATCATCCCCACTTTCGGACGATCCCGCGGTTTGGGTCCGACACAAATCCGGGCCGGATCGCACGCGCGATTATGCCGCTGGTCAAGCGGCTCCATGCGGAACGGCCGTTCGATCTGGTCGATGCGCAGTTCTTCTTTCCCGATGGCCCCGCAGCCGCGCTGATCGCGGCCCAACTGCACCTGCCGCTGTCGGTCAAGGCGCGTGGCGGCGATATCCTCTATTGGGGCGAGCGGCCGCGCGCGCTGGCGCAGATGCGCGACGCGGCGGACCAGGCAGCCGGGATGCTGGCGGTCTCGGCTGCGCTGAAACAGGACATGGCTGCGCTGGGGATGCCCGGTAAAAAGATAACCGTTCACTACACCGGGCTCGAGCATAGCCGGTTCCAGCCGCAGCCCCGCGCCGAAGCCCGCGCCAAGATCGCCGCCCTGCCTGCGCTGGCGATTCCTGCCGACGGAGCGCTGCTAGTCGCTACCGGAGCGTTAATCCCGATCAAGGGCCAGCGGCTGGCGATAGCGGCGCTGCAGGAGCTTCCCGACGCGCGGCTGGCACTGGCCGGAGTGGGCGCGGACGAGGCCGCTCTGCGCGCGCTGACTGCTGATCTGGGATTGGCGGAGCGGGTTCATTTCCTGGGGCAAGTCAGCCATGCATTGCTGCCGCTGCTGTTCAGCGCTGCCGACGCCGCAGTGCTGCCGTCCGAGCGCGAGGGCCTTGCCAACGCCTGGGTCGAGGCACTTGCTTGCGGCGCGCCCCTGGTGATCCCGGCAATCGGCGGCGCGCTGGAAGTGGTGCGGGATGCCAGCGCCGGGCGGATTGCAGCGCGCGATCCCGCCTCAATCGCCGCTGCGGTGCGCGAACTGCTCGCCAATCCGCCTTCGCAAGCCGATGTGGCGGCCAATGCCGCGCGGTTCAACTGGGATCGCAATGCGGCCGAACTGGTTGCCTTTTGGCGGCTGCTGGCCGCGCGCTAACCCCGCTCGCGCGCCAGTTTTTCCTGCCGGTCCATCGCCGTCTCGACTGGCACAAAGCTGTTCGATGTTACCTTGAGCCAGATCAGGATCGGTGCGGCCATATAGACCGAGCTATAGGTTCCGACGAAAATGCCCAGCGTGATCGCCGCGGTGAAACCAAAGATAACCCCCGGACCCAGTACCAGCAGCGCCAGCAGCGTAATCAACATCGAGGTGGAGGTGACGATCGTTCGCGAAAGCGTCTCATTGACCGATAGATCGAGCAGTTCGGGCAGCGGCATTCGGCGAAATTTCTTCAGATTTTCGCGAATCCGATCATAGACAACGATCGTATCGTTAAGCGAATAACCGATCAGCGTCAGCAACGCGGCAACGATGTTGAGATCGAACTCCATCTGAGTCACGGCAAACAAACCCAGTGTCAGCGTAACGTCGTGAAGCAAACTGAACAGCGCGCCCACCCCGAACTGCCATTCGAACCGCACCCAGATATAAATCGAGATTGCAAACATCGCCGCGATCAGCGCCTGCATCCCGGTGCGGAACAGCTCGCCCGAGACCTTGCCCGAAACCGAATCGACCCCATCAATCCGCGCGTCGGGATGGCCTTGCTTGATCGCGGCCGTGATCTTGGTCGCCATTTTTGCCGCCAGTCCCGCATCGCCATCCGAGCCTTCGGGCAGCTTCATCCGGATCGAGATCTCGTTTGGCTTGCCGAACTGCTGGATGATCGGATCGCCATAGCCCAGCTTCGCAACCGTCCCGCGCAGCTCGCCAACCGGAGCCTCGGGAGTATTCTGGAAGGTAACCCGGATCATCTGTCCGCCGACGAAATCGACACCCAGATTAAGCCCGCGCGTCATGACCAGCGTCAAAGACGCCGCCATCAGCAGCAGGCTGATCACATAGAACGGTACCCGCCACCGCAGAAAGCGGATGTTGGTGTTGTCGGGGACAAGCTTGAGGAGTTTCATCGCAGGTGCCGCCTCTTACAAGATAATGTCAGTTGGCCGCGAGCGGCGCAGCCAGGTGGCGACCCACATCCGGGTCAGGGTAACGGCAGTGAATACCGAAGTTACGATGCCGATCATCAGGACGATGGCGAACCCGCGCACCGGACCGGAGCCGAACAGGAACATCAGCACCGCCGCGATGACATTGGTGATATTGGCATCGAAAATCGCCCGGCTGGCTTCCTTGTAACCGACTTCGACCGCCTGGACGACGCGCCTCCCCCGCGCCCGCTCTTCGCGGATCCGCTCATTGATCAGCACGTTGGCGTCCACCGCGGCACCGATCGTCAGCACGAAGCCGGCAATACCAGGCAAGGTCAGCGTCGTGTTGACAATCGCCATGACGCCCAGGATCATCAGCACGTTGAGCACCAGCGCCGAGCAGGCATAAAGTCCGAAGCGGCCATACGTGGCGAGGATGAAGGCAATCAGCGCCGTGCTGCCGATCAGCATCGCGATCATGCCCTTGCGGATCGAATCCGCGCCAAGATCGGGCCCGACAGTGCGCTCTTCGACCACCTTGAGGTCAACCGGCAGCGCACCGGAGCGCAGCGCGATGGCCAGCTGGTTGGCGCTCGCTACCGTAAAGTTGCCCGATATCTGTGCGCTCCCGCCCAGGATCGGCTCGTTGATATTGGGGGCCGACAGAACCTTGCCGTCGAGGATGATGGCGAACGGCTTGCCGACATTTTCGGTTGTCAGCTTGGCAAATTTGGCACCGCCCTGCTGGTCAAAAGTTATCGAGACAACCGGCTGATTGGTCTGCTGTTCATAGCTTTGCTGGGCATTGGTCAGCGAATCGCCTTTGATCCCGCCGAGTCTCCGCACCGCGATAGAGGAAACCTCCTGGCCCGGTTGCTGGTCCGCAAAAGGCACGATTTCGCTGCCCGGCGGGGCGATGCCCTGGGCGATGTCGCTGGGCGCTGCCGTGCCATCGACCAGTTTGAATTCCAGCTTGGCTGTCTGGCCGAGCAATTCCTTGAGCGCGGCCGGATCCTTGAGGCCCGGCACCTGGACCACGATCCGGTCGGCGCCCTGGCGGATGATCGTCGGCTCGCGCGTGCCCAGCGCGTCAATCCGCTTGCGGACCACTTCGGTTGCGGTGTCCATTGCCTGCGTAACCGCAAGCTTGATGCCTTCGGCCGTCGGGGTCATCACGATCCGTGAGCCATCGACCATCTTGATGTCCCAGTCACGCTGGCCAGTCAGGCCCGCCCCGGTAGTCAGCGGCAGAACCTGATCGCGCGCCGCATCAAGCTGCGCAGGATCTTCGACCATGAAGCTGAGCGTGCCATCCTTGGTCGAGATATCACCAACGCGGATTTTCGGTTCCGCCTGACGGAGCCGGGCGCGAACGCTTTCCTCCATGCTTTCCAGCCGCTGACGGGTTACCTGCTCTGGATTGGCTTCCAGCAGGATGTGACTGCCACCGGCAAGGTCAAGGCCAAGATTGATCCGCGGCGCAGGCAGCATTGCAGGCCACGACAGCCCGGCCACCGAACCAAGCGAAGGCAGCGCGGCGGCACAAATGGTCAGCGTCAGCAGCCACAGCCAGATCTGTTTCCAGCGGGGAAAATCGAGCATCGTCAGTTGGCTCTTTCAGATATCGTAAGGATCGAACGATCAATCGTTGGCAGGCTTGGCGCCGCCCGGCGGGATCACATCGGCGATTGTCGATTTCAGCGCCTTGACCTTCACATTCGGACCCAGTTCCAGATCGACATAATGATCGTCAACCTTGATGACCTTGGCCAGCAAGCCGCCGCCGGTCAGCACCTGATCGCCCTTCTTGATCGCGCCAAGCTTGACCTGCTGTTCCTTTTGGCGGCGCATCTGCGGGCGCAGGATCAGCAGCCAAAAGATCACGCCCATTGCCACCAGCGGCAGGAACTGCAGCCAGGCTGGCGGCGCACCGGAAGCCGAAGCAGCGGCTGACAGGACGGAGAGGATCGGGCTGCTCATAGATGAAACTGCTTTCTTGCGGGGGCCGTTGAGGCAGGCTTTGGCACAGCATGCCGTGCCGGAAAGGCGCGCGACTAGCAGCAAAGCCCATCGATAGCAACGCGATGACCTTGGCCGCCCACCACGCCATCTGCTTCATCAGATGGCGCTGTGAGCAGCGAGTTCAAGGTACGATCCAACCGCTGCCCCCAGCCGGCGCGATCCGCTTGCCATCCGCCCCATGCCTGCCTATAGCGCGCGCTCCTTGGTCCCGTCATCGGCGGGCCCTTGACGGTCGGGACGTAGCGCAGCCTGGTAGCGCATCACACTGGGGGTGTGGGGGTCGGAGGTTCGAATCCTCTCGTCCCGACCAATTTCCGCCGCGAGCGCCGATGTTGGCCGCGGCAAGACGTCCGGCGGAGGTTTTTCGCGGGCGCGCAAAACCAACACACGGTTTTCCTACACGAACCTTTTTGGTTACATGGCTTGCTCCCTCAATCCCCGAAGGAGTGTATTCATGCCCATTCTCGAGTCCCTGATCGGCCCGCTCGCCTCGATCATCGACAAGGTCCTCCCCGACAAAGCCGCGCGCGAGAGAGCCAAGCTGGAACTCATCAAACTGCAAGGCTCGCAGGAAATGGAGACGCTGCAGGCGCGGCTTTCAGCAGTGGTGGCCGAGGCAAATTCCGCCGACCCGTGGACCAGTCGCGCCCGGCCGAGCTTTCTTTATGTGATGTATGCCATGATCCTGTGGGCCGTGCCGATGGGAATTATCGCAGCTTTTCATCCCGGTGCCGCGCAAGCGATCAGCGCCGGGATGACATCCTATCTGAACGGCCTGCCCGAGCCGCTCTATGCGCTGTTCGGCACCGGCTACCTTGGCTATACGGTCGCCCGCCAGTGGGGCAAGATCGCCGGCAGCGACAGCTGAACGTAAAAAGAGTTATGGCGCAGCGCACCTTGGTTAGTTTCGGGTAATCTTTTCCTGCTAACAACAGATTCGAAGCTTCGCCCACTAGGGAGCGGAAGGAGTCTTGATGTGAGCAGGATGAGTGGAAACCGGCCGCCGATGGGCGCTGCGCTGGCCTTTGTCGCCGCTGGGGCAGTATTGCTGGGCGGCTGTTCCGGACGAGATACTGACCTTGCAGAGCAGGTCGGCGCGGCAAATGCAGCCGCCGAACGGGCCGAAAAGGCAGCCGATCGGGCCGAACAGGCAGCAAAGGATGCCGCCGGTGCGCAGGTTGTGGAGGTCGAGCCCGAACCCGAACCCGATCCCGTGGAGTAAGTCGTCGCGAATTAGCCTGCGGAGCAGACCCGCAATTCGCAACCTTGACACCTCAGGCTGAACCCAACAGCAAATGCAAGTCCGCATGCCCGCGCAACACGGCTTTGCCTGCGCGCAGGCTCAGGCTATGGACCGCAGCACTGCCAAGGGTTCCAGCGGGGCGAAAACATGTCTTCCACCACTATCTATGTCCTCAATGGACCAAATCTGAACCTGCTCGGCACGCGCGAGCCTGAGGTTTACGGAACCGATACGCTGGATGATATTGCAGAACGGCTGACGGCCCGGGCGGTGTCGCTCGGCCTCACAGTCGAGATGCGCCAATCGAATCACGAGGGCCATTTGCTCGACTGGATCCATGAAGCCCAGTCTGGCGGTATCAAGGCCGTACTGCTCAATGCCGGAGCCTTCACCCACACCAGCATCGCGCTGTATGACGCGATCCGGTCAGTCACGACGCCAGTGATCGAGGTGCATCTCTCCAATCCCCACTCGCGCGAGGAATTTCGCCACAAGAGCTATGTCGGAATGGCAGCCAAGGGATCGATTGCAGGGTTCGGCGCGCAGAGTTACTTGCTCGCGCTTGAGGCCGCCGCTGCGCTGTGAAACAAAACTGCCATTTCGGCCCTTGCCTAGCCCATCACCGCCGCGCATAGGCTGATCGACAGGCAACCATGAGGATCGCATGGCCGACGAAAAGGGCGCCAGCCGGAGTTCCGGCGGCATGAGTATCGATACTGCGCTGGTGCGCGAGCTGGCTGAACTGCTGGCTGAAACCGGCCTCACCGAGATTGAGGTTGAGGACGGCAATCGCAAGATCAAGGTGGCGCGCCAGGCCGCGCCCGTTGCGGCTGTCCACGCTGTCGCGGCGCCGACCGCTGCCGTGCCAGCTCCCGCTGTTCCTGTTGCTGCTCCCGCTCCGGCAATTGACGCCAATGCTGTCAAATCACCGATGGTCGGCACGGTCTATCTTGCTGCTGAGCCCAGTTCGCCCAACTTCATCGAAATTGGCAGCAAGGTGAAGGCCGGCGACACGCTGGTCATTATCGAGGCGATGAAAGTGATGAACACCATTACCGCGCCCAGTGCCGGCACGGTCACCGCCATCCTGGTCGAAAACGCGCAGCCGGTCGAATTTGACCAGCCGCTGGTGGTGGTCGCCTGAGCCTATGGCAATCCAGCGCCTGCTGATCGCCAACCGGGGCGAAATCGCACTACGGATTCACCGCGCGGCGCATGAGATGGGGATCGAGACGGTTGCGGTGCATTCCACTGCCGATGCAGATGCGATGCACGTCCGTCTGGCTGATCATGCCGTCTGCATCGGTCCGCCTGCGGCCAAGGACAGCTACCTCAACGTTGCAGCGATCATTTCGGCGGCAGAGATTGCTCATGCCGATGCGATCCACCCCGGCTATGGGTTCCTGTCGGAAAACGCCCAGTTTGCGGAGATTGTCGAAGCCCACGGGATCACCTGGATCGGTCCCAAGCCCGAACATATCCGCACCATGGGTGACAAGATCGAGGCCAAGCGCACCGCCGGCGCGTTGGGTATGCCGCTGGTTCCGGGGTCTGATGGCCCGATCACCGATCCAGTCGAAGCGGCCAAAATCGCTGCGGAAATCGGCTATCCGGTGATCATCAAGGCTGCGAGCGGCGGCGGCGGGCGGGGAATGAAGGTCTGCACCGGGCCTGACGAGCTTGAAACGCTGATGCAGCAGGCGGGCTCTGAGGCCAAGGCCGCGTTCGGCGATGCGACGGTCTATCTCGAAAAATACCTCGGCAATCCGCGTCATATCGAATTTCAGGTGTTCGGCGATGGCAATGGCAATGCTATCCATCTGGGCGAGCGCGATTGCTCGCTGCAGCGCCGCCACCAGAAGGTGCTGGAAGAAGCCCCCTCCCCGGTCATTTCGCAGGAAGACCGGATGCGGATGGGCGGGATCGTTGCCAAGGCGATGGCCGACATGTCCTATCGCGGCGCGGGGACGATCGAGTTCCTGTGGGAAAACGGCGAGTTCTACTTCATCGAGATGAACACCCGCCTGCAGGTCGAACATCCGGTTACCGAGGCAATCACCGGGGTTGATCTTGTCCGCGAACAGATCCGGATCGCCGATGGCAAGCCGCTCTCGGTCAAACAGGAAGACATCGAGTTCAAGGGCCACGCGATCGAGTGCCGGATCAACGCCGAGGACCCGTTCAACTTCACCCCCTCACCCGGCCTTGTCACCAATTACCACGCGGCGGGCGGCATGCATGTGCGGGTCGATAGCGGGCTGTATGCCGGCTACCGGATCCCGCCCTATTATGATTCAATGATCGCCAAGCTGATCGTCTACGGCCGCACCCGCGAAGGCTGCATCATGAGGCTGCGGCGCGCACTGGAGGAAATGGTGATCGCCGGGGTCAAAACCTCGATCCCGCTGCATCAGGCGCTTCTGACCGAGCCGGATATCATCAACGGCGATTATTCGATCAAATGGCTGGAGGACTGGCTGGCAAAG
>JANOFJ010000217.1:0-1858 GCA_031413595.1 Novosphingobium sp.
CGCGCTCGACGGGTTTAGCGAAGACGAGCGGGTCGCGGTGGACGCGATGCCCGAACTCGAACGCTATATGCTGTCGCTGCTGGCCGGCCTCGACGCGACGTTGAAACAGGCGGTCGCGGATTTCGACTTCAACACCTACACCCGCGCGCTGACTGACTTCTGCAACGAGGATTTGTCGGCGTTCTTCTTCGATATCCGCAAGGATTCGCTCTATTGCGATGCCGCAGATGATCCCAAGCGGATGGCCTACCGCACCGTCCTCGACACGCTGTTCCACGCGCTGGTGCGCTACGCCGCGCCGGTGCTGGTGTTCACCGCGGAAGAGGTCTGGGGGACGCGGTTTCCGGATAGGGGTTCGGTGCATTTGCTGGAGTGGCCGGAAGTTTCCCTTGATGGGATCGTGCCCGACACCGTGCTTCCAGTTGGTGAGTTTGAAAAGGCTTGGAGCGATGCAATTACCGCATCTGAACCAGCAAGACATCCACATATCGAATTGATCGAAAAATGGGGTGTAATTCGCCAGAATCGCTCCGACGCGACAGAATCGATTGAGCCACTTCGCCGTGACAAGTTGGTTGGCTCAGGTTTGGCTGCTGAAGTAGAAATCGATATTCATCGTCACGAGGACACCCTGATTTTGCAGGCGACCAATCTGGCAGAGTTGTTCATTTCTGCGGAAGTGCGGCTAGTTGACGAGGTGGTAAACGGGTCCATCCCCGGTCGTGCTTCTCAAGCTCGAATCGCTGTGAAGCCCACCACCCACCACAAATGCGGCCGCTGCTGGCGGCACCTGCCGGACGTCACCTCGGACGGGGCGCTTTGTTCACGTTGCGATCATGTCGTCGGCGCGATGGAAGCGGCGCTATGAGCCTGTTTGCCCGCCACCCTACCGCCACAGCGCGTCTGTTCGGGCTGATCATCGCCGCCGCGATCTACGGCACCGACCAGTGGCTGAAATGGTTTGTCCGCGTGTCGCTCAAGCTCGACCAACGCGGCGTGATTGATCTGTTGCCGTTCTTCGATCTGCGCTGGACCGCCAATTACGGCATCTCGCTGGGGCTGCTGACCGCTGACTCGATGGAAATGCGCTGGCTGCTGGTCGCGCTTACCTCGGGGATCGCGGCTATCGTGTTCATCTGGATATGCCGCGAAAAGCGGCTCGGCGATATCATTCCGCTGGGCCTGGTGCTGGGCGGGGCGATGGGCAATATCCGCGATCGCTACATCTTCGGCTTTGTGATTGATTATGCCGACCTCCATTTCGGCGAGTTTCGCCCGTTCCTGATTTTCAACCTCGCGGATGCTGCCATCACGATCGGCGTCCTGATTATCCTTGCCCGTTCGTTCCTTTCGCGCGAAAAGCTGCCAGAGAAACCGAACGACACGGCAGAGCCTGCCACGGAGAGCTGATTAACATGCGCAAGATCCCTGCCCTACTCGTCCTTACGGGCGTTTCAACATTGCTCGCCGGCTGCGGCAGCACCGGGCTTTTCAACCGCGACCGGCCCGATGAATTCGCTGTGCAGCGCCAGGCGCCGCTGGTGGTTCCGCCCGATTTCTCGCTGGCTCCGCCGGCTCCGGGCGCACCGCGTCCAACCGAAGGCACCACCCAGCAGCAGACCCTGGATGCCCTGTTCGGCGGCCCGTCGCCGCGCAGCGAATTGGAAAAGACCACGCTAAACCGGGCTGGCACCGCTGCCCCGTCGATCCGCTCGACAGTCGGCGATCCGGCCACCAACACCGTTGCCAAGGGCGCGGTGACCCGTGACATCATGGCCGCGCCGCAAGGCGACGGACGCGAAGCGCAGGCGGTTATTCCGGGCTGATTGGGCAGGCCTGGCGCGCGTCCTTCGACAAG
>JANOFJ010000218.1:0-10448 GCA_031413595.1 Novosphingobium sp.
CGTCGGTGAAGACACGGCAGGGGCAGGCGGGGCGGGAGGCGTGGGATCCGCAATTGCTGGTGAGTCTGTGGGTGTATGCCTACAGCGAGGGTTGAAAAAGCCCGGATGTACGGGTTCGATCAGGCGTATCTCGAGGCCTGCCTCTAAGCTCCGAACCGGCTCCGCGCCGCCAGCACCATGAATACGCAGGCCGCGGCAAAGCTCCAGAAGAACACTGTTGTCCACGGCATGAAGCCCACTGCATCTGGGTTGCTCCGGCGCAACCTGCGGCGATCGCCAAGCAAGGCGATCACAGCCAGCGCGGCGCAGGCCAGACCCGGCAGCAGCAGCCACTCGACCCAATCCTGATCGAGCTGATCCCATAACCCCAAAGCTTGTCACTCCTTGTCGGTGCACTTAAGCGGAGGGGTGGATATGACCCAGAAGCCCCTGCTTGCCCTCGGCCTGCGGCTGATCGCGGTCGCAGTGCTGGCAACCTTGTTGATGCTGGTCAAGTATACCGCGCAGAGCGGGGTTGCTCTCGCCGAGATCTTGTTCTGGCGGCAGGCACTTACGGTCCCGATCCTGCTTGGATGGCTGGGCTGGCGCAGACAGGTCTCTCGCCTTGCAACCAATCGTTTGCCAATACATGCCCGTCGCGCATTGATCGGCGTGATCGGCATGTTTCTGAACTTCGGCGCGGTCACACTGCTGCCGTTGGCCGAGGCGACCACGCTGGGCTTCACCACGCCGATCTTCGCAGTGATCCTGTCTGTGCTGTTGCTGCGCGAAAAGGTCGGCCCGGTGCGCTGGCTCGCGGTGGCATTGGGTTTTGCCGGGGTTGTGATCATCACCCAGCCCGGTCATTCGACGATTCCCCCGCTCGGAGCGGCGGTTGGCCTTGGCGCAAGCTTCATGGTTGCGCTTATCAGCATCCAGGTCCGGGATCTGGCCCGGACCGACGAGCCGCTCAGTATCGTATTCTGGTTCGCCGCGTTGAGCGTGCCGTTCCTCGCGGCGGCATTGCCATTCGTCATGACCCAGCACAGCCCCCAGCAATGGGCGTTGCTCATGGCGATCGGAGTGATCGGCGGCGCTGGCCAGCTGTTGCTCACCGCCTCGCTGCGCTTTGGCCAGGTCGCCAGCGTGATCGTGATGGATTATTCGGCGCTGATCTGGGCCACACTGTTTGGTTGGCTGGTGTGGGATCATCTGCCGCCCGTTGCCACATGGCTGGGCGCACCGGCGATCATTGCGGCCGGCTTGGTGATCGCTTGGCGTGAGCATTCATTGTATCGGCGCAGCCCGCCAACCGCTGCCAGCACAGCCGATTAAGGGAACTTTCACGCTAACCGTGCATTCACTTTGCAACACGCATATACTTGGTCCAACAGATTCGAAGGAGAACACCATGTTTCGTAAAGCCCTGATCGCTCTTGCCGCAACCGGCATCATCCTCAGCGCCACTGCCTGCAACACCGTCAAGGGTCTGGGCAATGACATCGAGTCAGTCGGCCAGGCTGGCAGCCGCGCTATCCGATAATTAGCGTGGGCGGCCCGCCGCTCGCGCCCGGCCTTCGCGGATCATCAGCCACAATAACAAGCCGATCGGCCCTGCCATCAAGGTGGCAAACAGGATCGGCAGCTGGATGATCCGCGAAAAGCCCTTGGCATCGGCATCCTTGGCAATCCACAGTCCGACAAACAGATCGAACGCCAGATAATGCGTCCAACCCAGCACGATTCCACCATCAGACTGGAACAGCGCACGGATTCCGGGGATCGAATAATCGCTGATATCTGCCGGTTTCGCACCAGCCAACCGCCCTGGATCGACGCTCGCGCTGAACAATAGCACAAACATCACAGCGTAGGTCAAACACAGCAACGCCACACCAAGATAGAGCACGGTGGTAGTCACCAATGGCCGCCGCGGCAGCGCTGCAAGCAGCAGCCAGCCAAACATCGCAATGCCGTTGGTCAGGCTGAACAGCGTAGCCCACATCTGCTTTACTCCCCTTCACCCTGCCAGGTGAGCACCGGTTTGCGAGCGGCAAGTGTTTCGTCAAGCCGGCGGCGCGGGGCAAAATGCGGCGCGCTCTTGAGCTCGCTATCACCCGCCTTGGCCCGCGCGGCAAGGTGCCGCATCGAGCCAATGAAACGATCGAGCCCGGCCTTGCTTTCAGTCTCAGTCGGCTCGATCAGCATCGCGCCATGGACGACCAGCGGGAAATAGACCGTCATCGGGTGGAAACCCTCGTCGATCAGCCCCTTGGCGATATCGAGCGTCGAGAAGCCCTCTGCCAGCCCATCGTCGCTGAACAATGCCTCATGCATGCAGGGGCCGCTCGAGCCGAACGGCGCATCGAGTACATCGTCAAGGCTTCGCAAAACGTAATTGGCGTTGAGCACCGCATCCTCGGCGACACGGGCGAGGCCGTCCGCGCCGTGGCTCAGGATGTACGTCAGCGCACGGGTAAACATGCCCATCTGGCCGTGAAACGCCGCCATTCGGCCAAAGCTGTCAGGCAGTGCATCGGCTGCGTCTTCCTCCTCGATCAGCCAGACCGTGCCATTGGCCTGCCGAGCCGTCCACGGCAACGGGCCGTAGGGCGATAGGGCCTCGGACAACACCACTGGCCCCGAACCAGGGCCGCCGCCGCCATGCGGGGTTGAAAAGGTCTTGTGGAGGTTGATGTGCATCGCATCGACACCAAGATCGCCGGGCCGAACCTTGCCGACGATCGCGTTGAAATTGGCCCCATCGCAATAAACGAAGCCGCCGGCGGCGTGAACCGCATCGGAAATGGTCTTAAGATCGCCCTCAAATAGCCCGCAAGTATTGGGATTTGTGATCATCACCGCGGCTATGTCAGGTCCGAGGCGTGCCTGCAGCGCCGCCAGATCAACCCGGCCTGCCGCCGTCGCAGGGATGCTCTCGACCCGGTAGCCGGCAAAGGCAGCGGTTGCGGGATTGGTGCCATGGGCGCTTTCAGGCACCAACACCACCGCGCGCGGATCGCCGCGCGCTTCAAGCGCTGCGCGGATGCACAACAGTCCGCACAGTTCGCCGTGCGCGCCCGCCTTGGGCGTCATCGCCACCCCGTGCATCCCGGTGAGCGCGATCAGCCACTCGGCCAGTTGATTGATCACTTCCAGCGCCCCGCGCACCGTATGTTGCGGCTGAAGTGGGTGGATGTCGGCAAACCCGGGCAGCCGTGCGACCTTTTCATTGAGCCGCGGATTGTGCTTCATCGTGCAAGAGCCAAGCGGGAACGGACCCAGATCGATGCCATAGTTCTGACGGCTGAGGCGGGTATAATGACGCACCGTTTCCGGTTCGCTCAGTCCGGGGAGCGCGAGCGGCTCGGCCCGCAGGAACTTGACCAACGCGGGAAGCGGTTCATGCTCGGGCGGTTCGATATCCACACCGCACTTGTCCGCACCACCCAGCTCGAAGATCAGTGGCTCTTCCAGCATCAAGGCGCGATCACCGCTGACGGTGGGAGAAACTGCCGCATCGACTGGGCCCAAGGCGGGCCGCCAGCCCGAAGGGTTGGGGGCGTTCATGCCAGCACTCCTTCCAGAGCGAGGGCAAAGGCTTCGATATCCTCCGCCGTGGTGGTTTCGGTGGCCGTCACCAGCAAGCCGCCCGACAAGTCGTCTGCATGGGGATAGAGCCGGCCAAGTGAAACTCCGCCAAGCACCTTCCGGTCTGCCAGCAGACGCACCACTTCGCGGGCGTCACACGGCAGAACGATGGTGAATTCATTGAAAAATGTCTCGTTTAGCACCCGGACGCCCGGCACCTTGGCGAGGCGTTCTACGGTGCTGCGCGCACGGGCATGGTTGACCCGGGCGAGCCGCCCCAGCCCCTCGCCGCCGAGCAACGTCATGTGAATACTGAATGCCAGCGCGCAAAGTCCTGAATTGGTGCAGATATTGCTCGTCGCCTTCTCGCGACGGATATGCTGCTCGCGGGTTGCCAACGTCAGCACAAAACCACGTTTTCCCGCTGCGTCCACAGTTTGTCCACAGAGTCTTCCCGGCATCTGCCGAACGAACTTCTCGCGGCAGCCGAACAAGCCAAGATACGGCCCGCCGAAATTGAGCCCAACGCCGAGCGCCTGTCCCTCGCCCACGACGATATCCGCACCAAGCGCACCAGGCGATTCAAGCAGACCGAGCGCAACAGGCTCAGTCACTACCGCGACCAACAGCGCCCCGTGTTCATGCGCAGTAGCGGCGATTGCGGCCAGATCAGGGATCCGGCCAAGAATGTCGGGATATTGGACCACGACGCAAGACGTCTCCGCGTCAATCGCTGCGATTAACCCGGCGGTGTCGGGAGCCGCATCCAGCTTTGGCGCGCGAAAATCGATCGTATCGCCGGTGAATTTCGCCATGGTAGTGATTGTCGAAACGTAATGCGGGTGCAGCCCGCGGCACAGCACGGCCTTACCTCTCCTGGTAATCCGCCCGGCCATCGCCACCGCTTCCCAGCAGGCGGTCGAGCCATCATACATCGAGGCATTGGCAATGTCGGTTCCAAACAGCCGGGCAACCTGGGTCTGGAACTCGAACAGCACCTGCAGCGTGCCTTGTGCGATTTCAGGCTGGTAGGGCGTATAGGCGGTCAGGAACTCGCCGCGCTGGATCAGATGATCGACGCTCGCCGGAATATGGTGCCGATAGGCCCCAGCCCCCAGGAAAAACGGCACACTGCCCGCCGCGATGTTTTTCGCCGCCAGCGCGCCCATATGACGCTCAACCGCCATTTCGCTGGAATGGAGCGGCAGGCCGGCAATCGGCCCGGAGAGCCGGGCGGCAGCCGGCACATCGGCGAAAAGATCGTCCACCGAAGTGGCACCGATCACGCCGAGCATTTCGGTTCGATCAGCTGCGGTCAGAGGCAAATAGCGCATCGCTTCAGAGCCCCGCCACATATTGATCATAGGCCGCGCGGTCCATCAGTCCGGCGAGTTCAGCCGGGTCTGACAAAGTCAGCCGAAACAGCCAGCCGCCCTTCTCGGGGTCGGTGTTGACCAGCTCCGGTTCGCCTTCCAGCGTGTCATTGATGTCCGAGACCGTACCGCTGGCCGGCGAATAGACATCCGACGCGGCCTTGACCGAATCGACCACGCAAGGCGCATCGCCTTTCTTCAGCACGGTTCCGGCAGTTGGCAGATCGACAAAGGTGATGTCGCCCAGCTGGCCTTGCGCATAATCGGTGATGCCGACGGTACCGGTATCACCGTCAACGTCGATCCATTCATGGTCCTGGGAATAATAGCGGGTCATTGGTTGCGCTCCTCAGCGGTGATAGCGGTGGGGGACAAAGGGCATCGGCACGACGCGAGCGGGCAACCGGCGACCGCGGACATCTATTTCGAGCGAGGTGTCAGGCGCGGCGCAGGCTGCATCGACATAGGCCATGGCAATCGGACGCTCAAGACTGGGTGAGAAAGCACCTGATGTAACAACGCCAACTTCCTGACTGTTAACAAAAATCAACGCACCCTCCCGCGCCGCCATCCGGCCTTCGAGTGCAAGCCCGACCCTTTTTCGCGCTGGACCCGAGGACAGCAGCGGGACGATCCGATCTGCCCCGGGAAATTCGACGTCCGTGCGGCGGCGCTTGTTGATCGCAAACGACAGTCCGGCCTCAACCGGATCAGTTTCGGTGGTCAGATCATGCCCGTAGAGCGGCAGCCCGGCTTCAAGCCGCAATGAATCCCGCGCGCCAAGCCCGATCGGCTTCACTTCGGGCTCACCGCACAACTGAGTGGCAATCCGCTCCGCCGCGTCGGCTGGCAGGGAGATTTCGAAGCCGTCCTCGCCGGTATAGCCCGACCGGCTGATAGTCACCTGTACCCCGGCAATCTCGAACTTGCCGAAATGCATGAAGGTCAGCGCGGAGAGCGGATAATCGCCGGTAACGTGGCGTTCCAGCGCGGCGAGAGCCTTGGGCCCTTGTAAGGCCAGCAAGGCCTGTTCATCAAGGTGGTTGAGCGTCACTTCATCGGGCAGATTTTCGCGCAAATGGGCAATATCATCCCATTTGGTTGCGCCATTGACGACCAGAAACAGGCCGGCCGGCCAACGCGAGACAATCAGATCGTCGAGGATTCCGCCTTGTTCGTCCAGCAGCAGCGAATAACGCTGGTCGCCCAGTTTCAGCGTGGAAAGATCAATCGGTAGCAGTGTTTCCAGCGCCGCATCTGCGCCCTCGCCCGAAATCACCAGCTGGCCCATGTGCGACACATCGAACAATCCGGCGCTTTCCCGCGTCCACAGATGCTCGGCGATGATCCCCTCATATTGGACCGGCATCCAGTATCCGGCGAACTCTACCATCCGCGCGCCGCGCTCGCGATGCCAGGTATCAAGCGGAAGGGTGAGCACTTCCAGCTCTTCCGCATCATCAATGTCGTTGGTTTCGCTCACAAAAAATTCCCGCACAGATAGCACCAGATTCGGTGCCCCCTCTGTCACGGAAACCTGAGAGCTTTCCCCCGCTTCGCCCTTTAAAGGACTGACAAGGTTACCCCTTCGGCGGCCCTGCCCAAATCAGGCAGAACACTTTCCAGAGCATCGCTATCGACCCACGCGGTCCATTTGCCTGAGAGATTCCGGGGCGGTTGCTCCTTCGGCGCCCAGCGGTCCGTCCGAAGACGAATCACCGGGACTCTCCCGCGCGATCAGCGACACTGGCGAAATGGCCACCTCGAGTGATTGAGTCAACGCTTGAGAAAGTTTCGCCCCCTAATTGGTCAATTTTCTTAACCCGCGCGGCGCGCAGCGCGCTGAATCGCATCATGCTCGAACACAAACCGGCCGGCAGCCTTTTCGCGGCTAAGGCCAATGATCGCCTGAGCCACCGTATCCGCCTTGATCGAACGATATTTCCGGAATTCGCCGTGGAGCAGCAGATCGGAGAACGGACTGACCAGCATGGCCACATGCTCGCCAATCCGCCGATCTCCGCCGCGCGGTCCGCGCAGCAGCCCAGGGCGCAATATGTCGAGCCGCGGAATCCCGATCTTGCCCAGGGCCTGCTCAGTCTCGCCCTTCACCCGCAAGTAAAAGTTCTTCGACATCGCGTCGGCCCCGACCGAGGAAATCACGATCATCTGGCGGATCCCGGCAGTCTTTGCCGCTTTGGCGCAGGTCAGCACAAGATGCTGGTCAACCGCGCGGAATGCCGCTTCATCCTTGCCCGCCGCACGCCAGGTGGTGCCGAGCGCGCAGACCAGCACGTCAGCCGAGGCCGCCGCGATTGCATCACCCCAATTGGCCGGATCAGCCACCAGCAGCTCCATCCGCGCGCCCTTGGGCAGGTTGGCTTCGCGCCGGGCAATGCCGACAATCCGAAAGTCGCTGCGGCCAACGCCGTATTGGATCAGCCGAGAACCGATCAGACCGGTCGCGCCGACCAGCGCGATCCGTTTGGGACTAGACATTGCGCAACCCTTCCGGTGTCCGGCCGAAAATCTTCGCGTGAGCAGAGATGGCGTATCGATCTGTCATCCCGGCGATAAAATCCGCAATGTGCCGGCTGCGCTCCGGTTCCTGCGCTGGAAGCCGGGCAGCCCATTCCCGATCCATCAGCGCCGTGTCCTGCGCAAAGGCGGCATAGAGCTGCGCCGTCACTTCCCGGGCGCGCTCGGCCGTGCCGATTTGTTCGGGGTGGTAATAGAGTTTATCGTACATGAACCGCTTCAGGCTGCGTTCCTGATCCGCCAGCACAGATGAGAAGGCTGCGGTCGCTCGCCCTGCCCCGCGAACATCGCTGACATCCGCCATTCCGGAAGCACGCGCCGCCGTTTCACCGATCACGTCATTGACCATCAGTCCGATCTGGCTGCGGACCAGTTCGCGCAATTGCCTCTCGCGCGGGGCGGAGGGGAACCGCGCTTCCACAGCGCGCCATTGATCGGCCACGAAATCAAGCGCCAGCAGCTCGTCCAGATCGAGGAAACCGGCGCGGAGTCCATCGTCAATGTCGTGATTATCATAGGCAATGTCATCGGCCAGCGCTGCAACTTGCGCTTCGAGCGAAGCCCATTGACCGAGCTGGAGCGGGAAGGCTGCGTCAAGTTCGGCCAGCGCCCAGGTCGACTGACCGACCGGGCCGTTGTGTTTCGCCAGACCTTCGAGCAGTTCCCATGACAGGTTCAGCCCCTCATGTTCGCAATAGGGCGATTCGAGCCGCATCAGCACACGGAGGCTGTGCGCGTTATGATCAAATCCGCCATGTTTTTGCAGCGCGGCATTCAGGGCCTCTTCGCCGGCGTGCCCAAACGGCGGGTGGCCGATGTCATGGGCCAAGGCCAGCGCCTCGGTCAGATCCTCGTCCAGCCCGAGCGCACGGGCGATGACCCGCGCAATCTGCGCCACTTCGAGGCTATGCGTCAGCCGGACGCGGTAGTGATCGCCATCGGGCGCGATGAACACCTGGGTCTTGTGGCGCAACCGGCGGAAGGCAATCGAATGGACGATCCGATCCCGGTCGCGCTGGTACTCGCTGCGCGGGCCGCGATTGAGCGCCCCCTCGATCGGGAACTCGCGGCCCCGGCTGCGCGCCGGGTCAGAGGCAAATGGTGCGCGGGTCAAGCTTTGGCCTGATCCTCGCCCATGATCCAGTCAACCGCAGCCTCGGCATGGATCCGGGTGCAATCGTAGATCGGCAGGACATTGGCGTCGACATCGACGATCATTTCCAGTTCGGTGCAGCCCAGCACCACCGCCTCGGCCCCGTCCTGCGCCAGATTGGTGATGATGGTCTTGAGCTCGCGTTCCGCCTGGCGGCTGGCCTTGCCCAGCAGCAGCTCGTCATAAATAATCCGGTCGAGCGTATCGACGAAGGCCATCTCCGGCGGCAGCAGCTCAATATCCCGGGCAATCAGCTTTTGGCGGTAGAAGCTCTCCAGCATCACATTACTCGTGCCAATCAACCCCGCCTTTCGCACGCCCTTTTTCGCCATCCGTTCCGCAACGCATTCGGCGATGTGGATCACCGGAACTGAAACCGCCCCTGCGACGTCGTCATAAACCTTGTGCATTGAATTGGCACCGATCACGATCGCCGTCGCCCCGGCCCGTTCGAGCCGCTTGGCCGAACTGGCGAGCACCTTGGCTGCACTTGCCCACTCTGCGGGAGTGGAAAGGCGGCTCATTCCCGAAAAATCGAGGCTTTCGATCAGCAGCGGCGCACTGGCCTGCTTGCCGGCACGGGACTGGACCAGGTTGTTGATGTGATCATAATAGGTGCGGGTCGACAGCCAGCTCATGCCGCCAATCAGGCCAAGTTTGCGCAAAGTCGGTCACTCCTGAGGGAAATGCGGTACCCCGTTCGCGGCGTCTTTAGGCAAGAGCTGTCGGCTCGTCCAGCCGCAGCACAGTCAGGCGGCGGGAGAGCCCATGAACCGCGCGACATCTGCGGCGCTTTGCTCGGCTAGCTCCTGTTGCGGCATATGACCTATGCTGGGGTAGAGAATCAGCGTGGCGCTGGGAATGGAGCGGGCATACCAGCGTGCGCCATCAGCGTTGATCAGCTTGTCCTCCTCGCCCCACATCACCAGTACCGGCATCCTTAGTTGCGCCAACTTGGCTGGATCAAAGGTTTCCCGCGCGGCACCGAACCGGGCGATCGTCGCTTGCCGATTGCCGGGATAGCGCAGCATTTCCCAATAGCGATCAACCGTAGCGGGGGTGATAAACGTTTGATTGGTAACGCTTTGGCGCAGGCTTTTTTCGACCAGACTGCGCGGGGTAATCCAGCGCATCAGTTGATTGATCCCCGGCAAGGCGGCCAGCTTGAAGCCGAGATTGCCCGGGGTGGGATTGGATTTTGGCGCACCGCCGGCATCGACCAGCACAAGGCCGTTGAGCCGCTCGGGATGGTTCATGGCATAGCTTGCCGCAATCGCGCCGCCCATAGAATTACCCGCCAGGGTAAAGCGCTGGACACCTAGTTTGGCGGTAACCTGATTGATCGTGGCTTCAAAGGAAGGCAGCGAGTAGTCGCCCGCCGGATTTGGGCCGGTCAGTCCGTGCCCGATCTGATCGAACCGAACGACCCGGTATTGCCCTCTAAGCGCATCGGCCCAAGCATCCCAGGTGTGGAGATCATCGTTGGAGCCGTGCAGCAGCACAATCACCGGCGCATCGCGCGGGCCTTCATCGCGAAGATGGACCGTCAACCCGCCCCCCAGATCAACAAACTGCGAAGGCGCGGCCCCATATTTGGCCTTCATCGCGGCTACATCGGTATCGGGCGTGCGCAGCAACACGAAGGCAAGCCCCAGCAGCGCGATCACCGCGGCAAGCCATTTGGTGATGCGCTTCATTGCCTCATCCCCTTCACCCACCGTGACACAATATCGAGGCCATCAGGATCAAGGCTGGAACGGCCAAGCTCAGGCATTGAAATTCCGCCTTCCAGACTTGCCATCCGGTAGAGCAGG
>JANOFJ010000219.1:0-18023 GCA_031413595.1 Novosphingobium sp.
CAGCGGAGGGGTTGGGGTGGGGTTTATCGACTTGACGCAGCGCCTGGGGAGAGTCCCCACCCCCGCCCCTCCCCTGAAGCGGAGGGGAGAAGAGCCGGCATCATCGCACAAAGGTATGAGTTGCAATTATCGACCCGAAACTCCACCCTGCCCCGGAAAATTGGTATCGGGACAAATCGACAAGTCCGAAAACGGACAGCCCGGAGGAGGAAAACTGGAATGCGTCTGAAACTTCTTGCACTGGCAGCCCTGCTGCCCCTCGTCGCCTGCGGGCCGAAGGCTTCGGACCCCGTCACCGAAGGCGTCACCGATGCCATGATCGCAGCGGGCAATGGGGACAGCTGGCTGACTTATGGCGGTGACTACGCCGAGCAGCGCTTTTCGCCGCTCACCCAGATTTCCGATCAGAACGTCGGCCAGCTTGGCCTGACCTGGTCTGCCGATCTCGATACCGCGCGCGGGCAGGAAGCAACGCCCTTGATGCACGACGGGGTGCTCTACGTCACCACCGCCTGGAGCATGGTCAAAGCCTATGACGCCAAGACCGGGGCGTTGAAGTGGAGCTATGATCCCAAGGTCCCGCGCGAAAAGCTGGTCGATGTCTGCTGCGATGCGGTCAACCGCGGCGCCGCGATCTATGGCGACAAGCTCTATGTCGGCACGCTCGATGGCCGGCTGATCGCACTGGAAATGGCAACCGGCAAGGTGGTGTTCGACAAGCTCACCATCCCCAAGGATTCGCATATGGCGATCACCGGGGCGCCGCGCATCGCCAAGGGCAAAGTCCTGATCGGATCGGCCGGGGCGGAGTATTTCACGCGCGGTTATCTGGCCGCGTTCGATCCCCAAACCGGCGGGCTGCTGTGGAAGTTCTACACCGTCCCCGGCGATCCATCCAAGCCGCAGGAAGGCAAGCATCTGGATGCTGCGGCCAAGACCTGGACCGGCGAATGGTGGAAGCTGGGCGGCGGCGGCACCGTGTGGGATGCGATCACCTATGATCCCGTCACCAATCTGATCTATTTCGGCACCGCCAATGCCGAGCCGTGGAACCCGTTACACCGCAACACCAAAGGCGCGGGCGACAACCTGTACACTGCCTCGATCGTCGCGGTGAATGCCGATACCGGTGAATACGCCTGGCACTTCCAGGAAACCCCGGAAGATCGCTGGGATTTCGATTCCAACCAGCAGATCATGGTCGCCGATCTGATGCTGGGCGGCGAAAAGCGCCACATCATCATGCATGCGCCCAAGAACGGGTTTTTCTATACGCTGGATGCCAAAACCGGGAAATTCATCTCGGGCAAGCCGTTCGTTGATGGGATCAACTGGGCCAGCGGGCTCGATCCGGTGACCGGGGTGCCAATGGTAAATCCCGAGGCCAAGTATGACATCACCGGCAAGCCGTTTGTTGGCTTCCCAAGCGCTGTTGGCGCGCATAGCTGGACCCCGATGAGCTTTAGCCCGAAGACTGGCCTTGTCTATCTGCCAGTCAACAAGACTGTGTTTGTCTATGCATCGGACAAGGACTGGAAGCCCGGAACCACCGGCTTCCAGCTGGGTCTGGACGTGTCCAAAGGCGACATTGCGGCTGACAAGGCGGTTCGCGCGGCGACCCGCGCCGCCTTTACCGGGGCGCTGGTTGCGTTTGATCCGGTCGCGGGCAAGGCGCGCTGGACGGTGCCCTATTCCAGCCCGACCAACGGCGGCACGCTGGCGACTGCGGGCAATCTGGTGTTTCAGGGAACAGCACTTGGCGAATTTCGCGCCTATTCCGCCGATAATGGCAAGCAGCTGTGGAGCTTCCCGACCCAGAGCGGGGTTCTGGCGGCACCAATGAGCTATGCGATCGGCGGCGAGCAATATGTTGCGGTGATGGTCGGCTGGGGCGGCGTATGGGACGTTTCAGCTGGCAAGCTGGGCGGCGGGATCACCCCCAACATCAGCCGCCTGATGGTGTTCAAGCTGGGCGGCAAGGCGAGCCTGGCGCCAATACCGACCTCTGCCGAACGAGTGCTTGATCCGCCGCCGGTCTCCGGCACAGTGGAACAGGTAGCGCTTGGAAACCGGCTCTATGCTAACAGCTGCAGTGTGTGCCACGGCAATGCCGCAGTAGCGGGTTCAAACAATCCCGATCTGCGCCATTCGGCGGCGCTGGGTAACCCCAAGCTATGGCAGGAGATCGTCCATGACGGACTGCTCAAGCAGAACGGCATGGTCGCCTGGAAAGACCAGTACAGCTCGGAGCAGATCGAGGCGATCCGGCACTATGTGATCAAGCGCGCCAACGAGGACATGGCGCTAGGCGAAAATTGAGCAACGCTGACCCCGATGACATCCGCGCCTGGCAGAGGCTGGGCGAGGATATCACGACCTCGGGCCGACTGGAGGAACATGATCCGGCCCGACTGGCCGCGATCGGCGTGCGCCATGTCATAAATCTGGCGCTCGACAATCATCCCGAAGCGCTGGCCGGGGAGGCGGACAAGCTGGCGGCCCATGGCATCGCCTATGCCCACATCCCGGTCCCGTTCGATGCGCCCGGCGAGGATCAATTTGCCGCCTTTAGCGCTGCGCTGGATGCAGCAAAAGCCCCGGTCCACGTCCATTGCATCATGAACTGGCGGGTTTCGGCGTTCTTCTATCGCTACCATCTGGTGCATGGGATGGCCGAGCCGGAAGCCCGCGCGCTGATGGAGCAGCAATGGTCACCGGATCAATCGGACAATCCTGCAGCGGCCGTTTGGGCGAGCTTTATCGCTGCGGACCGCTAATGCAGGATGAAATTACCTTGATCCACTCGTCATTGCGAGCGTAGCGCGGCAATCCAGGGCGGCGCGCGGGACTCTGGATTGCTTCGCTACGCTCGCAATGACGAAGCAATGCTATGTGATCAGACTCTAGCTCAGTCGCCCCAGAAGTTGAGCTCCAGCAGCACGTTGTTGGGGTCAGGCGTGAAGATTTGCCGCAGGCCGATCGATTCGATCAGATTGAGCCGGAACTCTGCGCCAAGCGCTTCAAGGCGGCGCGTCACCTCGTCGAAGCCCGAGCAATTCAGCGCCACGTGATGAATCGCCCCGGTCAGCGCACCGGGCTCGACCGGGCGATCGAAGGCGCGCGGGCAATCGACCGAGTTGAGGTGAAGAATGGCCCGGCCGCTGGCGTCGTACATCCATTGCACGTGGCGCGGGGGGAGTGGCGGCGGACCGTCGCGGCGTTCAAGATCGAGCAACCGGGCATAGAAATCGGCGGTCTCGTCCAGCCGGTCGGTGATGATGTTGACGTGATCGAGCGCGTTGACCTGCATTTCCGATCTCCTGAACTCTTGCGGCCTCGTTCAACCTGTCCGGCCAAGCTGCGAATAATCGACCGGGGTCACCAGGGCGAGCACCTTTGAGCGAATCTCCTGCGCCCTCGCCAGCGGCAGCGACACGAACGCCAGCGACCCGCCCGCGATGCCGAACTCAAGCCGCGCCAGCCCGCGGGCCCGCATCAGCGGCCCTTGCAAGATCGTGACCGACTGGACATTCACTTGCCGGGCCAGGTCGAGCTGCTGGTTCCACCAGCCGTGGCGGGCGTAGATCTGGTCGGTATCGAGCGCGTCACTGTGGTGGCGCCAGCCCAGCCACAGGACCACCGAGAGCGGCACCGCGAGCAGCAGGATCAGCCAGCCCCGACTGCCAAGGCTAAGCGAGGCGGCAATCGTTGCCAAAGCCAGCAGCACCATGCCGGCCAGCCAGCGATCGATCCAGGGCGCGGGGTGTGCCGCCTCGAACGGCAGGTCATCGGCCGGTGGCCGCAGCCCGGCCTCGGCCGCGATCGGCCAGATCTCGCCCAGCCTGGCCAGCGGCGCGACCATATGGTGGCTCTGCTTGCTGGTGTCGCTCGCCAGGCTGATGAATTGCAAGGTGTACCAGCCGCGCCGTTTGCGAACTGGCCCGGTGCCGATCTGCGCCGCCTGCACCCGCGCGACCGGCATGACCACATCGGTGCGCGTGAACAGCCCGCGCCGGCGCCGAAATCCCTGGGCCGTGCGATCGAGCCGAAAGCCGTAATCGGTCAGGAAAGTGCGGATGATGCCGGTCGCGATCCCGGCCAGCACCAGCACCGCCAACCCCAAAGCCGCGCCCCATAACTGGCTGGCGTAGTCGATGTGAGCGACATCCATGCCTTGGGTTTCAGCCAGGCCGATCCAGCTGCGGATATCCCAGAAATCAAACGGCAGGAGGAAATCGAGCTGCTGCGCCAGCCCGCCAAGAACGGCCAGGATGACGAGGCTGAACGAGTAGAAACCGAGCACCAGCAAGCGCCGGTTGTCCATCGCAAAGACCGGCACTTGCGGTACGGCCGGTTCCGGTTGCGCTTCCGCGCCGATCTGGGTCGCCCCGCCTTTCTGGGCCCGCACCACATCGCGCAGTCGCGCAGCCTCGGCGCTCGACACAAAGCTCAGTTTGGCTTCTTCACCCGCGCCGCCGCCGGTCTCGAACTTGACCTCGGCGAGACCGCACAGCCGGGCGATCGCGTTCTGCTCGATGCTGACGTCCTGGATCCGGTCATACGGAATCGAGCGGGCCGAGCGGCTGAACAGGCCGCTCTCGATCCGCACATCGTCCTCGCCAAGGTAGTATCGGAACCGCATCCAGCCCAGGACCCGAAACAGCACGCTGGCAAGCAGGACCGCCGCCACGATCGCCGCGCTTCCGATGCCGCTCCCGCGCGCGCCATAGAGCGCGGCCGCAATCGGGACGATCAGCTGCGGCAGCTGCCTGACCATGCCCACGAACAGCCCGAGCGGATGGAGCCGCCGGCCGGCTGCCTCGGCCGCGCCAACGCTGGCTGCCTCCGCGCTCAAACCTGCGCCTGTTTGATATGCAGCCGGATGCTCTCGCGCATCGCCAGCGCATCCTCGCGCGCGAGGCCCGGCAGGCTCACGCTGGCGTTGTGGTTGCCGGCGGTGTGCACGCGCAGCTCGGCCAGACCATAGCGCCGCATGATCGGCCCCTCGCGGACATCGATGTGCTGAATCCGGCCAAGCGGAACAACAGTGTCGCTTCGGAACAGATAGCCCCGCGCAATCCGCAGCTGATCGGTGCCGAACTGATAGCCCCAGCGCGTAAAACGCCGCGCCGGAGCAATGAAAACCAGCCAGACTCCGATCAGTAAGGCCGGAATCAGCAAACTGCCCGGCCAGATCGGGATCAGGGTTTCAGCCGTAACAGCGCCCGCCACGATGATCAGCGCCCGGATCGCGGCTTCGATCCGCAAAACGCTGCGGAAACGGGGATCGAGTGCGGTCAGCTCAGCGTCCATGTCTACTCCTGCCAGCCTAGCGCCGTGACAACGCTGCTTCGCTTTCTGCTAGCAGCTCGGCGATAATCTCGGCAACCGGCTCTTCCTTGGTCACCATGCCGACCGACTGCCCGGCCATGACCGAGCCGCTTTCGACATCGCCATCGATCACCGCGCGGCGGAGCGCACCGGCCCAGAAATGCTCGATCTGCAGCTGCGCCTCAAGCATATCAACTGCGCCGCTATCCAGCAGCTTGGCCACTTCGATCTGCTTGGCGGTAAACTCTTCGGTGCCCTTGTTCTTGAGCGCGCGGACCGGGATCACCGGCAGCCGCGGATCGACTTGCACGCTGGTAATGGCATCGCGGGCATTGGCGCGGAAAAAGGCCTTCTTGAAGTCTGGATGAGCGATTGATTCGGTGGCGCAAGCAAAGCGCGTGCCCAGCTGGACGCCGCTTGCGCCCATCTCGAGATAGCCCGCAATCGCCTCGCCCCGGCCAATCCCGCCAGCCACGAACACCAGTGCCTCCTCGGCCAGCGCGGGCAGGATTTCCTGCGCCAGCACGCTGGTCGAGACCGGGCCGATATGGCCGCCTGCCTCCATCCCCTCGATCACGATCGCATCCGCGCCCGATCTCAGCAGTTTCTTGGCCAGCGCCAGCGTCGGGGCAAAGCAGATGACTTTGGCCCCGGACTGCTTGATCGCCTCGACGCTGCCCTTGGGCGGGATCCCGCCGGCCAGCACGACATGGCTCACGCTGTGGCGGATGCAGACCTCGATCAGTTCGAACAGCATCGGGTGCATGGTGATCAGATTGACGCCGAACGGCCTGGCGGTCAGCGTCTTGGTGGCGGTGATCTCGGTATCGAGCAGCTGCGGCGTCATCGCTCCGCAGGCGATCACCCCGAACCCGCCGGCATTGCTGATCGCGGCAACCAGATTGCGCTCTGATACCCACGACATCGCCCCGCACATGATTGCATATTCGCTGCCGAGAAATTCGGTGCCGCGCTGCATCAGCGACATGGTCTTGGGAAAATCGGTCATCTGTTGTCCGGGATCAGTGGAGGAAACTAAGCCTTAAGGGCTGTAATCCCGGGCGGCAAGGCGGCGCGAACGATAAGCATTTCTGGCTGACTGCAGCGGGCTCACAACCCGCCCGTCGCCGGGTGCGCGAGCGAATATGCCGCTCTTTGGAAATAAAATTTCTCCCGTTCATGAAACAATTCCGGAGCGCGCCTCGTTACCCACCCGTCGCTCCATCTGGAGCTGTTCATGAGGAAGGAATATCATTCCATGCAAATTATCTCCCCTAGACTGAGCCCCAACCTCCAAAGATCGCGAGCTCGTCTCGGCATGGGATCGGCGCTCAGCGGTTCGCTGGCCCTGATGGTTCTGGCTCTCCCCGGCTCGGCTTCTGCTGCGGATGAATGCGGCGTGGCGCCATTGACGCCAGGAACGGTCACCTGCGTGCCTGCGAACAATCCCTACACCAACGGCATAACCTATGTTTCTCCGCCAGCCGATCTGACGATTGTGCTGCAGGACGGCGTCCGTATCGATACCACTGGTACCCCGAACATCGGCGTACTTGCGGTTGGCGACAACGCACTGACTGTAAATGGCGGCACCAACACGATCATCACAACCTCGGCCGACGGCGCTTACGGTGCCCTGATTTCAAACAACGTCGATCCGATTTCGGTAACGCTTGACCGCATCATCACCAGCGGTGCCAATGCCATTGGCGTGATCGCAAGCTCGTCGGAAGGCGCGATCACGGTCCGTACCAACAGCATCATCACATCGGGCGCAGGCGCTGCAGGTATCAATGCCAGCACCGATATCAGCCCGATCACGATCACCTCAGGCGTGGTCACGACTTCGGGTTCCGCCGCCACCGCGATCGATGCCAACAGCGATTTTGGCGATATCAGCATCAACTCAACCGCAATCACCTCCACCGGCGCAGGATCGCTCGGCATTCTGGCTCAGACCGGCGGAATTGGCGCGATCACGATCAATTCGGGATCGATCAATACCAGCGGTGCTGGCGCTATCGGCGTCCGCGCAGCCAATAACACCGGTGCTCTGCTGGTCACTTCCGGACCGGTTGCAACGCTTGGTGCAGACGCTGATGCGATCAACGTCATCTCGACCGGCGGCACTGCGACTGTCAACGCAGGCGCGATCACGACAACCGGCGCCAACGCCGATGCCATCGTCGCTACCGGTTTGACCGGCGCGAATGTCACCTTCACCACGATCAGCACAACCGGCGCGAATGCAAATGGCGTCTTGATCCCGGCTGGCGTGATGTTCTTTGGCCCCCCGGCCTCTGCCACGGCGACCGTCAATGGCGGCAGCGTCAGCACAGTTGGCGTGACCTCTGATGGTGTCCGCGCCATTGCAGGAACCGGCACCGCGGTTGTCAATGTTACCGGCAATGTCACCACCCAGGGCGATAACAGCCGCGGTATCGTTGCGGTTGGCCCGCTTGGCGCGACTGTCACCAACGGCGGCACGATCACCACTGCCGGGCTCACCTCGAACGGCGTTGATGCATCGAGCACCACCGGCCCGGTCGCAGTGACCGTCCGCAATGTGACCACCACCGGCAACGGATCGCAGGCAGTTCTGCTGAATGCGACTGCCGGCAATGCCACGGCCACGGTGAACGGCGCCCTGCGCACCACCGGCACCACGGCAAATGCACTGACCGTCAACAGCGGCGCCAATGCAGTCGTCAACCTCGGCATGGGGCTACTTTCTCCACCGTGCAGGGCGATTACGTCCGGCTCAACTCGGTCGGTACCAGCACGCTGAACAATGCGGCCACCATCGGCAACAATCTGAACGGCTTTGCTCTGGTTGCAACCGGCGGACCGATCACGATCAACAACACCGGCAACCTCAGCTCGGATATCGTGCTGACCCCCGGTGCAGACGTGATCAACAATTCCGGTACGTTCACGGTTGGTGCCAATCCAGACTTCGGTGCAGGCGTTGATCTGTTCAACAACACCGGTTTGGTTACCCTGATGGCTGGTGCAACTGCTCCGGTTTCACCGGTCTTTACCGGGCTTGAAACCTTCACCAACAGCGGAACGATCGATCTGCGTAACACCCGCGCTGGCGATACGCTGACCCTGCCTGGGACTTATGTTGGAACCAACGGTACGCTTGGCCTCGACATCACCTCGAACGGAACCACCACGACCAACGATCAGCTGATCATTGGCGGGGCGGCCACCGGTACCACCACCATCCAGCTTAATCAGCTTGCTGGCAGCGTACCGTTGTTCAATGCCGGGACCGTATTGGTAAATGCCGGTGCCGGTTCATCGGCAACTGCTTTCGGCCTGGCCGGCGGCGGTCTTGATGCCGGTTTCGTGCGCTATCAGGTCGGGTTTGACGTGGCAGGCAACAACTTCCTGTTGACTGCAGCGCCAAGTGACACCGCGTTCCGCACGCTGAACTACGCCGAAGGCATTCGCAGCCTGTGGCTCAAGTCAGCCGATGCTGTCTCGGGCCAGCTGCGCGCCCGCCGCGACACGATGTGGTCGCAGGGCGGCGGTGATACGACCGGCCGGTTCTGGATGCAGATGCACGGTTCGGAAGAAACCCGCGAGGGCCAGCGTGATTTCAACGCCTTTGGCCAGTCACGCCTGACCGACACCGGCTTCCAGCAGGACTACTTCGGTGGTCAGGCTGGGCTCGACATCAGCGGCGCAAGCGGTGAACGTGGTGGTTTCGCCTTCGGTCTGACCGGTGGTTACATTAACTCGTCGCTCAACTTCGCCGGCACGACTGATCGGGTCAAATTCGATGTTGCCAACGCTGGTCTCTATGCCAGCTATTCTTCGGGGAACCTGTTCTTCAACGCCCTCGGAAAATATGATCATTACTGGGCCAAGGCGGGCGCTCCCAGCGCTGGCTTCCAGCAGGATTTCAGCGGTAACGTCTATGGTGCCCGCGCTGAAATGGGTCTGCGGTTTGGCAGCGACAGCTTCTTCATCGAACCTGCCGCGAGCATCTCCTACGTGAAGAATGACACCGACGATCTTACCCCGCTGGGTACCACCATCGCGTTTGACGATGATGATGGCTTGCGCGGACGGATCGGTGCACGGATCGGTGGCCTGGTCGACATGGGCGGCGCCAAGTTGGCGGTCTATGGCGGCGGGAACTTTGTCCATGAGTTCAAGGGTCAGGACAATGTCACCTTCACCAGTGGCGGACAGACGCTGAATTACACCAACGAGCGCCTGAGCGATTACGGCGAAGCGGTGCTGGGTGCGACGATCTCGCAGAATGAATCGGTCAGCGGCTTCGTCGAAGCCAATTATATCCGCTCATTCAAGTACAACGATGGCGATCGCCACATCGAAGGCTTTGGCGGCCGCGCCGGAATTCGCTTCAAGTTCTAAGCGTTAAGTCAGAATAGAGGAAGGGCATCGCAAGTACGCCTGCGGTGCCCTTTCCTTTTTTGCGCGAACTGCCAACACGGCGGCCGCGGCGGGCAGATTGGTAGGGCGGAGGGGCAATCCCGGTCGCATCCGCATCTGGCGTGACTAATCGGAAATCCGAAACACAATATCCATATTTGATCGCTTCATCCGATGAGCGATCTATGACATCTTCTTGCGAGTCGCCCACCGTGCGCGGGCTGAGCAGGAGAGATATCATGGATGCCAAGACCGGATCGATCGAGGGTAGTTGCCCGTTCCCACACGGCGGCGGAGTGCGCGCGCTGCTGGGACGCCAGAATCGTGATTGGTGGCCCGATGCCCTTGCGGTCGATATCCTGGCCCCCAATGGCGCCGCTGATCCGATGGGTGATGACTTCGATTATGCCGAAGCTTTCAACACGCTCGATTACACCGCATTGAAGGCCGACCTGACCGCGCTGATGACCGACAGCCAGCCATGGTGGCCGGCCGATTACGGCCATTACGGCCCGTTCTTCATCCGCATGTCGTGGCACGCAGCGGGCACCTATCGCACCGGCGATGGGCGCGGCGGTGCCAGCAGCGGGCAGCAGCGCTTCGCCCCGCTCAACTCCTGGCCCGATAACGGCAACCTGGACAAGGCAAGGCGCTTGCTGTGGCCGATCAAGCAGAAGTACGGCAAGAACATCTCGTGGGCCGATCTGTTCATCCTGGCTGGCAATGTCGGGATCGAATCGATGGGCGGCCCGGTGTTCGGCTTCGGCGGCGGCCGCAAGGACGTGTTCGAACCCGAGCGCGATATTTACTGGGGTGACGAGGACAAGTGGGTCAACGAAGGCGTTGCCACCCGGATCCGTCCCGATGAAGGCTTTACCGAGCTCGATGGCCCGCTCGCGGCGATCCAGATGGGGCTGATTTACGTCAATCCCGAAGGCCCGGGCGGCAACCCCGATCCGCTGCAATCGGCCCGCGATATGCGCGCCACGTTTGAGCGGATGGCGATGAATTCGGAAGAAACCGTCGCGCTGACCGCCGGCGGCCACACCTTTGGCAAGGCCCATGGCAACGGCGATGCTTCGCTGCTTGGCGCCGCGCCTGCTGGCGGCGATCTGGCCGCTCTGGGCTTTGGCTGGGTCAGCAGCCACGAAAGCGGCGGAATTGGCCAGTTCGCGGTCACCAGCGGGATCGAAGGCTCGTGGGTCAACACGCCGACCCAGTGGACCGAGAACTATTTCCGCCTGCTGCTCGACTATGACTACGAGCTGGTTCACTCGCCCGCCGGAGCGCAGCAGTGGCAGCCGATCAACCAGAAGCCGGAAGATATGGCTCCGGCCGCCTGGGATCCCAGCATCAAGGTGCCGACCATGATGACCACCGCCGATATGGCACTGAAGATGGATCCCGTATTCCGCGTGATCAGCGAAAAGTTCCGCACCGATCACGAGGCGTTCAAGGATGCTTTCGCGCGCGCCTGGTTCAAGCTGTGCCACCGCGACATGGGCCCCAAGATCCGCTACCTCGGGCCTGAAGTCCCCGCTGAAGACCTGATCTGGCAGGATCCGATCCCGGCAGGCAGCACGCCGTCAGACGCCGACGTGGCGGCGGCCAAGGCCCGGATTGCCGGCAGCGGGCTGACTGTCAGCCAACTGGTCAAGACCGCCTGGGCCTCGGCCAGCACCTACCGCAAGTCCGATCACCGCGGCGGTGCCAACGGCGCACGGATCCGGCTCGCTCCGCAAAAGGACTGGGACGTCAACGAGCCGGCTGAACTGGCCAAGGTGCTGTCCGCGCTCGACGGCTTGCGCGGCCCCTTGTCGATGGCCGATGCCATCGTGCTGGGCGGCGTGGTCGGGCTGGAACAGGCGATCAAGGCTGCGGGCTTTAACGTGGCCGTGCCCTTCGCTCCCGGCCGCGGCGATGCCACTGCGGCACAGACCGACGCTGACAGCTTCGAGCCGCTCGAGCCGCAGGCCGATGCCTTCCGCAACTACCTGCCCAGGAAGCTGCGCGTGAAGACCGAGGAAATGATGCTCGATCGCGCGTCGCTACTCGGCCTGTCGGTGCCGGAAATGACCGTACTGATCGGCGGACTGCGCGTGCTTGGCACCAACCACGGCGAGCGCGGGCATGGCAGCTTCACCAAGCGGGCCGGGCAGCTGACCAACGACTTCTTCGTCAATCTGCTCGATATGACCAGCGTCTGGAAGGCCGTGGACGGCAGCGATGAGGAAGAATACGTGGCAACCGATCGCTCCGCTGGCGGCGAAACATGGCGTGCAACCCGCGCCGATCAGGTGTTCGGTTCCAACTCGGAACTGCGCGCCGTGGCCGAAGTCTATGCCGAGAACGGCCACGAAGAAAAGTTCGTGCGCGATTTCGTCAAGGCCTGGACCAAGGTGATGAACGCCGACCGCTTCGATCTGCGCTGAGTAGTCCCAGCACATCGAGACAAAAGCCCCGCCCCCGGTGATTGCCGGTGGCGGGGTTTTTGATGATGGGGCCTAATCCACCGCGTCCAGCCCATAGGCCGTGTGCAGCACCCGCACCGCAAGCTCGGTCTCGTCCTCGTCGATCAGCACGCTGACCTTGATCTCGGAGGTCGAGATTGCCTGGATGTTGATGCCGCGGTCGGCCATCGCCTTGAACATGGTGGCGGCGACGCCCGCGTGGCTTTTCATGCCGACGCCGACGACGCTGATCTTGGCGATCTTGCTGTCGGTGATGATCCGGTTGTAGCCGATCAGATCCTTTTGCGCCTCGAGCAGGGTCTGCGCGCGCAGCAGATCGGCGGCGGGGACGGTGAAGGTCACGTCGGTCTCACCCTTGTCGCGGCCAACGTTCTGGATGATCATATCGACGTTGATATTGGCCGCGGCCAGCGGTCCGAAAATATGCGCCACTGCGCCGGGCCGGTCGGGCACGCGGGTCAGGATGACCTTGGCCTCGTTCTTGTCAGCGGCGATGCCGGTGATCAGCTGGCTTTCCATTTCCGGTCCTTCTGCTTGAATTTTGGCCAGTTCCTCGTCGGAGACGATCATCGTGCCGGGGATTTCATCGGCCGGGGTCGCGTCGTCATCGATGAAGGATGACAGCACCTGCACCCGCACGCCTTCCTTCATCGCCAGGCTGACCGAGCGGGTCTGCAACACCTTTGAGCCAACCGAGGCCAGCTCGAGCATTTCTTCATAGGTGACGAATTTGAGCTTGCGGGCCTTGGCGACGATCCTGGGATCGGTGGTATAAACCCCGTCGACGTCGGTATAGATATCGCAGCGATCGGCGTGGATCGCAGCCGCCACGGCGACCGCCGAAGTATCGGAACCGCCCCGCCCCAGCGTGGTGATCCGGTTATCGTCGGTCAGGCCCTGAAACCCCGGGATCACCGCAATCGCGCCCGCCGCCATGCTGGCCAGCAGCGCATCGGCGTCGATCTCGCCAATCCGGGCCTTGGCATGGGCGCCGTCGGTGTGGATCGGCATCTGCCAGCCGAGCCAGCTGCGCGCCTTGCAGCCCAGCGCCTGCAACGTCATCGCCAGCAGCCCGGCGGTCACCTGCTCGCCGCTGGCCACCACCACATCATATTCAGCCGGATCATAAAGCGGGTTGGCCTCGCGGCAGAACCCAACCAGCCGGTCCGTCTCGCCCGCCATGGCCGAGACGACCACCGCCACTTCATGCCCGGCGGCCTGCTGGCGGCGCACGATATTGGCGACCCGGCGGATCCGTTCGGACCCGGCCATCGATGTACCGCCAAATTTCATCACGATGCGGGCCACGGCCTGTCGCTCCAGAAAATCCAACCAAACCCGCAGGCAAAGACCTACCAACCGGGCGGCGGTCCTGTTAGGGATGCACCATGGCTATTGCAACCACTGGCACGACAATCCGCCCCGATGAAGCTGCCCATTTTGGCAGGCTGGCCGCCGATTGGTGGGATCCCAAGGGCTCGTCTGCGATGCTCCACCGGCTTAACCCGGTTCGTCTGGGGTTCATCCGCGCGGCCATCGATGCCCATTGGGCCAAGGATTCGCGCGCTGATTCCCGAACTGTGAGGCCGCTTGCTGGCAAGCGCACGCTCGATGTCGGTTGCGGCGCCGGGCTCTTGTGTGAGCCGCTCGCCCGGCTGGGCGCAGAGGTTACCGGGGTCGATGCTGCGGCGGAGAATATCGCGGTGGCACAAGCGCACGCCGCCGGATCAGGTCTCGAAATCGACTACCACCACGGCGAAATCGGCGCGCTGGGCCTTGCTGGTTTTGACCTCGTCACCTCAATGGAAGTGCTTGAGCATGTCGCCGACAAGGCCGCGTTCGTCGCTGCGCTGGCGGACACGCTTGGCCCTGACGGATTGATGGTCATCTCCACCCCCAACCGCACCGCCGCGTCGCGCCTGCTGCTGGTCGGCGGCGCCGAAGCGATTGGCCTGGTTCCCAAGGGTACGCATCACTGGGATGATTTCATCACCCCCGATGAATTACGCGAACTGCTGGACGGTGCCGGACTGGTGATGGGCGAGCCGAGCGGGATTGCCTGGTCGCCGATGAAAGGGCTGCATTTGTCGAGCGACCTTGCGCTCAATTACATCGTCTCGGTCACCACGGGCTGAACCGGCGGCTCAATCAGCGGCTCTGGCGCGGGAGCAGGCGCAGGCTTGCCGCGCAGCGCGGCGATATCGGCAGCGCGCATCGCCAGATACCATTCGCGTTCAGCCGCGTAGGGATCGTCTGCCGCCTGGAATGTGCGCCGCTTGGTGCCGCCCTCGACCCGGTCGTCGAGCGATTTGAGCACGCCATTGGACAGCGAATAGGCTGAAGTGTTGAACGGCGCGCCAAACGCGCTCGGCACCAACGAAAGATCAAGCAATCGTCCGCCAAGGTCGCGCACCGTCGTCGGCCCGACCAGCGGCAGGTATAGGTAGGGGCCCGGCCCAACCCCGTAATAGCCCAGCGTATTGGCAAAACCGTTCGCCCGGTATGGCAGGTTAAAGGGTTTCTTTTTCGCCACATCGAACAGCCCGGCGACGCCAATCGTGGTGTTGACTGCAAAACGCCCCAGTGTTTCGGCCGCCTTGCCGGGCTTCAGCTGGAGCAGATAGTTCACGAAGGCGATCGGCTCGGCCAGATTGTGCAACACGTTGCGGATGCCGGTCCGCAGCGGTCGCGGGACACCCTGTTCGTAAACCTTTGCCGCCGGACCGACGATTGCATTGTCGACCGCCTGCACCGCCGCAAACGAGGCGGCGTTGACTTCGTCCAACGGATCTCCCGGCGGCGCGCCCTCGCTCCCGGTGACGACGATGACGCCTTCGTCCGGTGCGGGTGGGGCAGGAGGCGGGGTGGCAACTTTGGCCGACTCAGCTGGCGTGACTGGCGCAGCAACCGGTTCCGTGGCAACGGTCGCCGTCCCACTGGGCGAAACCACTGAAACAGGCTGAATTGAATCGGACTCGGCCGGACTGGATGGGGCTGACGGAACTGCGGCGTTCAGCGCGGGGTCTGCCAGCGCGGGCGCGGGAGACGTCTGCAGCACAGCAGCGAGGACGAAAACCGGAATGCTCAACTATCTGCTCCAAACCGATTTCGCAGCGAAACCTCGGCACCGGACGCGGGCCAGCGAATGCCAATCAATAACGCCAATGCTTTGAAAATTGTTTAGCAGCATTTCCTGTCGATCAAGAGCAAAGCTTGGCAATACCTTCGTCAGCTTCTTGCGACAAAATCGGCGATCGCCGCGCGGACCAATACGGCGCGCTGCTGCCAATCACCAGCAATAGTGACGAACGTCACATCGGCGCGGACCAGCATGTCATGCGCGGTCACCGCAAATCGCGTCCGTTCGGCGGCGCTGCCGAAAATGCGGGTTCCATCCTCGATCCATGGGACGTCGGCGGAGAACTCGATGTAAAGCTCAGCCTTGGGATAGCGCAGCAAGCTGGCCGGCACGTCGCCGAACAGCATCTGCGCCCAGGCTGCGGTCATCAGCGGATCGGTATCCAGGATCAGCAGCGGCGGATTGCCGGTTGCGGCCGCTTGCATTGCCTCATCCTGAGCCTCGGCAATGGCCAGCAGGTCCGCCATGGTGAATTCAGTGCCGTGCTGTTCGGCATATTCGCGCCCATATTCGGGCACCCAGGCGCAGCCAAGCTCGGCGCTGAGCTTTGCCGCCAGCACCGATTTGCCGGTGCTTTCCCCGCCGTGAAAACAGAAGCGTATCACGCCAGCCTGGATCTCGCCTGCGCTGCGGTGACCCATTCTTTCAGCCCGAACAACGACATCACCAGCATCCCGCCATACAGCCCCGCCGTGGGGTATAGCCCGCGATTGATGTAAAGGCCCACCGCAGCGATATCGATCAGGATCCACAGCACCCAGTTTTCGACCCGGCGGTAAGCCAGCAGGATTTGCGCGGCGACACTCGCGCCCGCAATCGCCGAATCCGCAAACGGCATCGCCGCATCGGTATAGCGGTGCATCACCCAGCCAAGGTTGAGGCTGAGCGCTGCGGTGACCGTGATCCACACCGCGCGGCTTTGCCAATCGAGCCAGCGCACCGGCACGCGCCCAAATCCTCCGGCGTCGTCGTCCCCAACCTTGAGCCACAGGTACCAGCCCCACATCTGGGCCAGCACGAAGAACACCTGCAGCCCGCTTTCGGCATAGAGCCGGGTTTCCCAGAAGATGAAGATGTAGATCGCCACCGATGCGATGCCGAAGGCATAGTTCCACACGATCCGGAACACCAGCAGCGCGATGTTGATCAGACCAAGACCGGCGGCCACCCATTCAAGGATTGCCATCCATTCGGAAAAACTCATGCCGGCAAAGCTCATGAAAACGCCGCTTCCCATTCTTCGGGCTTGAAACCCACCAGCAGACCGCCGGGATGTTCCACGACCGGCCGCTTGATGCAACTGGGATTGGCGGCCATCACCTTGATTGCCTTGGCAGGATCGAGATTTTCCTTATCGCTCTTCGCCAGTTTCCTGAAGGTCGTGCCGGCGCGGTTCAGCACTCTCTCCCAGCCCGCCATTGCAACCCAGCGCGCAATCTGCGCCGCATCCGCGCCCTGCTTCTTGTAGTCATGAAAGGCATAGGCAATCCCTCGCCCATCCAGCCAGACCCGCGCCTTTTTGACCGTGTCGCAATTGGGAATACCGTAAAGCGTGACAGTCACAGTTAAATCTTTCGGGGCGATGGTTGCGGGTAGTTGTCTGCCCCTAGCGCTTTCAGGCCGGTCTTGGGAGTGGACATTTTCAGCCATCCACGACAAAGCCGCAGCACTATGAGCATCAACAGCTTCGGCCACCTGTTCCGTTTCACCACCTGGGGCGAAAGCCACGGACCGGCGCTGGGCGCTGTTGTCGATGGCTGCCCGCCGGGACTGGCGATCTCTGAAGCGCTGATCCAGCCGTTCCTTGATGCGCGGCGGCCCGGCCAATCGAAATTCACCACCCAGCGGCAGGAACCCGATGCGGTGAAGATCCTGTCGGGTGTGTTCGAGGGCAAGACCACCGGCACGCCGATTTCGCTGATGATCGAAAACGTCGACCAGCGCTCGAAGGATTATTCCGAAGTCGCCGCCGCCTACCGCCCCGGCCATGCCGATTATGCCTATGACGCCAAATACGGTCTGCGCGATTATCGCGGCGGCGGGCGCAGTTCTGCGCGCGAGACAGCGGCGCGGGTGGCAGCGGGCGGCGTGGCGCGGCTGGTTATTCCGGAAGTGACTATCCTCGCCTATGTCGCTGAAATTGGCGGCGATGCGATTGACCCCGGCGCGTTCGATGCCGCTGAAATCGCGCGCAATCCGTTCTTCTGCCCCGATCCCAAAGCGGCGGCGCGGTGGGAGAAACTGGTCGATGACGCGCGGCTCGCAGGCTCGTCGCTTGGCGCGGTGGTCGAATGCGTGGCAACCGGAGTGCCCGCCGGATGGGGCGCACCGATCTATGCCAAGCTCGATGCCGATCTGGCCGCGGCAATGATGGGGATCAACGCGGTCAAGGGCGTGGAGATCGGCGATGGATTCGGCGCGGCGAGGCTGTCAGGCGAACAGAACGCCGACCGGATGCGGCCCGGTTCTGACGGCCCGGCATTCCTCGCCAATCATGCAGGCGGGATCGCTGGCGGGATCTCCACCGGGCAGCCGGTGGTGGTTCGCGTGGCATTCAAGCCGACCAGTTCGATCCTGACGCCGGTCGAGACGATCACCCGCGAAGGCGAGGCGGCGGACATCGCTACCCGAGGCCGTCACGATCCTTGCGTTGGCATTCGCGGTGCGCCGGT
>JANOFJ010000220.1:0-3395 GCA_031413595.1 Novosphingobium sp.
GGGAATACGGCGCGGCATCCCATTCATCCCCAGGAAGTGTTGCGGGAAGAAGATGATGTTCACGCCGATGAAGAACACCCAGAAGTGAAGGTGGGCGAGGAACTCGCTGTGCATCTTCCCGCTCATCTTGGGGAACCAGTAATAGAAGCCCGCAAACAGCGAGAAGACCGCACCCATCGACAGCACATAGTGGAAATGCGCGACCACATAGTAAGTGTCATGCAGATTGTCGTCGATCCCGCCGTTGGCCAGCACGACGCCGGTTACCCCGCCAACCGTGAACAGGAAGATGAAGCCCATCGCCCAGATCAACGGGGATTTGAAGCTCAGGCTGCCGCCCCACATCGTCGCGATCCATGAGAAGATCTTGATGCCGGTCGGCACCGCGATCACCATCGTTGCAGCGGTGAAGTACATCTTGGTGTTTACCGACATGCCGGTGGTGTACATGTGGTGCGCCCAGACGATGAACCCGACCACGCCAATCGCGACCATCGCATAAGCCATGCCGAGATAGCCGAAAACCGGCTTTTTCGAGAAGGTCGAGACGATCTGGCTGATGATGCCGAAACCGGGCAGGATCATGATGTAGACTTCGGGATGGCCGAAGAACCAGAACAGATGCTGGTACAGCACCGGATCGCCGCCGCCGGCCTGATCGAAGAAGGTCGTGCCGAAATTGCGGTCGGTAATCAGCATGGTGATCGCCGCCGCCAGCACTGGCATCGCCAGCAACAGCAGGAAGGCGGTGACCAGCACCGACCACACGAACAGCGGCATCTTGTGGAGCGTCATCCCCGGCGCGCGCATGTTGAAGATGGTGGTGATGAAGTTGATCGCCCCCATGATCGAGGCGGCACCCGCCAGATGGAGCGAGAAAATCGCAAAGTCAGTCGCTGGGCCCTGCGAACCATAGGTCGAAAGCGGGGCATAGGCGGTCCAGCCGATCCCGGCTCCGTTACCGGTCGAATCGCCCGGAACGAAGGCCGAGAGCATCAGCGAGCAGAAGCCCGCCACCGTCAGCCAGAACGAGATGTTGTTCATCCGCGGGAAGGCCATATCCGGCGCGCCGATCATCAGCGGCACGAACCAGTTGCCAAACCCACCGATGATCGCGGGCATGACCATGAAGAACACCATGATCAGGCCATGAGCGGTGATCAGCACGTTCCACAGATGAAGCGCACTGTTCATTTCGGCCGGTTTGCCATCGAGCATGGTTGCCCAGGTCGTGAGATACTGGATGCCCGGCTGGGCGAGCTCCATGCGCATCAGGCCCGATACCGCGCCACCGATGATACCCGCGAAAATCGCGAAGATCAGATAGAGAGTGCCGATGTCCTTGTGATTGGTCGACATGAACCAGCGGGCGAAGAACGCCGGCTTGTGATCATGATCGGCATGGGCCGCGTCGTCATGGGCCTGAAAATTTGCTGGGGCAGTGGTAGCCATTGTTTGGGAACCTTGTCTCGGTAAACGGGCTTAAGCGGCAGGAGTCGGGGTGGCGGCAGCTGGGGCGGGTGCCGCAACTGGAGCGGCCTCAACCGGTTTGGGCAGGCCATCGAGCGTACCGCCGCTCTGGGTCATGACCCACGCGTTGTACTTGTCGCGCGGTAAGGCTTCGATCACAATCGGCATATAGCCGTGGCGCGCTCCGCACAGCTCCGAGCATTGGCCATAATAGACGCCCGGCTCGCTGACGAACATGGTCTTCTCGTTGATCCGGCCTGGCACTGCGTCGATCTTGAACCACAGCGAGGGGACGGCGAATGAGTGGATCACATCGGCGCCCGTCACCTGAACGCGGATTTCTTCACCCACCGGCACAACCATCCGGAAATCGGCGGCAAGCTGGCCCGGTTCACCGCGCTTGGCGGCTTCCTCGGGCGGCAGCATGTTCGAGATTACTTCGAACCCGCCGTTATCAGGGTAGGTGTAGGACCAGAACCACTGGTTTCCGGTCGCCTTGATAGTCAGCGCCTTTTCCGGCGCGGGCTTGAACTGTTTGGCCAGCAGGTCGATCGAGGGGATTGCGACGCCCGCCAAAATCAGCGTCGGAATTAGGATCCAGATCACCTCGATCAGCGTGTTGTGGCTGGTCTTGGACGGAACCGGGTTGGCGCTTTTGCGATACCGCGCGACGACCCACAGCAGCAGTCCCAGTACGAACAGGCTGATCACCGTGATCAACGGCAGCAGGATCGCTTGATGCATCCACAGGCCATATTCACCCAGCGGTGAATATTGATCCTGGAAACCCAGACGACCATCGACCGGCATGCCCTTGCCCGGGGTGGGCTTCATCGGAGTGTAGCCGCCGGGCGCAACCGCGATCCGGGCTGCATTGGCCGCCGGGACGGTTGCTACGGCGGCGACCGGGGCTGGATCTGCGATAACAGTAGCTGGCACGGCAACTGGAGTCGCCGTTGGCAAAGGCGCTGTGGCTGCAGTCACTTGCGGTGCTGCCAGCAATGCCAGCGACAAACCTAATGCCTTGATTGCAAGACCCGCTGCGCGGGCATGTTGGCCGAATTTCATCTTCTTTGCGCTTTCGCTTTCCATTGCCGGCGAGAGATAATCCTTGCCCCCTCTCGCGCCTCGGGAGGCTCAATTTGGACGGGCCTATACGCGCGCTTGCGGGGCACCTCAAGCGCCTCTAGGGGATATTTTTGCAAGATCCGTTGCATTTAAGGGCAAACCCGGCCCTTAGCCGGATCCAATTGCACGAAAGGCTTGATTTCCGATGCATGATGAAGAGGTGCTTGCCGAGTTCCGGGCCAGCAAAGCGCTGCTCGAAGGCCATTTCCTTCTCTCGTCCGGTCGCCACAGTTCGCATTACCTGCAGTGTGCCCGGGTTTTGATGGATCCGATGCGCGCCTCACGGCTGGCCGCAGCGCTCGCCGCTCGTATCCCGCGTGATTTGCGCAAGGACATTGCCAAGGTCGTCTCACCGGCGATGGGCGGCGTAATCATCGGCCATGAGATGGGCCGCGCGCTTGGGGTTGAGGCGATGTTCGTCGAGCGGCCGGGCGGTACTTTCGAGCTGCGCCGCGGCTTTTCGCTCGAACCGGGCGAGAAAGTGCTGATGGTTGAGGATGTGATCACCACCGGGCTGTCCTCGCGAGAGGCGATCCGCGCAATCGAAGACGCTGGCGGCGAAGTAATCGCGGCAGCCTCGCTGGTGGATCGCAGTTCGGGCACGCTGGATCTGGGCGTCCCCTATTTCCCGCTGATCACGCTGACATTCCCGACTTATGCCGCTGGCGAACTGCCGCCGGAGCTGGCTAAAAGCGCGGCGGTCAAGCCGGGGAGCCGAGGCTGACCATGGCTTCTGGCCGCCTCCGCCTCGGCGTGAACATCGATCATGTTGCCACGATCCGCAACGCGCGCGGTGG
>JANOFJ010000221.1:0-2785 GCA_031413595.1 Novosphingobium sp.
GCATCGGACCGGGTTAAATGGGTCGGCCCTGATATGAGCGTGCGCTCATCGATCACCGCGCGCCTGATGGAGACCTGGGCGCATGGTCAGGCGGCGTTCGATGCACTGGGAGTGGCGCGCATAAACCGCGATTCCATCCGCGGGATCGCGGTGCTGGGGATCAATACCTATGGCTGGACCTATGCGGTGAGGGGACTGCCCGCGCCCGATCCAAAGCCATTTGTCGAACTCACCGCGCCGTCCGGCGCCATCTGGCGCTTTGGCGAGGAACAGTCCAACGACCGCATCGCAGGGCTGGCGGAAGAGTTTTGCCAGGTTGTCACCCAAACCCGCAACATCGCCGATACGAAGCTTTGCCTCACCGGCGCCAACGCCGCAGACTGGATGGCCCGCGCGCAGTGCTTTGCCGGCCCGCCCGAAACGCCGCCTGCGCCGGGTGCTCGCGCAGCCCGAACGCTCTAACGCGAGGCGCCCGCAGCTTGGTCCAAAGCTGCGGGCGCACGGTACCGAGCCCTCGGGTAGGGGATTAAGGCATCAGCACCGAGTCGATGACGTGAACTACGCCATTCGATTGCATGAGATTGGCAGCCGTCACCACCGATCGGCCGCCCTTGGCATCGGTCAGGATCAGCTTGTTTCCGCGCATGGTCGCGGTCAGCGGATGGCCCTGGACCGTGGTAAACACGGCCTTGCCCTTGCCCTTGCGGATCGCGGCAATGACATTGCCGCTGGTGAACTTACCGGCGACAACGTGATAAGTCAGCACTGTCGTCAAAGTGCCCTTGTTCTCTGGCTTGACGAGCGATTCGACCGTTCCGGCGGGCAGCTTGGCGAAGGCGGCATTGGTCGGCGCGAAGACAGTGAACGGCCCGGGTGAGGCCAGCGTTTCGACCAGGTCAGCCGCTTTGACTGCTGCGACCAGCGTGGAAAGGCTCGGCGTAGCCACTGCAGTTTCGACGATATTCTTCTGGCCGTGAATCGCCATGCCGCTGGCCATGTGATGATCGGCAAGGGCAGCGCTGGAAACTGCGCTGAAGGCAAGGGCGGTAATAGCGGCAAGGGGGAGCATGCGACGCATTGGGGAATCTCCGTGATTGATCCGCAAGCCCGGTCATTCCCGGCTTGCGGCGGAGATACGCAGCCCGATTGGCTGCGGATGCATCAGGTTGCGATTATTTTCCCGCTGGCAATAATTGGCCCGGTCGCCTGGCCGGTGGGCGAGCCGCCGCGCGGCTCGCGGGTGATTGCAAAGCTGGTCCCCGGCGCAATCAGGCTGCGGTGCGCCGGTGCCACCTTGTGGGTTGCCGCAGTGTGGGTATCGATCACGCCCAGCGAGTTTGCGGTGCCATCGGCCGCGATGATCCACAGCTCGGCATCGCCAGCACCAACCTCGAGCGCCGCCGGGGCGACTGCGAGAGTGCCCTGCGCTGGATCGAACGCAATGGTCGCACTCAGCGCCTGATCGCTGACCAGCGAGGCCAGCAAGACATGCGCGCTTTGCGCAGCGTCAGCCGGAGCCGGGCCTGAACCGGGCACCGGGCGCAGGACAATGAAACTCATTAGGCCCACCGTCAGCACCATCATCGCCAAGGCTGTCGCCCGCCACCGCTGGGCGAGCCGGGCGGTGTTGTCATTGATGGGAAGTGCCGCAGAAATCCGCGCCCACAAGGCCTCGCGCGGAACGATTTTTCCTTCACCGGCCAGCCCGGCCAGCTGCCCGCGCCACCAATCGGCCCGCGCCTGTAGCGCTGGATCGGCGGAAATCCGCGCCGCAGCCGCCTCTGCCTCGGCCCCATCAAGCAACCCCAACGCCCATTCCGCAGCCATCAGATCGTCGTCTTCATTCATCCAAGACACTCCCTGAGCTTGAGGAAAGCGCGGCGAATCCGGCTTTTGATCGTGCCGAGTGGCTGGCGCGAACGCTCTGCCAGCTCACTATAAGTGGCGCCTTCGTAAAAGGCGGTGCGGATCAGCGTCGCATCGGCATCGGACAATCTGCCCAGGCAATATTCGATCCGCGTCTCGCCTTCTGCTTCGATCATGCAATCAAGCGCGCTGGCGCTTTCATCGGCGGGCTCATCAACCGTATCTAGGGGGGTCATGATCCGCCGCCCGCGCGCGCGCAGCCGATCGATCGCGCGGTTGCGCGCCATCGTCACCAGCCAGGTGATCGGGCTGGCGCGGGCCGGATCAAACTGCCCGGCCTTGTGCCACACACTTACATACACTTCCTGCAACACGTCTTCTGCCTCTTCGCGTTCGGCAAAGATACGCAGGCAAACCCCAAAGAGTTTCGCCGAGGTGCGCCGATAAACTTCGTGGAAGGCCTTGCGATCACCATTGGCGACGCGTTGCAGCGCTGCGGCAAGGCGGGATCGTTCGTCATCGGGGGTCTGCGTGGCCATCTGGCGGCTAGTTATCATTGCTGCGGGGAAGGGGAAAGCGGCAACCGCTACATTCATGGCCCTTGCACCAAACCGGCAGACGCGCGAAGCTCTGTGCCATGAGCTCTGGCATAAGTTTCACCTCCGCACAGCGCGACGCGCTGATCGAGCGCCTGCCCAAGGCAGAGCTGCACCTGCATATCGAGGGTTCGCTGGAACCGGAGTTGCTGTTCGCGCTGGCCGAGCGCAATGGGTTGGTGATCCCGTTCGGCTCGGTCGAAGATGTGCGACGCGCCTATGATTTTTCGAACCTGCAGGATTTTCTCGATATATATTATCAAGGCATGGCAGTGCTGCAAACCGAGCAGGATTTCCATGACCTGACCTTTGCTTATCTGGCG
>JANOFJ010000222.1:0-12431 GCA_031413595.1 Novosphingobium sp.
AGCTATGCTGCATCAAGAGGCCGGACAGATGGCAGCATCCGACTACATGCACACCTCTCAAAAACCGCTTGCATCGTTAGGGGCGTCCACAGATGGGAAGCGGACACCTAGCCCCTCACCAATCATCAGTCCCGAGGCACGCCGCGCCGGTCAATGATCGCAGGGTCAGAGATGGTCATGCTCTTCATGACGTGCTCAAGAACAAATTGTGGGAGCGGTTCGTCGAATTCACATCCGCCGATGAACCCGTCCGTCCATATGACTGTCACATGCCGCGCCTCAATCGTGGGCAGCTTGACCCAGTATGTCGCCCCAACCTTGAGGGGTGACAAGGTCTGCAATTGCAATCCGGTAACCGATATGTCTGTTGCCGAGGCTCTAAGGTGGTTTTGCCCAATGCGGAGATCGATCATGACCTCGATCCGTGATCGTAGAGCCTGGCGTGAGCCAAGTCGCCAAGCCTCTACGGGCGCAGGCAGCTTATGATCTCCTGGTGCATTTACCAACTTGGTCCCTCGCTGATCGCACAATTAGCAAGGAATACCTTCGGACTGCTTAACTGATCGCGGAGGCCGAACGCAGTAAGTTCTCCGATTGAATGGCTGCTTCGGGGGGGTGGCTGTCGCACTCCGGAGCGAACGCATATGGGCGCGAAGTAGACAACCAGACCAGCCGAGCCCAATGTCCCCTTTGTTGTCGTGTCCGGACTGGCCGGAGCGGCTGGAATGTTGTGGATTCCGGAACAGCGGGTTATCGTTGAGATTCGTTGAAAAGCGGACATACCATTGTGGCGCGGCTTGCCAGTAGAGAGCCATACATGAGTCGCACAAGACAAGGAACGTCTCTCATGCCTCAGCTTCGCCCCTTGGATGCCAATTTCCCGATCTCAAGCCAACTTGCAGTCGCTGCGTCACCGGCGGTTCTTGTAAACATATTCACCGTCGATGCAGCTGACGCCGAGGCGTTGCTTGAAGCATGGGAAAGAGACGCCTTGTGGATGAAGCAGCAACCAGGATTCATTTCAACTCAATTGCATCGTGCGATTGGGGAAAGCTATGCCTTCATGAACTATGCAATATGGGAATCGGTGGAGCATTTCCGTCAGGCGTTTACCGACCCTGCATTTCAGCAGGCTCTCGCAGCTTATCCCGACAGCGCCGTTATCTCGCCGCATCTGTTTCAAAAAATGGAAGTCGCCAATCTGTGTGTGGCCTAATGCCATGCCCGCTTTGGCGGTAGGACGGTTTAGCTTTCAACGTCGTCATTGCTGTCGGGTCCGGATGTAGCGCAATTAACCCAATCTTTGCGCTGTCGAGTCACGCGCCTGTCATTTTCCACCACTACTGCATGCCATGCGACCCGAAGGGCCTTGGCTTCAGTCTAGGTTCCAAAACTTCTTGGCTCCGCCTTCGGGCGGGGCCATTTTTTGTTCAACGGGGCAAACCGGGATCAAGTGACTTATGTCTGGAATGTTGTCGTGTCCGGAAGGCCGCGTTCGGCTGGAATGTTGGGGGAATCGGACATTCGAGTTGGCTCAACTATGCGCCCCTTTTTGGGCCGCAAGTAGTCAAACCTCTGTTGGGTCAAAGGAATGGGAGGTCGAACTTCGTTCGCCTGGGTTAGCAACGTCTCCACAACAGCTTAGCCACCGCCTGATCCTCGCGGTTGTAGGACAGGAAGATATCGGCCGCGCTCATGCGGTCGGCTCCGTGGCGGCATAGAGCATACGGATTACCGAAATATGCACTTCGTAGTTCGGATTGTTGGGCCAGACGCGGCGAAGGAAGCGCTCGGTTTGGGCAAGGTGCCAGTCCAAACGACGCGCTGCTTCGACAAGCCTTTTTGCCTCTTGATCTCGTCCCAACTGCTGACAGCAAAGTGCGCGGTAGACGTGCCCCAACCCAAATGTCGGAAGCATGTCAAGGCTTGCTTTGTAAGCAGCTTCGGCTTCAACCCATTGCTCTTGCTGGAGATAAACGTTGCCTTGCCAGGTTTTCGCAATCCATTGCAGTTGCGAACCAGGCAGGAGGCGTTCGCCTGTCTTCAGATGTTGCAGTGCCGCTTCAGGACGGTTCAGCATCATGCAGCTGCAACCATGCCAGATTTGCACGAGGGCATTGCCCGGCACCTTGCGCACCGCGCGCTCGGTCAGGCGTGCACCCTCGTCCAGATTGCCCATATAACTAAACACCATCCCGGCGCAGCCGAGAACGATAGGGTCCTCTGGCGCCAGCCTGAGCGCACGTTCGGCAATGGTAACAATTCGCCGGGCTTCGGCCGGATCATCCGAATAGGCCACATAAACGTCGGCCAGAGTGAACGCCAGCACAGCTTGCGCCGGCCCATAATCTGGCGCGATTGCCACAGCGCGCTTTGCGTGTTCTATGGCTTCCGCCTGCGAGGTGGCATCCCACCGGCGGAATGCCGACCAAACGCCTATCACGGCTTCCCAGGCAGTGATATCGGCCGGCTTCCTGAGCGCCCGTTCCATTTCCTGATCGAAGACCTGAACATCAAGGCTGGCCGCAATGCTGGTGACCAATTCTTCCTGCAGCTGGGCCAGTTCCGACAACAAGCGGTCAAATCGTGCGGACCAAATCACCGCGCCGGTTTCCGCTTCCAGCAGCTGAACCGTTACCCGCAAACTGCTTCCTGCGCGCCGCACATTGCCTTCCAGCAAATAGCGCACACCAAGCTGGCGCCCCAGCGCTGCGAGATCGGGAATCGCTGTTCGGGAAAGATTGGCAGTGACGGTAGAGCCCAACACACGAAGACTGACGCCCTGTGACAGCGCCGAGATAACGTCCTCGACCATGCCCTCGGCGAACACATCATCCTCGGACAGGCCTGAGCGGTTGGTGAAGGGCAATACCGCGAGCGATGGCGCAGAACCGCTTTGGCCGGGTTTCAGAGTTTCCTCGACGGTCGGGGTAGCGAGCGGAGTGGCCGGAGCCGCAAGCGCTGGTGCAGCTTCCTTTGCAACGAGCCGCTTCACATCGTCCAGAAACGCCAGCCACGCCCGGTCCTCCGCATCCCCCGCCCAGTGCGAGAGTTCCGCCGTCTGGGTCAGCTCGAACATGATCGGCCGCTCGCAAGGTTCGATCGTCGCCGGCACCAGGGTCTTGCACCGGTCCGCGATCGTCGCTTCGGCGCGGACCCAGCGCGAGACCACCGAGCGCGGGGACCACAGCACCACCACCGCCTTGGCCCCACGCAAGGCCGCCTCGGTGACCTCATCATAAGCCTCGCCCGAACGCAGCGCGGTGTCCCACCACACGTTGAGGCCCTCCGCCGCGAAGGCTTCGGCGTAGCGCTTGGCTATCGCCTGATCCTCGCGGTTGTAGGACAGAAAGATATCTGGCGCAGACAAGAAGGCTTCCCCCAGCACAACTTCGCGGATCGATGTCCACGCGTCTCTATCCAGCAGAGCACCTGCCCTGACAACCAGAGAGTGAGCGAGCTAACGGCTCGGTCGCCAGTCTAGCCAATGTCCGCTTTGTTTTCGTGTCAGGACAGGCAGGTATTGGACTAGAAACCTTGATAGCTGCCATGGCCGTGCGTTGTCTGGAAGGTCCGCTTTCCAAAATTTCATTATATGAGCTGCCGTTCCGGATCGTCCGACATTTCGGACATCCGACATTGGCAACCTTGATCAATATTCCGCCGATGCCGCCAACCGCCCCACCGCGGCAGCCGCACCAAGCAGCACCTGCAAGTGGCCAGTAGTGAGCATCACCGCAGAAATCCTTTCGGATGCCGATCGTTCGCCAATGACGAGCGCGACCGCGCTGGCATCCTCATGGAGCGCGCCTGCCATTGCGAGCAACCGCTCGATCAGATCTTCCGCTTCGTCCATGTTCTGGCAAAGGGCCCGGAACAGTGACCGAAGTCCGGTACCAGCTTTGCCGACCAGGCAGATTCAGGCGATAATCTCACTGGCGGTTATGCCGAACGGCTTCGCCAATCGCTCTACAACCGAGATGGTGGGGTTACGCTTGCCGCGTTCAAGATCCGAGACGTAGGTCCGGTGGATCCCGGCGCGGTCCGCAAACTCCTCCTGACTCCAGCCTTTGGTCTCGCGAAGCAGGCGCAGGTTGCGGGCAAGGCGGGCACGTATTTCCACACCCGCCTAATGAGACCGGTGCAGCCGATCAATCTACAGACGATCAGTCACATTGGAGTTGACTGCGGCCGGCTTCCAAGCATTAATTGTCACTCATAATCGACAATGAGGTTTTGCCGTCATGACTGCTTCTGCCCCGGTTCCCGATATCGATCTGGTGGTGCGCAAGGCCGCCGATGCCATCTTCGGCAAGCCGCTTGTCACCAACGTCATGCGCGGCCAGCTGGTCGAGGCGATCGTCGCCTGCGCGCTCGAACCCGAATGGACATGGTGCGCTGCTGACTATTCGAGCTGGGACTTCGAGCGCGCAGACGGACTGCGGCTCGAGATCAAGCAGTCGGCTTCGCGGCAGAGCTGGACGGTCGAAGGCGGCCCGCCAAGCCGGCCCTCGTTCGATATCGCCAGCCGCAAGGGGCGCTGGGAAGGACCGGACTGGATCGAGGAGCCCGGCCGCGCCGCGCACATCTATGTGCTTGCCCATCACGCGGTCGCTGATCCAAGCGCAGACCACCGCAATGTGAGCCAGTGGGATTTCTACGTCGTCCCCACCAGCATGCTTCCCGCGACCATGCGGATTTCGCTGGGCGGAGTCAGGCTGCTGGCCGAGCCCCTGCCTTACGGCGGACTGGCGGAGGCGGTGCGCGCGGCCGCTGACCAGGTCCTTCAAACCCGGCCGGGGGGCTGAACCGTTCGCCACGTCCCTGCTTTTTTCTTGAGACAGGCACTTGACCGAACTTTAAAATCGCGCATCCTGATGGGGCCATGGAGGGCAGGTTCCCGCTTGAGTGATCAAGCAACCTGCCCTCCTTGGCCGGTTGTGCATCACCTTGCGGGGACCTGCCCGGGCACGCAAGGGAGCACCATATCATGCCAGTTACGATATCCGGGGATTCGCTGAACCCCGACAGCCTCAAGCCACAGTTCCAGGCGCGCAGCCACGAGCGCCGCAGCCGCCTGCGTCGCGCGACACTGACCAGTGCGATTGCACCAGCGTTGCCCAACGATCTGCTGCCCGAGCTCACAATCGAACAGATCGCGATCACCGACATCCGGCTGCCGCGGCGCCAGCTGCGCAAGGTTGGTCCCGACGATATCGCCGAGGTCGCGGCCTCGCTCCGCAGGTTCCGGGTGTCGATGCCAATCCTTCTGGGCAAGGACAACCGCCTGATCGACGGCGTTGTGGTGGTGGAGGCGGCAAAGAGCCTCGGCCTCACCTGTCTTCCGGCGGTGCGCGCGGAGCATCTGACCGAGGCGCAGGAGCGGGCGCTCAGGATCGCGCTCAACCGCATCGGCCAGCGCCGCGACTGGTCGGTCGATCTCCTGCGCGACGAGTTGCTCGAACTCGAGGCGCTGGGCGAGCAGGTGAAGTTGCTCGGATTTTCCGACATCGAGCTCGACCAGGTGCTGCTCGCGTCGGTGACCGACCTGAACGAGGCTGAAGAGGAGACCGAGGCTGACGAAAGTCAGCCGGCGGTGTGCCAGCCAGGCGACCTGTGGCAGCTGGGCGATCACCTTCTGCTTTGCGGCGATGCAAAGTCGGAGTCGGACTGGGAGCGGCTGCTCGGCGGCGAGAAGGCCCGGCTTGGCATGACCGATCCGCCGTATGCGGTCGCAGTCAGCAAGGTGGTCTCGACCAGACATCGTGACTTCGTCGAGGGCGGCGGCGACATGACCCAGGCCGCTTTCGAGGAACTGATCAGGGCTTCGTTCTCGAACGCCATGTCGAGCCTTGTAGATGGCGGAATTCTTTACTCGTTCATGGACTGGAAGCACGTTGCCGATCTGATCGTGATCGGCAAGGATCTCGGCTTCGAACACATGAATGTCGTGACCTGGATCAAAAGCCAGGCCGGGATGGGCTCGATGCTCCGCTCGCAGACCGAGTTTGTGGTCGCGCTCAAGAAGCCGGGTAAGCACGTCAACAACGTCGCGCTGGGCAAGCACGGTCGCGATCGCAGCAACGCCTGGTTCTATCCCGGCGCCGGAACCCGCGGCAGCGATGCGCAGCAGATGCTTAAGGATCATCCGACCCCCAAACCGGTACCGATGCTGATCGACGCCTTGCTCGATGTCACGGGCCCGGGTGATCTGGTGGTCGACCCGTTTGGCGGATCGGGCTCGACGTTGATTGCCTGCGAGCAGGCTCGGCGCCGCGCGCGGTTGATCGAGTTGGACCCGCACTACTGCGATCTCATCCTGACGCGGTGGTCGAAGCTGACCGGCGAGGATCCGGTTCTGGTCGGCGGCCGCGACGCCCCTGGAGTCTCGCCCCGCGGGCGCAATGACGAAGCCGGGGAGCTGTGCGATGTCTGATCGCCCCGGGCGCGGTCAGCCCGAAGACGAAAGTCCACCCGCAGGCGACGATCCCTTTGTGACCGGTACACCGCTCGAGACTTTGTCCTCATCGGCGGCGAAGATCTGGCCGCCCGGTGAGGACATGGGTGATCTGACCCCAACGGGAGAGGCTCCAGAGGTCCCTTACAGCGCTGCCCCGCCGGTTCGGGTAATCACGATCGAGCGGGACGAGAGCGAACCTGCTGGATCAGGTTCCGGCGGCGCCGATCCCTCCCGGCCGATCGGACGCGGCAATCCGCCGCGCGCAGGACAGCAGAAGCCGGGCGCGCCCAGCCGGAACCCGGCGGGCCGGCCTCGCGGGATCCAAAACCCTGACCGGTTTAGCCGGTTCCTGGCAGGCAAGGTCGCCTTCACCCGCGCTGACGGGAAGAAAGTCCGGATCAGTCGCATCGAGCGGCTGATGGAACTTACTGCCCAGGATGCGGCCAATGGGGATCCCGCGATGCGCCGGCTGCAGAAACAGATCATCGCCGACGAACACATCCGCGATGAACGCAGGACCGCAAAGGCCAGGCGGGATGCACTGCGCGCCGAACAGGCAACAGCGCCGGTGCAGAAACGTCTCCAGCGGGTCTTCGACAATGCGATTGCTCCGAAGCTTGCTCTTCTCGCCCGGCTTCAGGACCGCGGCATCGTTACGCGCGAGCCGCTCGGGATCGCCGAATGGATCAAAGCGCTGATCGCTGCCCGCACGGACTAGTCTGACCCCGACCTGATTTTGCGCTGCGCAATACGCTCGATGGTTGCCGCTGTCGCCGCCCGCGCCGCCCAGGGCGCGATGAACCACTCACCGCCGATGGTTACGATCACGCCAGCTGCTTCGAGTTCGGCGAGGATCTCCAATATGGGACCGTAGGCTCGCACAATCGCTTTATTAAAGGCCTGAGCCAGTTCCTGGTCCTTGGCGCCTGCGCGTTTCCGTTTGGGCCGGTCGATCGCGCTCAGCTGTTCTTCATGATAGCGCCGGAAAAGATCGGCCCTTGCCCATTTTGTGTTCTTGAGCGCCTCGCGGTACAGTGCCTTCTCGCCCAGTTCCGCGAGCGATGTTCGCACCTCGCGGCCCTCGCTGTCGCGCAGGCGCAGTGGCCGCTCGGTGATCTTCACCATTGACAGCGTATCCTTGGTCGGCCCGCGGCCGCCTGTGTTGGCATTGCGCTGGCCCGAGCCGAACAATGTGTGAGGTTTACGGTTGTCACTGCGCATGCTTCTGTCCCCCATTTCAGTGGGGCTCGTGCCTGATATTGGGGGCAGTGCCAGTGGCGGCGCGTTCCTCAGAATCGAACACGAGCCCGCCTTGGCAAGCTCACCATGCCGCAGTCTGGTTCGTGCGCAAGGGCTTCCGGCATTTGTTTGCAGAAATCCGGCAAATGGCTTCCGTATTCCCGGTTATCGGTCGGTCAGGCCGCGCGCGCGGTGGCGGAAATCAGCAGTGTGAGGTCGCTGATAACAGGTCTGACTTTGCGTTCCGGATTGAATTGCCGGATCGTTTCCCGGTTCTTGCCGGTTTTGGATCCCTTGGATGCTCGCCCACGGCACCAGATTGCCAAACGGTACCGCCGGCCAGGCATGTAGAGAATCCCCGCCGAATTGGCGGCCGTATTTTCCTCTGGGAATTTCTGGAGGTACGGATTGGGCCCAGAAAGCCGCAGAAAGGCGGCACTACCGGCAGGAAGCTAACAACGTCCAGTGAGAGAGCAGACTAGGTGGCGGAGCGGGTGGGATTCGAACCCACGATACGCTTTTGGCGTATACTCACTTTCCAGGCGAGCGCCTTCGACCACTCGGCCACCGCTCCGCATTGCTCTGGAAGTGCGCGCCCTAGCGGCACGAGGTGTCTGGCGCAAGGCGTGAAGGGCTGGCACAAGCGCGGCATGAAACACAACGCTGCTTTTGTTGCCCTCGCCCTGCTTGCCGCGCCGCTAAATGCGCAAGAGCCCGCCAAGCCGGTTGCCCTCGCCCCGGGTGAGATCGTCGCCGCTGCTCCGGCCAAGGACTGGGCGGCGATCCCAGCGTCTGACCTGCTGATCATGGATCTTGCATCGGACGCGAAAGGAACATCGCGCCGCGTGGTGATCCAGCTGATGCTGCCGCGGTACTCGGCAGGGTGGATCGGGAACATCCGTATATTGGCTACGGCGCATTGGTGGGACGGAACAAGTGTCAACCGGGTGCAGGATAATTACGTCGTCCAATGGGGCGATGCGAGCGAGAAGAAGGCGTTGCCGTCTGGATTGGCATCACTGCCAGAAAGTGCTTACATGTCGCGTGGCATGCCCGTTGGTGCGCCGGTCAAGACTGCTGGGACTGTCACTGTCAGCGATGCCTTGGCTTGGCTGAAAGCCAACTCTCGCGCGCCTTCGTCAACCCCTGTACTGACCGATATCTACGCCCCGCACACAAGTTTCTGGCAGGGCTGGCCGCTGGCCTTCGATTCTAAAAACTCCTGGCCCGTCCACTGCTACGGCATGGTCGGCGTCGGACGCGATCTGCCGCCCAACACCGGTACCGGGGCCGAGCTTTACACTGTCATCGGCCACGCCCCGCGCCACCTTGATCGCAACATTGCGCTGGTCGGCCGGGTGATCGAGGGGATCGAGCATCTCTCCGCCCTGCCGCGCGGGACCGGGGCGCTGGGGTTTTATGAGACGGCCGAGGAGCGGGTGCCGATCCGTTCTGTCCGGCTGGGTAACGATGTCAAAGATCTGCCAAAATTCGAGTATCTCTCCACCGAGAGCAAAAGCTTTGCAGCCTATGCCGAGGCCCGCGCCAACCGCCGCGATGCTTTCTTCATTCGGCCCGCGGGCGGCGCGGATATCTGCAATATCCCGGTGCCGGTGCGCCGCGCCAAACCTTGACTGAGCGCATTACCCACACCGGCCCGTTGTGGCGCTGGGCCGGCGGCACCAATGGCACCTGGCACTTCCTGAACATCGATGGCGCGGCGGGTGAGGCGCTATCGGCCACCGCGCTAATGCAGCGGCTGGAAACGGGCCGCCGCGCGGGCTTTGGCTCGCTCAAGGTCACCGCGCAGATCGGCAAGAGCAGCTTCAGCACCTCGGTCTTCCCGAGCAAGGGCGCTGGATGGATGCTCCCGGTCAAGGCCGCCGTCCGCAAGGCTGAAGGGATTGCCGAGGGGGACAGTGTAACGGTAATTCTCGAAGGCTAAATCCGCTCCGCCAGCGCCACCGCATCGCTGGCCCGCATCGCGCTGACGATCCGGGTAAGATGGGCGAGATCCGAGACTTCCAGGTCGACCTCGTATGTCCCGAACATCTCGTCGCGCTGGGTCATCTGGAGGTGGACGATATTGGCCCGGTTGCCGGCGAAAATTCCGGTCAGTTCGGCCAAAGTGCCGGGGCGGTTATACAGCACCGCGCGCAGCCTGCCGATTGCGCCGGTGCTGCGATCGCCCCATGACAGGTCAAGCCAATCGGCATCGACGCCATTGGCCAGCGTCAGGCAATCGATCGAATGAACCTCCACCCCCTTGCCCGGATGGCGCAGGCCGACGATCCGGTCACCCGGCACGGGATGGCAGCATTCGGCAAGCTGATAGGCCTTCCCAGAAGTGAGGCCGCGGATAGAGATCGCGCGTTCCTGCTTGGGCCAGACATCGGGTTCGGCCAATCCCGCCGCACTGCCAGGGACCAGCGCTTCCATCACCGCGCGGTCATCCAGCTTGGCACTGCCGATAGCACCCATCAGCTCTTCCTCGCGGCTAAAGCCGAGCCGCTTGACCGCGTCCTTGACAGCCTTCTTGCCGATCTTGGCGGGCAGGCGCTCGGCAATCTCGTCAAACAGTTTGCGGCCGATCGCGGCGACTTCCTGGCGCTCTTTCTGACGCACCGCGCGGCGGATCGCAGCCCGCGCCTTGCCGGTGACCACAAAGCCCAGCCATGACAATTGCGGCGAGGCGGTGCGGCTCTTGATGATCTCCACCACATCGCCGTTACCCAGCGGGGTGCGCAGCGGCATGTGCCGCCCGTTGATCTTGGCACCGACCGCCAGATTGCCGAGATCGGTGTGAACATCATAGGCAAAATCGACCGATGTCGCGCCTTTGGGCAGCTGGTGCAGCGCGCCCTTGGGGGTGAAGGCAAAGATCCGGTCCTGATAGATCGCCAGCTTGGTATGCTCGAGCAGCTCCTCGGCATCGTGGCTGGCGTCGACAATCTCGATCAGATCGCGCAGCCAGCCGACCTGGCCATCGGGCTGGACCCCGCCCTGTTTGTAAGCCCAATGCGCGGCGAGGCCGAATTCATTGGTGCGGTGCATCGACCGATCCCGGATCTGCACCTCCATCCGCATCGAGTTTTCATAGATCAGCGCGGTGTGGAGGCTGCGATAGCCGTTCGATTTCGGGGTCGAGATATAGTCCTTGAACCGCCCCGGGATCATCTGCCAGGTGGCGTGGAGGATGCCGAGCGCGCGGTAGCAATCTTCGGGGGTCTCGGTCAGCACCCGGAAGGCCATGATATCGGTGATCTGCTCGAAGCTGACATGGCGCTCGGCCATCTTCTTCCAGATCGAGAACGGGTGCTTCTCACGCCCCGAGACCTCGACCTTGAGCCCGGCCTCGGCCAGCGCCTGCTTGATGGCCAGGGCAATTGCATCGACCTGGCCGCCCTCGGACGAGCGGATCTGGGCAAGCCGCCCGGTGATTGTCGCATAGGCTTCGGGCTCAAGCTGTTCGAAGGCGAGCAGCTGCATCTCGCGCATGTATTCGTACATCCCCACCCGCTCTGCCAGCGGCGCGTAGATATCCATGGTCTCGTGCGCGATCCGGCGGCGCTTGTCGGCGCTTTTGATGAAGTGCAGCGTGCGCATATTGTGGAGCCGGTCGGCGAGCTTGACGAGGAGGACGCGGATGTCGTCGCTCATCGCCAGGAAGAACTTGCGCAGGTTCTCCGCCGCCCGCTCGCTTTCGCCCATTGCCTCGATCTTGGAGAGCTTGGTGACCCCGTCGACCAGCTTGGCGACGTCTGGCCCGAACAGCTTCTCGACCTCCTCGATCGTCGCCAGGGTATCCTCGACGGTGTCGTGGAGCAGCGCGGTGATGATGGTTTCCTGATCGAGCTTGAGCTCGGTCATCAGCCCGGCAACTTCGACCGGGTGACTGAAATAGGGGTCGCCGCTGGCCCGTTTCTGGCTGCCGTGCTTCTGCACAGTATAGACATAGGCACGGTTCAGCATCGCCTGATCGGCGTCAGGGTCATAGGCGAGGACCCGTTCGACAAGTTCATACTGGCGCAGCATCTGCGGCTAGATGGGGGGAACTTGGACCAAAGGGCAAGGGCAATCGACCAGAGCGCGGCCCGCGCACATGGTCCCTTGCGCCCCCCGCCGAACTGCGCGAATGAGGCGGCGATGAAGCCAGGGTCCCGCCTCGATGCTTGAAACCGCGCGCAAGGTGCTCCACGCGATCGGTCCGATGCACCGCGCGCTCAGCCGCTATCGCGGTCAACGCATCCATGCCGCGACCACCCGGGTGCCGGGAGCGGCCAGGCTGGGCACCTATTACGGCGGCTGGACGATCATCCCCCGGTTGCTGGGCCGCGAAAGCCTGGTCTATTCGGTCGGGGTCGGTTCGGACATCAGTTTTGACCAGGCGTTGATCGAGCGGCTGGGCTGCCAGGTCCATGCCTTCGATCCCACCCCGGTGGCGCGGGCGTGGATCGCGGAGCAGGCGGTTCCGCCGCAGTTCCACTTCCACCCGATCGGCCTGGCGGCCAGCGACGGCGATGTCGATTTTGCCCTGCCGCCGCGCGCGGACTACGATTCCTACAGCTTACCCCAGGCCGGGGTCACCCAGCCGCTGGTCACCTGCCCGGTGCGCCGGCTGGAACGGCTGATGGCCGACCTTGGCCACACCCAGCTCGACGTGCTCAAGATGGATATCGAAGGCTTCGAGTTCGGCGTGGTCGCCGACATCCTGGCCGGACCGGTCCGGCCG
>JANOFJ010000223.1:0-21129 GCA_031413595.1 Novosphingobium sp.
CGCTTGGTTGCGGTAACGATGATCTCGCTCAGCCCAGCCTGGTCGTCTGCCTGCGCTTCCTGCGCGAAAGCTGGTGCGGCCAATGCGAGGGCCAGGCACGACGCCACCGACCCACTTGCCAATTTGCGGATATCCATAACAAGCCTTCCCCTCTGACGCTGGCCGGGAATTCTGTTCCTCGGTCCGTTAACAACAGCAAGGTGACACAAGCTGAATTAACAAGCAATCATGTTTGTTTTTTTCTGTGTCCTGTGTGATGAGTGCAACATGAGCGCGACAAAGATTGCGCGCCCCAAGAAAAGTGGCATGATCCGGTCGTTCGGTCGGACAGCAGAGAGGACAGGCGGCTATGAATTTCATAGCGGAACACTGGAAGATTCACGCGGGAACGCCGCATCCGTTCAACGATCATGCGCCCGCAATCGACAATGGCACAAAACGACCCGCGCCGGATCGCTACTATGATCCGCGCTACAAAGACGCGGAGTGGGAGCGCCTGTGGACCAAGACTTGGTTGCTGGCCGGCACGACGTCTGACCTGCGCGATGCGGGTGATTTTGTCCGGTTCGACATCGGCATCGAAAGCTTCATTGTCGCCCGCACCGATGATGGTGGCCTCAAGGCCCATTACAATGTCTGCCCTCATCGCGGCAGCCAGCTTGTCCTCGGCGATTTCGGCTCGGTCGATGAATTTGTCTGCCCGTTTCACAACTGGCGCTTCGGGCTGGACGGCCAGTGCACCAAGGTCACCGATGAACAGACTTTCGATCCGCAGGTGCTGTGCCATTCACACGATCTGACCCCGGTTCGCTGCGAGGAAGCGGCCGGTCTTGTGTTTGTTTCGATGAACGATGCCGTGCCGCCGCTGCGCGAATGGCTTGGCCCGATCGCGGATCAGCTGGAACTTTACGACATCGGATCGATGAATGTCATTCAGCACAAGAAGTCCGATTGGGCCGCGAACTGGAAGGGCGGGGTAGATGCCTTTTACGAGATCTACCATCTCCACGCGGTTCATCCGCAAACCCAGTGTGTGATGGACGATCGCACCCAGATTGACCTTTATCCGAATGGCATGAGCCGCCAGTTCGTTCCATTTGCCCAGCCATCCCCGCGCTTCCCCGATCAGCTAAGTATCAACCCCGGCATCCAGATGATGCTCGCAGATGCCGGTATCGATCCAGCGGCGTTTGAGGGCACCGCGCAGGAAAGCCGCGCCGCGATTCAAACCGCGAAGCGCGAGCGGGCCAAACGCTATGGCCTCGATTATGACAAGTTCAGTGATACCCAGCTGAGCGATTCAACCATCTATGGCGTGTTTCCAAACGTGCAGATTGGCTGTCATCCCGAAGCGGTCTTCCTCCACCGGTTCCTGCCGCACGCCGATGATCCGGGTCAGTTTACCTATGACACCTGCATCCTGTTCAAACATCTGGATGCACCGGGATATGGACCGCCGGCCTGGATGGGCCTTGCGGCGGACACAGACACGACCGGGTTGACGCGCCCGGACATTGTGCGTGTCCCGCTGGGCGAGCCACCAGAGCTTGGCGAAGTGCTCGATCAGGACTCCGAACTTTTGCCGATCGTGCAAAAGGGCGCACGCTCGCGCGGCTTCAAGGGACCGCTGTGGAGCGAGCAAGAGGCAAGGCTGCGGCATTTCCATACCGAGCTTGACCGTTACATTGAGGGTCAAAAGGGAGCGAGCGGAACATGAGTTGGACCTTCCTTTCAAGCTTCAAGGTGAAGCCAGTCCATGACGCAGACTTTGCTGCGCTGATCCCGCAGATGGAGGCGATCGCCGCCGGGGAGCCCGGCACATTGGCGTATAAATTCTACCGCCGCAGCGACCCGCACTCCTTCGCGGTATTCGAGAGTTTTGTCGATGAAGCCGCCGATCAGGCTCATCAGGTCAATCCAAAAAGCGCGCCGATCATCGCCAGGATGATCGACTATATCGATGGCACCTATACGCGCGACTATCTCTTGCCGTTATGACCGGCACCGGCATTGAGACTCTCGGGGCATTGCTCCGCGACCGGGCAGGGCGCTGGCCGGATCAGGATGCGCTCGTTTTTCCTGATCGGCGCGAGACGCTGGCGGAAATGAACCTGGCAGCGCGGCAGTGGGCCAAGGCGCTGATTGCTCGCGGCGTGAAACCGGGGGATCATGTCGGCATTCTTCTGACAACCCGTCCCGAGTTCATGGATCTGCTGTTCGGAATAGCGATGGCCGGTGCTGTCTGCGTCCCGGTCAATGCGCGCTATCAACCCGGCGAGCTGGCGTTCCTGGTAAAGGATGCCGATCTTGTTTGCCTGATTACGACCGGGCGGGTGGCGGATTCACTTGATTTCGGGGAACGGCTGATGGCGGCGCTGCCATCGCTTGCGCGCGCCTCCAGCCGTGACGCGCTTGCGCTTGCTGAGGCGCCGAAACTCAGGTCCATCATTTGCATCGATGATCCTTGCCCGCCAAGCCTTGTGCCCGCTGCGAAAGCGCTGGCTGAAGGTGGCCGGATTGGGGATTTTGAAGTCGATGCCCTGATTGATGCGGTCGATCCGCACAGCACCGGTTTGATCCTCTATACCTCGGGCACAACCGCCAATCCGAAGGGTTGCCTGATCCGGCACAAAGGGATCATCGGCAACAGCCGCAACCTCGGCCGCCGCTATGCGATCAGCAAGGGTGATCGGTTCTGGTCGCCGCTGCCGATCTATCACATTGCCGGGATTTTGCCGATGGTCTCGATCATCGATGCAGGCGGGGCTTATCTTACCATCCCCAATTTCGATGCCGGACTGGCGCTCGAAATGCTCGAGCGTGAAAAGGCAACGCATGCCTATCCATGCTTTGTCACGATCATGCAGGACCTGATCGCCCATCCGCGTTTTCAGGCAACCGATCTTTCGAGCGTGCGGCTGATGAATGCCAATTTCGCGGTCCAGCCCGATGCCATTCGCGATGCGATGTCGGCCGCCATGCCGCATACGGTAATGGTCGGCACTTATGGCCTTACCGAGGGATCTGGCACGATCTGCACCAGCCGCTTAACCGACAGTTGGCAGGCGCGCGGCTGGCGGCTGGGTGTCCCGCTCGACGACTGGGAGGTGCGGATTGTCGATTTCGATACCGGCAGGGAATGCGAGGCTGGCGAACAGGGCGAGATCGTGGCGCGCGGCCCCAATATGCTGGCGGGCTATTACAACGCGCCTGACAAGACGGCCGAAGTGATCGATCGCGATGGCTGGTTTCACACCGGCGACATCGGCTCGTTCGATGCCGAGGGTCAGATCATGTTTCACGGTCGGACCAAGGACATGATGAAAGTGGGCGGCGAGAATGTTGCGGCTGCCGAGATCGAAGCCGTTTTGCATACACACCCGGCTGTCAAGCTTGCGCAGGTCACCGGTATTCCGCATCCCCGCTATGTCGAGGTGCCGGCCGCTTTTGTGGAATTGCATAGCGGCATGGATGTCTGCGAGGCCGAATTGATCGGCCACTGCACCGGCAAGCTCGCCTCGTTCAAGCTGCCGCGCCATGTCCGGTTTGTTTCGGACTGGCCGATGTCGACGTCCAAGATCCAGAAATTCCGCCTCCGCGACATGCTGGTCGCCGAGCTTGAGAAGGAATCCACATGAGTATCGGCCAAATGAGCATAGGAAAAAGCTTTATCGCCCGGCTGCTGGTGAAGCCGGACAAGCGCACCGAGTTTATTGCGCTCCAGACCGAGCTCAAAGGCCTCGTTTTCGCGCATGAGCCTGATGCACTTGTCTATGAATTGTTTCAGTCGGACGAGGATGAAAACCTGTTCCACTGCATCGCAACTTTCAAGGATCAAGCCGCATTCGATCATCACATGCAGATCGATTTCCATGAGCGGCTGGTTCCGCCGATTCTCGAATGCCTCGCCGAGGAAATGGTGCTGAGCTACCACCGCTCGCATGGCTAAGCGGCGCGGCCTTGTGTTGCCGGGTCGCCCATGAATCCGCTTGAAGCCCGCATCCGCCGCATTGAAGACCGGCAGGCAATCAGCGACCTCATCCAGGCTTACACATTTGCCATGGACAATCGCGATCTTGGTTGGGCGATGGATCTGTTCACCCCGGATGGGAGGTTTCGATCTGCGGACGGCGTGATGGACGGGCGCGGACACGAGGCGATGGCCGATCAATTTCGCCGCCGCTATGCCTCGCTCGGTTTCAATTTTCACGTCACCCATGATCAGCACATCACGTTCGTGAACGAAGATGAAGCCACGGGTCTGGTGTCAAGCCATGCAGAGGTTGTCCGCAATGGCGAGGCGATGGTAACGGCGATGCGTTACCACGACGCCTATCGCCGCTGCGAAGACAGCAAATGGCGTTTCACAGACCGGTGCATCCACTTCTTCTATTACATGCCGATCGCTGATTACCGTGAGGCACTCAAAGGCCGAGGCCGGATGCGTGCCTATGGCGACGTTCGTGGTGCCGATTTGCCCGAGAGCATCTGGAGCTAGAGATCGCCCGGTTTCCGGGCCTCGGGCCCATAGATGAAGCCATCGACCACGCTGTGAAAATGGCGGATCCGCAGTTCCTGACTGTTCAGCCACAGCCCCTTGAAAGCGCTTGAGCGCATGCCTTTCTGCACCGTGGGCAGGTTGAACGCATCTTGATCGAGCACCTGCCCGATTGACTTGTCGCCATGCCTGAAATGCTGATGACGAACGCGCTCGGGCCATTCCGCTCCATCGGGGACGAGTTCGAACATCCACAGATCGTAGAACATCTTGTCGGGATCGGTCGGATGGGGGCGCTGGCGGAACATCATGACATCTTCGGCATGGATATTCATCGAGACATTGGGGAAGATCGAATAGTGATAATCATCGGTGAGTTGGTCATCGTTAAGCTCTGAAAAATCCTTGCCCTGCTTTTTTGCATTTTTCCGGATGAATCTTTGCAGGTCGAGGCGGATGTCCGAGACGCGCCCTTCATATTCGGCTGGGTCCATGCCGGCGTGGCGCATCATGAAGTCGATCGCTGGCGGAATAGTCGAAGGCAGCGTAACCCGCGGGCTGACCGTCGCGAAGGGAACCAGATAGCGCGAATGCTTGTCGTAGCAATCGATCTGCACATTCACATCGTCGAGATACCATTGCAGTTGCGGGTGGATCCCCTGGACATGGTAATTTTCGTGGAAGGCATCCACCGAGGTCTTCCAGTTGCAATCCCATTCGATCGTGACATCGCGCTTCCACGCCATCCGCTCGAAATGATAAGGGTCCAGATGCTGCGGGATGACGCTTAGATAATCCTCAAGCGGCCCGGCATCGGGGTTGAGCGAGAACCACACGAAATGGCCCCATTCAGCGCAGGGGAGCGATGGCAAACGCCCGTCCGTTGGGGCGCCTTGCGGGAAGGAGCTAAGATCGGGAATATGGGCGATCTTGCCTTCGCGGTCATAGGTCCAGTGGTGATACATGCAGCGGAAGTTTTCGGCGGTGCCCAGCCCCTCGGGGCGCAGCCGGTTGCCGCGGTGCAGACACACATTGGGGAAGGCACGCACCGAACCGTCTGCCTGCCGCACGATGATAACGGATTCGCGGCCGATGTCGGTGCAGATATAATCGCCCGCCTCCTTGATGTCGTCGGAGCGTCCGCCGAGCAGCCAGACCTTGCTCCAGATTTTCTGCCACTCCAGCTCCATGAAGTCGGGTGAATAATAGCGTTCGGCCGGGATCAGGGCATTGCCAAGATCCGGGTCTTCCGCCTTCTCGGCAGGTGTACCCTTGGGCCAATCCTGCGGGTTGACCCGGATTATATCGACCTGGCGTTTGACGTCCATCGCTGTGCCTTCAGAAATGCGTGCGATTGGTGAAGCCGCCATCGACGACGAGGTGCGATCCGTTGCACCAGCTGGCCGCCGGACTAGCAAGGAACGCAATCGCGCGGGCAATTTCCTCGGGCGTGCCCAGCCGGCCACTGGGCTGCTGGCGGAGCGTCGCCGCATAGAACTTTTCCATCGTGCCTTTGAGCATATCCCAGTTGCCGCCTTCGAACTCGATCGGACCGGGCGAGACCACGTTGACCCGGATACCGTCCTTGCCGTGCGCCAGCGCCAGTTGCTTGCCCCAGGTGATCAGCGACGCCTTCATCGCATTGTAAGCCTGGGGTCCGCCCATCGCTTCGCCTGCCGAAGTGGTGCTGATCAGCACGATCGAGCCGGTCTTGCGCTCGGTCATGATCGGCAGCACCGCCTCCACCGCGCGAACCGGTCCCAGCACATCGACTTCAAAGGCATTGTGCCAGTATTTCTCGCTGCCGATCCCGCCGCTGGCCGAAGTGATCGGGATCAGGATGTCACAGCCTTCAAGCTGCGCGATGGCTGTGGCCAGCCAGGCCTTGTAGGTATCTTCCTTTTTCACATTGACCGCCGAACCGAACACCTTGGTTCCGTATTTCCGCAGGTTGGCGACCGCTTCCTTCACGCCGTCCTCAGAACGGGCCGTGATTGCCAGATCGCATCCTTCGCGCGCAAGGATTTCGGCAGTTGCCATGCCGATGCCTCGTGCCGCACCGATAATGATGGCCTTCTTTCCGCTGAGTCCGAGGTCCAATTTCTCTCTCCTGTGTCCGGCTTCGTTATCCGGCACGACGCCATAAAACAATCACAAATGATTGTTTTATGGGCTGATGATCAACGCATTGTCGATCATGATCTCGGCGCCGTTGACGAAGCGCGATTCGTCCGACGCAAGATAGAGTACCAGCGCAGCGACATCCTTGGGTGCGCCAACCGCGCCCGCCGGCAATACCCCTTCCGGGATCGCGTGCTCATTGCCGGCACGCCCTTCGGCAAACTGGATCATCGGTGTTTCGATTGCCGCAGGGTGGATCGAATTGCAGCGAATGCCATAGCCTTTGGCCTGACAGTGGATGGCGATGGATTTGGTCATGGCCCGAACGGCGCCCTTGGCCGCTGTGTAGGCAAAGAAGATGGGATAGCCCAGATGGCTGGCGGTCGACGACATGTTGATGATCGACCCGCCGCCCGATCGCGCCATCAGCGGCATGGCATATTTGCAGCCAAGGAATACCCCTTCGGACATGACGGCATTGGCCTTGCGGAACTGCTCGAGAGTTGTTTCTTCCGGGTCGGCAAGCACGACCACGCCGGCGTTATTGACCAATATGTCGAGTCGGCCGAACTTCGCTTCGGTTGCCGCAATCGTGTCTTTCCACGAAGCTTCGGACGCTACATCATGGGCAACGGCAATTGCCTTGGATCCGATCTCGGCAGCAACCGCCTGGGCCGCCGCGAGGTTGATGTCGCTGACCACAACCGAGGCACCCTCCGCTGCCAGAAGCAGGCAATCAGCCTTGCCCAATCCCGAGCCTCCGCCTGTAATTAAAGCGACCTTGCCCGCTACTCTTCCCATTGCCAGACACTCCGTTTATCGGCTTCGACGGTTAAGGCGCTGGAATTGGTTGCCTGTCAAAGCAAAAACAATCATGATTGTCTTTAATATTGAAGGTCTCAATCCGGATGGCGCGCATCGCGATCAAATCATCAAAACCTGCCCCGGCACTGGAATTGAACTTGCAGGCTGCAAAAAGCGCGGCGACGCGGGCGCGGCTGATTGATGCAACCATCCGCTGCATCATCAAGTACGGCTATTCCCGAACGACGACCCCGCGCGTGGCCGAAGAGGCGGGGATGTCACGTGGGGCCATGCTGCACCACTTTGAAAATGGCGGCACGCTGATGCAGGCGGCCATTGCGGAACTGCACGAAAAGCGGCTGCGGGCATTTCGCCAGAGCGCAGGGTCCTCGGTCCATGAAGTTCACACGCTGGTGCGAGCCTATTGGAAGCAGATCTCCGGTCAGACCTTCACGGCATTTCACGAGCTGGCGCTCGCATCGCGGACCGACAAGGGCTTGGCCAGCATTCTGGTGCCGGCCCAGGACGAGTTCCGCCTGCGCTGGTACCGGCAAGCGATCGAGCTCTTTCCGGAATGGCAAGGCGATCGGGCACGCTTCGATCTGGCGCTCGCGCTGTCGCAAAACGTGCTGGAAGGGATGGCGATCAACCGACTGACGCATGGACTTGACGAACGGATGGTCGAGCCCATCCTCAATGATCTTGAGCGTCAGATCGAGGCGCTGAAACCTCTATCGGTAAAGGGCTGATTATCATGGGCGGTCAGCGTCAGGGACCTTTGGCGGGGGTCACGATCCTTGATCTGACAAGCGTGCTGATGGGCCCCTATACGACCCAGATTTTCGCGGATCTTGGCGCGGACGTGATCAAGATAGAAAGCCCGGACGGCGATACAACGCGCGGATTGCCGCCGGTCATCGACAAAGGCCGCGGCGGCATGTTCCTCAATATCAATCGCGGCAAGCGCAGCCTGGCGCTCGATTTGAAGTTGCCTTCAGCGCGCGATGTGGTCATCAGGCTGGCGCGGAATTCGGACGTCTTCATCCATTCGATGCGCGCCGCCGCGATTGGCCGCCTCGGGCTCGGCTATCCGGCGCTCAAGTCCGCGAACGACAAGATCATCTATGCCAACATGTATGGCTTCGGTCGCGGCGGACCATACTCTGATTACCCGGCCTATGATGATATCGTGCAGGCAGCATCGGGCCTCGCGTCATTGCAGGGCAGGCTGACCGGGGGCGATCCGGGCTATGTCGCAAGCGCCGTGGCGGACAAGGTGGCCGGCCTTACCGGAGCCTATGCGGTGATGGCGGCCCTGTTTGCGCGTGAACGGACCGGGCTTGGTCAGGAGATCGAAATTCCCATGTTTGAAACCATGGCGGCGTTCGTCATGGCCGAACATCTGTGTGGTTCGATAACCGAACCTGCGGTGGGACCACCCGAGTATCCCAGAGTTACCGCGCCGGACCGGAAGCCCTATCGGACCAGCGATGGCCACATCGGCCTGATGATCTATAACGATAAGCAATGGCGCAGCTTTTTTGCCCTGATCGGCAATCCCGATTGGTCGCGCGACCCGATGTTTGTGTCGATGACCAGCCGGACCCAGAATATCCGGGCGGTCCTCGGCAGGCTGGGTGCGGTGATCGCTACCCGGACAACCGGTGAATGGATGGATGTGTTGCGGGAAGCGCAGATCCCGGCGATGCCGATACTATCAACCGGCGATCTGCTGGTTGATCCGCACCTGGCTGAAACCGGCTTCTGGCACCGCGCCGAAAGTGATGTCGGACCGGTGCGCATGCCGGGTATTCCCACCCGCTTTTCCGAAACTCCGGGCGCAATCGGCGCCATCGGACCAGCGCTTGGCGCAGACAATGATGCGATCCTGCAAGGGGCGGGATTTTCAGCGGGCGAGATCGCCGGGCTGCGGGCCGAGGGCGCGCTGGTCGGTCGGGCTGATTAGGGTTTTTACCGGTTAAGGAACGGTCTGGCGCCGAACCGACGTAAGCCGAAAAACTCTAGGCCGGGCCGAACAGCAGCACCGGCACTCCGGCCTCCTCAGCGATGCGTACCCGGACCCGCATCCCGATTGTGACATCCTGCGCCGCTATGCCGTCGATCCGGCTCATCACGCGCGGCCCCTCATCAAGATCGACCAGTGCGACATTGTAGGGCTCCAGCGGCGGTTTGGGGCTGATCACAGTGACCGAATAGACCGAACCCGCGCCCGCTGCCGCGACCCATACCAGATCATCTGCACCACTGCCCGGCGCCATCGTCCGGGGGGGAAAGACATAGGCACCGTCGCCCACACTTTTTTGCAGCATGAAACGGCCCTGCGCCAACGCCGCTCGCCAGGTGGCTTCCGGGCCTGAATGATCACTCATAGTTCGGCTCTCCTCGATCGCCGTTGCCCTCGATTGTGACTTTGCTAAAGCGTGGAGAGCCGAGCGGCAACCGCGAACAGGATAGTACTGGATGACCGATCATTTCCCGCGCGCCAGAACTGCAATAGTCGGCGCGGCCACGTTTGGACTGGGTGCCACGCCCGGCTGGAGCTCGATGGAACTGGCGACGCAGGCAGCGAAACTGGCATTGGCCGATGCGGCCGTCCCGCTCTCAGAGGTCGATGCCCTGTTCATCTGCACGCCGGATGATTTCCTGGCTGGACTGACCTTTGCCGAAGCACTTGGGTTGAAGCCGAAGTTCACAGATAACAACCGCACCGGCGGCTCTGCATTCATGAGTCATGTAATCACTGCGGCATTGATGCTCGATGCCGGGATGATCGACACCGCGCTGATCGCGCATGGCTCAAATCAGCGGAGCGGCGCGGGCGGCAAGCTGGTCTCCGCCGCGCGCAGTTCAAGCTGGGAAGCGCCGTATCATCCGCTTTTCCCGGTCAGCAGCTATGCGTTGGCAGCAGCGCGCCACATGCACCAATTCGGTACCACCCGTGAGCACCTGGCCGAGGTTGCAGTAGCGGCGCGCGGATGGGCCAACCACAATCCGGAAGCCTTTGCAAAGGGTCCACTGAGCATCGACGATTGCCTGGCAGCGCGGATGATCAGCACACCACTTTCGGCCAAGGATTGTTGCCTCGTTACCGACGGCGCATCGGCAATAGTGATGACGCGGGCAGACCGAGCGCGCGATCTGAAAAGCTCACCGATCTACGTGCTCGGAGCAGCAGCGGCGACCTGGCATAGCCAAATATCCTCAATGCCGGACCTGACCGTCACCGCAGCCACCGAATCCGGGCGCCGGGCCTATGCGATGGCTGGAGTTGGGCCCAAGGATATCGACGTCGTGGAGCTTTATGACGCCTTCACGATCAACACGATCCTGTTCCTTGAAGACCTTGGCTTTTGTCCCAAGGGTGAGGGCGGACGCTTTGTGGCTGGGGGAACGATCGCTCCTGGCGGGTCATTACCGGTAAATACTAACGGCGGCGGCCTGTCCTGCGCGCACCCGGGCATGTATGGTCTGCTTGCGATTAGCGAAGCGGTCCGCCAATTGCGCGGAGAAGCCGCATCTCAGGTGGCCGGAGCCGAACTGGCGCTGGCCCACGGCAGCGGAGGCACGCTTTCCAGTCAGGCGAGCGTTGTGCTTGGTAACAGCTACTGAGTTTCATCGGTCACCATGGCGTTCTCAGACTAAAACGCTGGTTAGGGGGCTGGTAAATCGCGAAAATGACCAACCCTGCTAACCCGTTTCGCTGTTTCAACTCGTCGCCCGAAGTGATCCGGCTCGACTTCCCTTCGCTCAAACGGCGAGTGATCGAGCTGGCCCAGCACTGGCTGGTCACGCTCAATCATTGTCGAGGACAAGGGGGCAGGGACTGCGCTCATCCAACAGCTGCGATCAGAGTCCCGTGGTATCCCCTAACGGGTGCGCGCAACTGGCCCGTTCTGCGCCAGAGAACCCTAGTCTTCTCCCACAAGCGTCGCAGCTGATGACGAAGTCATATGTCAAGCGCAGGTCACGGCAAAGGTGGTACCGGCCAACAGAGCCGACGTTCGCGGTCGAGTTTGAACGGGGTCAGAAGCCGCCATACCTTCAGCCGCGCGGATTGTGCCGAAACTTGGAGGCAGCACATGGGCTTAGAGCACCGCTATTCGCTCGCCGAGATCTTTGGGCTGCCCAAAGGCTGGCCTGAGCGGTACGAGTCGGTGGGAGCAGAACCGGTCGATCGCCAGGCGACCATGGCGCGACCCGAAGCATGATCACGTTGAAAAGCTCTGACGAGATATGATCGGCCAGCCAAACCTTAAGACGGAGCAACGGTTGATCACTGAACCACTTTTGGTCGACGGCAGCGAACTGCCGCACGAATGGCATGATAGCAGCGTCTGCCAATGAGCGGACAGGTCCGCAAAGTTGGCTTGTGCGGCCGAGGCGGCCGTCCAGTTCCCGCAAGAACTCCATACCCATCACACGATGCTTGAGCGGGTCAACGCCGTAACGCTCGGGGTATTTATACCGGTCGAGGTCATGTTTGAATGGGCCATCGTTCCGGTCGATTAATGCAGGGTCATCGCCTTCCAGCCAGCATTCGGGGTCCCACTTTGCAAGGGCCCAGCGCATGATGTCGAGGCTTTCGCCGATGACTTTGCCGTCCGGCAGGACAAGCACGGGAAGCGTTCCCTTGGGTGAAGCGGTAAGCATCGCCTCGGGTTTCGCAGAAAGCTTGACTTCACGCAGTACGCAGCCTGTGCGGCTGACTGCAATCGCCAGCCTCGCCCGCATTGCGTAAGGGCAGCGTCGGAAACTATAAAGAACCGGGCCCATCTGGCTGGCATGGTTAGTATCGGCCATGCGGTGAGTCTCGTGCATCGAGTGCCTATAGCGCCAAACATAGCGTGCGTAAGCTTTCGCCAACATAGCGGTCGTTCGAGTGGCGCAAATAATCGGGTGTCTCCTGCCGTTCATTCATTCCGGATGTAGCAAGAGGCACTTTCTTGAAATTGGCTGAAAACCGCTTTGATGAAGAAGTGCCCAGACGCACGACCTTACGGCTTTGGGAGGGCTCCAGCCATCATCAAACAGCGACAAAGGATCAAACGACCGACCCTCGAATATCGGCGCTTGCAACACCGCAAGATCGCCGCCTAACATCAACCCCAGATGAGACCGACACTCCGCTAATCTACGCCGCCAACTGTTTCAAATAATCTGACGACGAACATGCCAGGGAGTAAACGGATATGAAGGCGGGTCTGTTCGCAAGCTTGCTCGGCGTCTTCCTGATCTCCGTCAGTGCTCCCCAGTCAACGGCCAAGGCCGATTCCGGCGGTGCGGATCTGATCCTGACCGACGCCCATGTCTATACGCTGCGCTGGGGCGAGCCCGCGCTTGATGGCAAGCCTGCGCCCGATGCGCCCTACACAAACGGCAAGTGGCACCCCGATGCCGCAGCGGTGGCGATCCGCGGCGGAAAGATCGTCTATGTCGGCAGCGACAAGGGGGCGCTGGCGCTGCGCGGCAAGCGGACCCGGGTTATCGATCTGAACGGCGCGACCGTGATCCCCGGGCTGGTCGATTCGCATACGCATTTCATCGAACTGGGCGCCAAGCTGGTATCGGTCGACCTGACCCATGTCACCACCGAAGCGCAGGCGGTTGCGTTGGTGACCGAGCGGGCGAGGTCCGTCCCCAAGGGCGAATGGATCTTCGGTGCCGGGTGGGACGAGGGTGCCTGGGCTAACCGCTATCCAGACAAACAGCAGTTGAGCGCAGCGGTGCCCGATCATCCGGTGGTGCTGCGCAGTCTGCACGGCTTTGCAATCTGGACCAACCAGGCCGCGCTCGATGCCGGCAAGATCACCAAGGCCAGCCCGGTTCCGGTCGGGGGCGAGATGCGGCTGGGCACGGATGGCCAGCCCAATGGCCTGTTCCTGAACCGCGCGGCGGCGATGGTCGAAGCGGCGGTGCCGCCCGAGCCGCAGGCGGTTGTCGCGCGCCATGCGCTGAAGGGCCTGGGTCAGATGGCCACCGACGGCTATGTCACGGTTCACGAGGCCGGTGCGGGCAGCCAAGCGATGGCCGCACTCCAGCAGCTGGAGGACCAGCACCGCCTGCCGATCCGGGTCTATGCCATGCTCTCGCTGCGCGACCCGCCCTTGATGCGGCATTGGATCGCCAGGGGGCCGGACCGGGACAGTGACAGCATGCTCGTCACGCGCGCGGTCAAGGCCTATTACGACGGCGCGCTGGGATCGCGCGGGGCGCGGCTGCTGGCCGACTATGCCGACAAGCCGGGCCACCGCGGGATCAGCGGTGGCGGTTATGGCTTTGACCATGATTTGGCCAAGGAGGCGATGAAGGCCGGTTTCCAGCTAGGGATCCATGCCATCGGCGATGCGGGCAACCGCGAAGTGCTTGATTTCCTTGAGGCGGAGTTCAAGGCCGATCCCAACACCGCACGCAACCGCCACCGGATCGAACACGCCCAGGTCATCTCGCCCGAAGACCAGCCGCGCTTTGCCCGGCTGGGCGTGATTGCCTCAATGGAACCGCCCCACGCGGTGGAGGACAAGACCTGGGCCGAAGATCGCCTCGGCCCGCAGCGCATCCTTGGCGCCTATGCCTGGCGCACGCTGCGCCGCGACGGCGCGCGACTGACCTTCAATGCCGACAATCCGGGCTCCGACCACAGCATCTTCTACGGCCTCCATACCGCGATCACCCGCCAGGACAAGCAGCTTCAGCCCCCCGGCGGATGGTATCCGGAGCAACGGCTGACGATCGAAGAAGCGATCCGGGCCTATACCAGCTGGACGGCCTATGCCGCTTTCCGCGAAGACCAGACGGGGATCATTGCCAAGGGCCGATGGGCTGATCTGACAGTCATGGATATTGATCCCTTCGCCCTTGCCGCGACCGCGCCGGAAAAAATCCTGGCCGGCAGGATCCTGGCGACCATCGTCAGCGGCAAGGTGGTTTATCAGCGATAGGCCGTTGGCGAGGTGGATGTGAAGCTCGCCCGATCGAATAGCCACATAACCCCAGGCGCCGCAATTCCATTCGTACGGCGAAAAATTCAATTATAGCCTAAATTATATCAACCACACCATTATGTCAGCTGCCAAGTATGGAGGATGCTGCATCGGCGTTTTGCTGCGTGGCTGGTACCCGGGGTCTGGACGCTGATCGGCGTACTCTGCCTTTCGATACCATTTACGGCGGCCTATCCTTGGCTTTTTGCATCGACGCAGATTGTTGAGGGCTATCAGGTCGATTCCACCTTGCTGCTTGGCGCTCCGCAAATTGTGATGCCATTGGCCATGCTGCCATTGCTGGCGGTCCAGCTTTATGGGCTCACCAATCTGCGCAGGACATTTGCCGCTGCGGCCCGGGCAGACTGGTTTGCAGCGCAGGTGGTCACCGGTTTTCGGCGCTTTGCCTGTGATCTGCCCCCTTCTGAGTGGAACAAAATCTGTATTAGATTTGGCCACTTTGAGACATCGCTGCGCCTCGAGCCCTGGTCTCCGGATCGTTGGGCCGTGCTCTTCGGGTTGGGCGTAGCGCTCGTGCTGGCCGGGAAATATGAAATCGCCTTGGCGCCGTTGCTCGAATCCGAACAGCTTCTCCCCGGAACGTCGGGAGCAATTCTAGACCTAGTGGCCGCTTACGTTCATCTTGGAAGAATCGAGGACGCGCAATCAGCCCGAAAGCGCTTGGCTTTCACATTCGACAACGAGGCGTTCAAATACTATCGCGATCCAGCCCATCAGGCCTTCTTGCGCGACGCCTGGCACAAGGCCGCGTAATCCGCCATCGACCAACGAAGCATTCCCGAAGCGGGTTAACCCAGCTCGACCTGATCCGCCGAATAAACCGCCGTCCAGCGGCGACCTCGGGATCGTCCGCTTTGTTGTTGGAAGCCGACTGTCCGCTTTATGAGTCGAAACGGGGCAATGCAGACGTTCGGTCGGAGAAACTTGAAGGCAGTTGTCGCTAACATTGCTGCCCTTCCAGGTCGTGAAATCGCCCGTCGAAACCGGCCATTTGTTCACTTGCCACGACTGAGGCCCGATCGACCGGAATCAAGACCGTGGATCGGCGGCCTGAAGGGCACCTTTGTTGTGGAGTCCGGAATATCGGGTTTTGGGTTTGCAATGCGCTGAAGCTGCCCTACGCTCACGCGAACCTGTTTGACAGCTTCCGTTCTTCATTGTGGCCGTTCGGTCAAAGTCTGACAAAGCCTGAACCAGACATTCAGCAAGTGCGTTGGCAGAGATGGCAAAGCGTTTCTTGCCTGTTAGATTGATCAGTATTGATCAATTGCCATCCAATGAATTTCGCGCCAGCGCCTCTGTCATGCACGGGAAAAGAACATGCGCCAAATTGACCGAAGACAACTGATCGGCTGTGTTGGTGCTTACGCCTTCCTCAGTACGATTGGCAGTAATCCTCTCTTAGCTGCAGAATCCACTGCCACTGCCAAAACCTTTGGCGATGATATGATGATCCTGCGTGAAACGCTGACATCGCTTCATCCCGGTCTTAACCGCTATTTGAGCCCGCGTCAGGCCGAAGCCGGGATGGCTGCACTTGAACGCGCCTATGTGAACGCACCGGATCAGGCAACGCGTTATCTGGCGCTGTCACGCTTCCTCGCGACCATTCGTTGCGGGCATAGCTATGCCAATTTCTACAATCAGGAAAAGACCGTGCGTGCCGATCTGTTCGACCGCAAGACACGGCTGCCCTTTGGCTTTCGGTGGATCAATAGCGCAATGATTGTCACTGCCGATCATGGAAGCGGCGCAATGTTGGTGCCAGGCACTGAGGTCCGCAAGATAAACGGCCATCGGGCGAACGAAATGTTGGCGCGGCTTATGCCCTATGTGCGGGCAGACGGCCATAATGATGCTAAGCGGCGTGCATTGCTCTCCGTAACCAGCAGCGATGAATTTGAAACATTCGACATTTTCCACGGGCTTGTTTTTGGTGCTCCCACTGGCGGAATTCACCGGCTCGAAGTGCGCGCTCCAGATGGCAAAATGAGAATCTTTGACGCTCCCGCTATCTCACTTGCCGATCGGCAGAAATTTCGCATCACTATCCCTGTGAAAAGCGATCAGCCGCTTTGGCAATGGGAGATGCGGCCCGACGGGATCGCTGTCCTGACGATGAACGATTGGGGTACATATAATAGCAAATGGGATTGGAAAGCCTGGCTCGATGAGCGGCTGAGCGCACTTAAAGGCGCTCGTGGTCTCATCGTTGACATTCGCGCGAATGAAGGGGGCGAGGATTGCGGAGATGAGATTATCGCGCGCTTTGCGAGGGCTGATGTTCCATTGGGCGAGGAAAGGAGGCTCGTCCGTTATCGGACAACGCCACGGTCGCTCGACCCCTATCTTGATACATGGGACGACAGTTTCCGGACGATCGGGGTTGATGCACAGGCTTATGATGCGCGCTACTTCAGGTTAAAGCGGGGTGATACCGACCGTTTGATCGCTGCCCGCGGTCCTCACGTTGATATGCCGATGGCGGTCTTGATCGGCCCACAAAATAGCTCCGCCACCTTCCAATTTGCCAACAATTGCAGGAAAGCGGGTATCGCGACGCTGTTCGGTGAACCAACAGGCGGCAATCAACGTGGGATAAATGGCGGCTGTTTTTTCTTCGTGCGCCTGCCAGCCTCCGGTCTGGAGTTCGATTTACCTCTAATCGGCTTCTTTCCCGCCAAGCCACAACCCGATGCCGGATTGATACCAGACGTCCTTGTCAGACAAAGCGCACGGGACATATCGGCAGTTCGTGATGCGGTAATGGAGGCTGCATTGGCGCGACTAACGGGCGACAAAACCTAAGTCAGCCTTCACGGCAGTTGGAACCAAGAGCCGACTTTACGCTCTCCCTCTCATCCCAGTCGTCGGATCGCGCATTACCCGATGTCGGCTTATGACGCCCATCTACCCCAAATTGAGCGGCAGAAAAGTAAGCGACAGCGGACGCATGATCTGTTTGACGCTATAGGCACTCGATGCACGAGCCTCACCGCATGGCCCATACTACCCATGCCAGCCAGATGGACCCGGTCCTATATAGTTTCCGACGCTGCCCTTACGCGATGCGGGCGAGGCTGGCGATTGCAGTCGGCAGCACAGGCTGCGTACTGCGCGAAATCGAGCTTTCTGCCAAGCCCGAGTCGATGCTTGCCGCTTCACCCAAGTTGACGCTTCCCGTGCTTGTTCTGACAGCGGTCAGGCTGCGCAAGTGCGATTGAACCTGTCCCATTGAGCCTATCGTCCTCGGGGGTAATTAGCGCACTAGGCTTCTGGCAGTTGGACCCGCCGCATCGCGACCACCGCGAGCAACAGCGTCCCCGCGGCGAAGGCCATGGTCCAGATCGGCTCGCCTGGGAACCAAGCCTTCATGATCGATCCCATCACCGTTGCCACCAGAAGCTGCGGTACCACAACGAAGACGTTAAACAGCCCCATATAGATGCCAAGCTTCGTCTGCGGCAAGCTGGAGGCGAGGATCGCATAAGGCATGGCGAGGATCGAGGCCCAGGCGATCCCGACGCCGACCTCGCTCAGCAGCAGCCACTGCGGGTCCTTGATCACGAAAAAGCTGGCATAGCCCAGCGAGCCGCAAGTCAGACCGAACATATGAGTGCGGACCTTGCCGAGCCGTGCCGCCAGCCACGGCAGCAGCGTTAGCGCGGCGACGGCGGCGACCGCGTTGTAGGCGGCGAACAGCACACCCACCCAGTTGCCGCCCTGCTGGAACGCCTCGCCGTGGGCATCAGTCGCGCCGAAGAAGTCCTTTGCGACAATCGGGGTGGTATTGAACCACATAATGAAAAGCGCCGACCAACTTAAGAATTGGACCAGCGCCAGGTTCTTCATGATTTCGGGCATACCCGAAAAGTCACCGACAATCCCGGTCAACATCGACGGCGGGTGCCCAGCGCGGGCCAGCCGGATCGCGATCTGGCTGAGCAGGCCGAAGCCCGCCAGCAATGCGGCGAGCAGATAGACTTCCTTTTCAAAGCCAAATTGCTTGGTCGCCAGGCCTAGCGCGCCGCCGGCTAGGATCCACAGCCACGACGCAGTAGTGTTGCGATCTACAAGGCTGGCCGAATGCGCTGCGGTGGCTTCCTCCGCATCGCCGAACGCGGCCATTTCCTCTGGCGAGTATTCGCGTGAGGTGACTACTGTCCAGAGCACCGCGCCCAGCAGCGCCGCGCCGCCCGCCCAAAACGAATAACGCACCGTATCGGGGATCGACCCGTCAGCCGCTTGGTTGGCGACGCCGAGATGGTCGAGCAGGTAGGGGAAAAGAGAACCGACTACCGCGCCCGCGCCAATAAGAGCGGTCTGCACGGCATAGCCTGCAGTGTGCTGGTCCTTGCGCAGCATGTCGCCGACAAAAGCCCGGAACGGCTCCATCGAGACGTTGAGGCTGGCATCGAGCGTCCACAGCAGCAAGGCCGCCATCAGCAGCGCGCCGCTGAAGGGCATCAGGAAAAGCGAGAGTGCGGCCAGCACTGCCCCGGCGAGGAAATAGGGGCGCCGCCGCCCAAACCGGCCCAGCCAGGTCTTGTCGCTCATATGGCCGATCACCGGCTGGACCAGCAGCCCGGTCAGTGGCGCTGCCGCCCACAGCCACGGAAGGTCGTCCATGCTGGCGCCAAGCGACTGGAAGATCCGGCTCATGTTAGCGTTCTGCAGCGCGAAGCCGATCTGGATCCCGAAGAACCCGAAGCTGATTTTGGCGAGCCCTGCCCAGGATTGGCGCGGTTTTTCCATGGTCGTGCGTCCCCTCTATTCCCAGGCGGAGAGGTCGCATGAAGGGGAGGTTTGGGCAATACGCATACGAATACGCTGCTTTTTGGGTGCGGCCGAGGCATCCGCATCGAGCTAGGCTTGGCCAAGTCAATCACGGACGCGTCTGGCGCACCCGAGAAGGAAACCTAGCCACCGGTGCTCCCGCGCACCACCAGCCGCGCCGGGATCACCCCGCTGGGCCTGGCGCGATCCTCGATTCCCGCCTGCAAACTTTCGACCAGCAATTCGCCCGCGCTGTTGAGGTCTTGCGAGACGGTGGTCAGTGGCGGGCTGGTCAGGCTGGCGGCGGGGATATCGTCGAATCCGATCACCGCGACATCGCGGGGCACGCGCTTGCCCAGCTGCGCCAGCGTCTGCATCGCGCCGATCGCGATCATGTCGCTCGCGGCGAAGATCGCATCGAACGGCGTGCCCGAAGCGATCAGTGCCTGGACCGCCGCGCGTCCATCACCCTCACTGTTGAGTGCGTCGCGTTGAAGCGCAGGGTCGATTGCCAGACCCGCCTGTTCCAGCGCCGCGCAAATCCCGCGATAGCGGTCGGAGAATTCGGGATAGTGCTCGTCGGCCTGACCCAGGAAGGCAACCCGCTTGCGTCCCCGGCTCAGCAGATGTTCGCCGGCCAACCGACCGGCACCGAAATTGTCCGAACCCACAGTGGGTCCGATATTGTCTTCGCGCACCGAACCCCAACGCACGAAATCGGTGCCGCTTTCAACCAGCTGGTTGAGCCGGCTTTCGTAGAGCGTGTAATCGCCATAGCCCAGCAGGATCAGCCCGTCGGCCCGGTGGCTGTCCTGATAGCGCACGTGCCAGTCGTCTTCCATTCTCTGGAACGAAATGAGCAGATCGAGCCCGCGATTGGCGGTGGCGCGGGTGATGGATCCCAACATAGCGAGGAAGAACGGGTTAATGTTTGCGCCGTCGGGGGTGGAATCCTCGAAGAACAGCAATGCGATGGTGTTGGAATGCTGCGAGCGCAGCGATGAGGCGTTCTTATCGACCGAATAGTTGAGCTCACGGGCGATTTCCTCGATCCGTTGGCGGGTCGCCAGGCTAACCGATTTCGATCCGCGCAAGGCGCGACTGACGGTGGGCTGTGAAACCCCCGCCCGGTAGGCGATATCGAAACTGGTCGGCTTGGTGGAGCGCTTGCGCCCCATGGTTCCCTCCCCTGGCAATGCTGCCTATTCCCGCGCAAGTGCCGTGGCAAGACGGCCACACTGCTGCTTGCGCATAATTTAGGTATACGTATGCCCTATTCCTTCGAGGGGCAACCAGGCCGTATTGAGGAGTGCGATGCAGGAGCGGCCGCGCAATAAGTCGCCCTGCCGCAAATGGGTATAATTGCCGGGGCAGATCATAGTGTCCGGCATGCCTTCAGGGAGGGGATTTAACGTGGCACTTCGTATCAAGATTTCTGGCGGCCTTGGCGTTTCCACGCTGGCACTGGCCGTTTCCGCAGCGGCGCTGCCCGGCATGGCGCTGGCGCAGGACTCGGCTCCGGCTTCTGCCGATGACACCACCGCCGAAGACGCAATCGTCGTCACCGGCTTCCGCGCCGCGCTGCAAAGCGCGACCGCGAACAAGAAGCGAACCGAAACCGTCGTTGAATCGGTCAACGCCGAAGACATCGGCAAGCTGCCCGACAACTCAATCGGCGAATCAATCGCTCGCCTGCCCGGCCTCGCGGCGCAGCGCAGCAACGGCCGCGCCAACATCATCTCGATCCGCGGGTTCGGTCCGGACTTCTCGACCACCACGCTAAACGGTCGCGAACAGACCACCACCAACGACAGCCGCGCGGTCGAATTCGATCAGTTCCCCTCGGAAATCCTGTCCGGCGTTGACGTTTACAAGACCTCGCAGTCGGATCGCACCGCGGGCGGCTTG
>JANOFJ010000224.1:0-12814 GCA_031413595.1 Novosphingobium sp.
CGGGCCCCATCTGAGCCACCACCCCACCCCTAAGTATTCCCCCCTGCCCTTAACTTACCGATCCGTTTGACGTTCCGCGCGCAAATAGCCCCTCGAAGCATGGTTAATCGGGGGGTAGTGCAATGAGTGGTCTGGTTTGCAGCGAAGGGACGGCGAAGGCTCATGCGCCGCTGGTCCAGCGGGCCGCGGCGATTGTCGGCGCGATTGGCGGTGTTGGCGGATCGGCTTCCGAGGTGCTGCTGCGCGGCCCCCGCGAGGCGGCTGCGCCCGGCCGGATCCGCTCGGTGACGCTCGAACGCAGTGCGATCAATTCGCTCAGCCGCGATGGATCGCCGGGGCGCTTTTCGCTCTCCTACCGAGATCCGGTCAGCGACACCGCGCTGGCTGCATTGCTCGCCGCCGTTGCCGCGCCCGGCGCACCGATAGCGGCCGATCCCGAGAGTCTCTCGATCCTGGCGCTGGCCGAGCGGCTGGCGGCGAGCGAAATCCCTGTCCTGATCAACGGCCCGACCGGCACCGGCAAGGAAGTGCTGAGCCGCTTCATCCATGATCGCAGTCCGCGCCGCGCCGGACCGTTCATTGCGGTCAATTGCGCGGCAATGCCCGAAACCATGCTCGAAGCGCTGCTGTTCGGACACCAGAAGGGCGCCTTCACCGGCGCGACCAATGCAGCGGAGGGCTTTTTCCGCGCGGCGGATGGCGGCACGCTGCTGCTGGATGAGATTGCCGAGATGCCGCTGCAGCTTCAGGCCAAGCTGCTGCGGACCTTGCAGGAGGGCGAAGTCGTGCCGATCGGCGCGACCCAGCCGATCAAGATCGACGTGCGGGTGATCGCCTGTGCGAACCGCGATCTGCCGACCGAAGTGGCCGAGGGGCGCTTTCGGCCCGATCTCTATTACCGCCTCAACGTCTTCCCGCTTGGCCTGCGCCCCTTGCGCGAGCGGGCGGATGACATCGCCCCGCTGGCCTTCGCCATGCTGCTGCGCCACACTCCCCAAGCACGCGGCATTCCGTGGCTTTCAGAAGCGGCTCTGGCGATGCTCAAACTTCATGGCTGGCCGGGCAATGTCCGCGAACTGGAAAACGTCATGCGCCGCGCGCTGCTGCTGGCCGACGGGGCCGCTCAGATCGAGACGGCGCACATCAGCTTCGACAGCCCGGCCCGGCTGATCGGCGGCGCGCTGCCAGCCGCAGAGCTTCCGGTCACCCGGCGCCTGTCCAACATCGTCCAGCTATCGGAAGAGCGCGCGATTATGGAAACGCTGGACGCTTGCGGCGGCAGCCGAATCGCGGCGGCGCGGCAGCTGGGTATTTCGGAACGGACGTTGCGTTACCGGCTCGCCTCGTTCCGTGATGCTGGCCTCGCCTTGACAGCGGGTGCGGCACGATGAGCCCGCTCGGCTCCCCGACTGGCGCCGCGGGACTGCAACAGATCCTCGCCTTGCGGCAGCAGATCGTCGATCGCTCGGCGCTGCTCCAACAGCTCCACACGCCCGATGGCGGCGCGGTTCAACCGGCTACCAATGGTCCCTCGGGCGGTTTCACCGATGCGCTGAAATCGGCGCTGGACGGCGTCAGCTCCACCCAGCCCAAGGCCGATGGGCTGACCGAGGCCTACCAGAAGGGCGAGGTTACCGATGTCGCCAAGGTTATGCTGGCCCGGCAGGAATCGAGCCTCGCGTTTGAGGCCACCCTCCAGGTCAGGAACCGGCTGCTGTCGGCCTACCAGGACATCATGCGAATGGGGGTCTGATAGATGAGCGAGCAAGTCCCCGCGCCCTTCACCGGGCAGATCCTCACGCCGCTGGAACGGCTGCGCAGCGTCACCGCCCAACCACTGTTCAAGCGCGCCGTGCCATGGTTCATCGGTGTCGCCGCGATTGGCGCGGTCGGGCTGACTTCCGGACTGCTGGCCCCGGCCCCGCAGCGTATCCTTTATAGCGAACTGGGTGACAGCGAGCGGGCCTCGGTCGCCTCGGCGCTCGACAAGGCCTCGATCGCCTACCGGATCGACAACAGCACCGGCGCGCTGAGCGTGGACGAGGACAACCTCTACCGGGCGCGGATGCTGCTGGCTTCGGACGGCGGGCTGGCGACCCCGCAAAGCGGCAGCGCGATGCTCGACAGCCTGCCGATGGGCGCCAGCCGCGCCATGGAGGGCGAACGGATGCGCGCCGCGCGCGAGCATGATCTGATGCTGACGATCATGGAGATCGACGGGATCGAGTCGGTTCGGGTCCATCTGGCCGAAGCTGCCAAATCGGTGTTCGTGCGCGAGGATAGCCCGCCCACCGCCTCGGTTATGGTTCGCCTCGCCCGGGGACGGCAGTTGCAGGACAGCCAGGTCGCGGCGATCGTCAATCTGGTTGCCGGTTCGGTGCAAGGGCTCTCGCCCGATGCCGTCCGGGTGGTCGATCAACATGGGCGCTTTTTGTCCGAAAAGGCCATCCGACACCCCGGCCTAACCATGTTCAAACTATGAAGGGCTTGCGCAAATGATGCGCGAAAGTCCTGGAGGAACAACAGCCCACAAGTAGTCCCGTAGCAGATTGCCCCAGCCACCGTCCCGTCCCCGGCTGGGGCAATTCCCGCTTTACCGGTTCAGGCCCAGTTGGTTCAGTTCAGGCGAAGACTGCGGTCGCGCTGCGTTTGAGGATTGTTCTGGATCCCCAGCGGCTCGTGCCCGGACAGATCATGCCCGGCCAATTCATCGCCTGACAGCGCCCTTGCGGTCGCGCCCAGCAGCGCCAGCGCAACACTGGCTCCGTCAGCGCTGGCCTCTCCAGCTAGATCCTCGACGACCACCGTCGCCATGTAACCGCCGCCTGGACCGTGCGACAGCATGAAGCCAGCCCAATCCTGCAGAATCGCTACGGCCGCCGCATCCTCTGCGCCGGCGCCCAGCATCGCTTCAAATTCCAGCTCATCCAGCGTGACTATGATCGACCGATGCCAGCACGCTGGCGGATCGCCCAGCAAGCGCCAGCCCTGGCGCAGCAGATCAGCCGCTTCGGAGTGGTCCGCCTGCGCGCAGGCATAGGCCAGTGCGGCGAAGTGCGTGTGCCATTTGTTTATATCTGTTGCTGGCTTGTCCAATGCGATCACGCTGCTCGACCCTTTTTGTGTCCCGGTCAGTCAGACCTTGCTGGCGCAGTGTCAATCTGCGCAGCGACAGGCCGTGCACCAAATCGGTACAAGCACAGCGAACGGGCCGAGCCGAGTCGGGCAACCAGCGCGATTAAGCGAGCTCGCCAACAAGAGGGGGGAGCCACTGCAATCCAGTGGCTCCCCCCGATTTAAACCGGACCACCGCAGCGCGGCAGTCGGAATTCTGTTTAGACCTTAGTACTTGGCGCGAATAGTAATGCCGTACATCCGCGGTTCTTCAACAAAGCCGATCCGTGAGCGCGTTCCAGCACCGCCGCGCAGCGGAGTGTTGGCGGTAACGCCGCGGGTAATCTCGTTGCTGAGATTGGTGCCCCACACTTCGAAGGTAAACTTGTCATCGGGCGTGGTCAGCCCGATGCGCGCATTCATCTTGAAATAAGCGTCCTGGTAATCAAGCGGGATCGGCTGACCATTCGTATCAAGAGGGATTGTGCTGGTCCGGCGGCGATCCGAATAGTTGATGTTGCCGTTAACCAGCAGGCCCCAGCCCGAGCTGCCGATCGGACCATCATAGGTCATCCCGAACACCCCGGCAAACTTCGGAGCATTGGTCAGCGACGAACCGCACAACCGGGTGATCGATGCCAGAGCTGCTGGATCAACATTCACGTTACAATCCTTGGGGTACCGCGAATTTGCGTAGGTAGCCGAAAAATTTGCCGACATATGATTGCCAAGGTTGCCGAACAGTTCCAGCTCAGCGCCGGTCGAACGGGCCGAATTCACATTGAACGTCAGGAACTGGACGCCGGTGAATTCCAACACCTGGAAGTCGCTCATCTTCATATCAAACAAAGCGAGGTTGGCCTTAATTCGACCAAATGTGGCCTTTGCGCCAACTTCGATCTGATTGACCTTTTCCGATTTGAACCTTGGATCAGCATAAATCGGAGCAACAATCACCGGCACCGAAGCCGAGAGGCCCGCAAGGATTGCAGCCGAGTTGGTCAGGTTGGCAGCGGTCGGATCAAGGTTGAAGCCGCCGGACTTGAAGCCATGGCTATACCCGCCATAGACCAGCAGATTATCGGTTGGCTTGTAACCCACCTGCGCGGTGTAAGTAATTTCATTGTCCTTGAACCGGTTTGACCACAGCCGCGGCAGCGGCAGCAACCGGCTGGCCAGACCACCGCCCAGCGCCGCTGGCGCCGCCAGATCAACTGGTGCGGCAAACGGGAAGCAGCTCAGCCCGATCGATCCAGCGCGCAGGCCCGCCGGGATCCGGCCCAGCAAAGCGCCGGTAATGATGGCCTGACAGGCCGCATTGCTGGCGCTTAGCTGCGTGAACGCTGCATCCTTCGTTTCATCAACATACCGAGCGCCCAAGGTAACGTTCAATTTATCCTTTATATTGAATACGTTATGCGTGAAAATGGAATAGCTCTTGGCAGACTGGGTGAACAGATTGTTGCCGAACGATCCATTGCTGTTGACCGGCGTACCGCCCGAAATCGTACCCGGACCGGTGATTACCCCGCCACTTGCCAGCCTGGTCAGGTTGAGCAGCGGATTGGATCCAAAGGCATTGGCGAAATTGAAGGCGCTGTTGGCAGCCTGAAAATCGGCACCAAATGACATCGTCTGTTGCGCCGCAATGTCTTCGTCCGAATAGAAAGCCCCGATCAGCCAATCCAGCTTCTCATTGAAGGCAGTACCCTGCAGACGAAGTTCCTGGGTGAATGTCTTGATCTTGTCCCCGTTGGGCAGAACCCCGGGCGACTGGATCGATCCTCCCACGCCAGTGGTGAAAATATTGAGGCTGGTGAAGTCTGATTCAGCGGTCGAGCTGGAGTCGAAATCACGATATGAGCCAATATAGACCAGCTTAGCAGCGCCAAGATCCCACTTCAGTTCACCCGAAACGCCCCACTGCTTTGATCCGTTGAAGAATTGTTGGCTGTTAGTTTGCAGGTTTTGCAACGCCGATGGGCCAAACGGGCCAACGCCATCGTTCGCCAGCCCATGAAGCGGCGCGAACGGTGCCAGTTCGGTTTCGCGAACGATCACTGCATCGCAGCATTTTTCGTCAACTTTGGAATAATCTGCGAGCAGGCGGATGCTAACGTCAGCGTTCGGTTCAACATACAGCTGACCGCGCAGCATATAGCGGTCACGGTTGTTGCTTTCGACTCCGGTCGGCGTCTTGAGATAGCCGTCGCGCTTGCGCCAGGTTCCCGACACACGAACGCCGGCAACATCATTGACCAGCGGAACGCTGACCCCGGCCTGTACGTTCATGAAGTTGTAGTTGCCGTAGGTCGCGTTGGCGAAGCCTTCGACCTTCGACAGCGACGGCCGCTTGGTCGTTACGCTGAGCGCACCGGCCGAGGTATTGCGTCCGAACAGCGTGCCTTGCGGCCCGCGCAGGATTTCAAGCCGCTCCAGATCGACCAGATCGCCCAGCGCCACGCCTGGGCGCGACTGATAGACACCATCGATGAAAACGCCGACCGAACTTTCAAGCCCGGTGTTGTTGCCGGTCGTGCCGACGCCGCGGATCTTGATCGAGGTGCCTTGCGTTTCGGTTTGCGACGACTGGATGTTGAAGCTTGGCGAGATCGAGGCGAGGCTCTTGATATCGGTAACGCCCTGGCGTTCCAGCTGCACAGGGCTAACCGCGGTTACTGCCAGCGGAATGTCCTGCACATCCATGACGCGCAAGGTCGCTGTAACGACAATCGGCTGATCTTCAGCCTCATCGCCTTGTGCCACGTCTTGTGCGAATGCCGGAAATGCGATTGCGCCAGCGCAAACGCTTGCGAGCAGGGTTAGCTTCGCCCTCATCAGATGTCTCTCCTGTTTGACCCACCCTATTTTCGGATGGCTTCATCGGTTTCTAAACCACCGTGCGCTGCGCTTTACAACTTCTATTAAGCGAACGGTTAGAACAGTTGGAATCCGTAGCGTAAGTGCAACACCTGACCCCAGGCATGACCGCCGGTACTGCTAGCAATTGTGGCCAATCTGCCACCATCGCCGGTTGCATCAGCGCGCGCGGCTGTGGCATGGACGATCGCTCGGGCCTGTCCGGTCCGTTCCATGATTCACGGCAGGGTTCAAGCAATGACAAGCGCAACTGGCGACGGAAAACTGCACGGCAAGCTGATCGTACTGCTGGGCGGAAGCGGCTTTTTTGGCACGCATCTGGCGCAGGAACTGCTGTCGCGCGGGGCGCGGCTGCGGATCGCCAGTCGTCACCCGGAACGGGCCTATGCGCTGAAACCGCTGGGTAATCTTGGCCAGTTGCAATTCACGCGCTGCGATGTGACGGATCCGCAAAGCCTCGGCCGGACGCTGGCCGGAGCTGACGCAGTGGTCAATCTTGTCGGTGCCTTTGCTGGCAATCTCGATGCGCTGCAAGGCAATGGTGCGGGCCGGATTGCCGGGGCCGCGCGCGCTGCAGGTGCTGCGGCCTTCGTGCATATTTCTGCGCTGGGTGCCGAAGCGGCATCCCCCACGGCTTATGCGCAGACCAAGGCGGCGGGCGAAGCAGCCGTGCTGGCCGCGTTCCCCAAGGCGACGATCCTGCGCCCTTCGGTGCTGTTCGGCCCGGACGACAAGTTCATCAACATGTTTGCCGGACTGATCGCCGCCCTGCCCGTGCTGCCGGTATTCGGTCCCCACGCCAGGCTCCAGCCGCTATTCGTCGACGATGCGGCCCAGGCTGCGGCCAACGCTTTGGCAGACCCGGCAAGACACGGCGGCAAAACCTATGAGATCGCCGGCCCCGAGGCGATCACCATGCTGGATATCAACAAGCGCATTGCCGCGGCACAGGGAAGCAAGCGGCTGTTCGGACCGCTGCCCGATCTTGTCTCGGGCGGCTTCGCGTTCGCAACCGGCTGGCTCCCGGGCGCGCCGCTCAGCCCCGATCAGTGGCTGCTGCTGAAGGAGGGTAATACCGCTTCAGGCAAGCTGCCGGGTCTGACGGAGCTGGGCATAAGCCCGCGTCCGCTGGGTCTGTTCCTCGACCGCTGGATGGTGCGCTACCGCAAGCATGGGCGGTTCGGCACCAAGCCGAAGACGTCATCCCGGGCTTGACCCGGGATCGCTGGTCTCATCATTCCGGCCTCGCGTCGACGAGGCCAGCGGTCCCCGGTCAAGCCGGGGACGACGAAGTCACGCGTTCACATCCGCGTAATTGCTGGGCGGCTGGATCACTTCCATCCGCTCGGACAGCAACGGCCGAAAGCTGGGGCGGCTCTTGAACACTGAATACCAGCCGCGCGCCTGTTCATGGCTCGACCAGTCGATCCCGCCAAGATAGTCCGCGACCGAGATCTGCGCGGCGGCGGCAAGGTCAGCCAGGCTCATCGTCGCACCGGCCAGCCAGGGGCGGTGATCGATCAAATAGTCGATGTAATAAAGGTGCTCATGCGCCAGCTTCATCGCTTCGCGCAGGGTGCGTGAATCGGGCGACTGACGCATGACCAGCCGCTTCTTCATCCGTTCGTGCATCAGCGGGCCGGTGACATCGCCATAGAAATTCTCATCGAACAGCGCGACCAGACGGCGGATTTCGGCGCGGTTGGCGGCGGTGCCGTTGATCATCGGGTTCTTGTCGACCGTTTCCTCGAAATATTCGCAGATCGCCCGGCTATCAACCAAGGTCATCGCCTTGGCCGGATCATGCAACACCGGAGTGCGCCCGGCGGGGTTCAGATTGCGGAATTCGTCGCGCCCTTCCCACGGGTTCTCGCGCAGCAGTTCATAGCCGACGCCCTTCTCGCTGAGCAGCAGACGGACCTTGCGGCTGAACGGGCATAGGGGAAATTGGTAGAGTTGCCACATATCAGCGGACTAATGCCCAAGCTGGCGCGCCCCGTCCACCTCAACCCGCCGCATTTTCCAGTGCATAAGCCACATCGGCAAGGCTCTCGATCCGGGCCTCGCGTCCCAGCGACAAGGCGAGGCGGGTCAGGCGGCGCTCAACCGCGCCATCTACCAGCCCGGCGACATTGCGCGGAACGCCCAGCACGAGCGCACCATCGGGAGCGATCGTCAGTGTCAGAGCGGCGAGCACGCCCGGCGAGCCGCCGCTGAGCCGCTGGGCAAGGCGCATGGCCAGGCCCCAGCCCTGCGCGCGGCCCAGATGTCCGGCGCTGGCCAGCTGGCCCAGAATCGCGGGTGGGTCCTCGGGGTTGCCGCCGAGCGCCACATGGAGCGCCATCGCCATCTCCGCCCGGGCCGGTCCGTCCACCCCGACCCAATTGCCATGGAGCGCCAGTTCCTCACCCTCCAGTGCGCGGAAATCCGGGCTGGACGCCCAGCCCGTGCCGAACAACAGGCAGGCGGCGTGGCGCAAGCGGCGCGCAGACGAAGCCTCACCAGGGAAAATGGCATCGCACCAGCGCAGCAGCGCCTCGGAATAGCCGGGCACCTGCAGCTGGCCCTCAACCGTGTGGCGCACGCCCTCGATCAAGGGATCGAGCTGGCGAGTTGCGGGATCGAGTGCCTGGAACAGCAGCCCCTCGCGCAGACCAAACGAAGAAATCACCACCCGGCTGGACCCCGCCTCGGCCACCAAGGCCGCCAGCAAGGCGGCGGCATCATCAAGCTGCAACGCGCGCGCCAGCTTGACCCCACGGATTGCCGCAAGCTGCGCGGTACCCATTTCCCGGACCGCTGCCTTGAGCTCGGGGGCATCGGCAGCAGGGAAGGTATAATTGCCCAGCACCGGCAATGGCCAGCCGTAGATCTTCATGTGGACCCGCGCCAATGTGCGCCATGCCCCGCCGACCAGATAGAGCGGCTTGCCTGAAACTTCGCCGATCCAGTCCAGCTCTGCCAGCTTGGCGCGCACCACTTTGCGCAGCCGGCCTGTCCCGGTCGCACGGATGCTGGCGACCCGCATTGCTCCAAGTGGCAGCGACGTTCGCTCATGCACTTCGCGATTCGCGACCCGCACCAGTTCAAGGCTGCCGCCGCCCATATCCGCTACCAGTCCATCGGCATCAGGAAGCGCGGAAATTACGCCAAAGCCTGCCGCAACCGCCTCATCCTCGCCGCTGAGGAGTTCTGCCGGGAGGCCAAGATTGCGAACCGCCGCGAGGAATTGCTTGCCATCGGCGGCCTCGCGCACTGCCGCTGTGGCAACCACGCGGACCGGCAGCGGCTGCATCAGGTGGATCATGGCGGAAAAGCGGGCAAGCCCGGCCAGGGCCTGTGCGACGCTGTCCGGATCGAGCCGGCCGTCATCGATGACGCCCCGGCCAAGGCCAGCCATCAGCTTTTCGTTGAACAGCACAACCGGCGCGCGAAGCGACCCGCCGAACACGACCAGCCGGATCGAGTTTGAACCAATATCAACAATAGCGTGGCGAGATGCTGCGTTCACCCGTGCGGTTCTAGGAACAATCTTGGCACTGCGCCAGCTTCACCCAAAGCTGCGCCCCGTCCTGACAGGGATGGGTTGTGCATAAAGTACTCGTGGCAATCAAAACCGCCGCCCTGCCCGGCTGCTTCAGATTCGCTAGCGCGCCGATAGCTGCCATCTGGCTGCAACACCCAGCTACGCGCTGTGTCCTTGAGATTGGCGACCATCACCTGATCGAGCACCTGATCGTGGACCGTGGGATTGGTAATCGGCAGGGAATATTCCACCCGCCGATCGAAATTGCGGGTCATCCAGTCGGCCGACGAGATAAACACCTTGGCCCGTCCGCTAGGCAACGCCGCGCCATTGGCAAAGGCCCAGACCCGGCTGTGTTCCAGAAATCGCCCGATGATCGATTTGACCGTGATATTTTCCGACAGGCCAGCCACGCCGGGTTTGAGGCAGCAGACGCCGCGCACAACCAGCGTGATTGGCACCCCAGCCGCGCTGGCCTCATACAGCCGGTCGATCACCCTGCGGTCGGACAGCGAATTCATCTTGGCCCAGATCCCGCTTGGCGCGCCGATTCTGGCCGCCGCCGCCTCGGTATCAATCAGTTCGAACAACCGGTCGCGCAAGTCATGCGGGCTGATCGTCAGCTGATTGAGTCGGGGCTCGAGATAACCGGTCAGATAATTGAAGACCGCCGCCGCGTCCTCGCAGAGCGCCGGATCCGCCGTGAAAAAGCTGAGGTCGGTATAGGTGCGGGCAGTTTGCGGGTGGTAATTGCCGGTGCCGAAGTGGCAATAGCTGCGCGTCACCTGATCCTTGCCCTTGCCCTGACTTTCGCGGCGGACAATCAGGCTGATCTTGGCATGGGTTTTCAATTCGATGAAGCCATAGACCACCTGCACTCCGGCGCGCTCCAACTGGGCGGCCCATTTGAGGTTCTGCTCCTCATCGAACCGGGCCTTCAGTTCCACCACGGCCGTCACCGACTTACCGGCTTCAGCGGCATCGCACAGCGCGCGGATCACCGCGTCCTGCTTGCCCGCGCGGTACAGCGTCTGCTTGATCGCCAGCACATCGGGGTCTTCGGCCGCCTGGCGCAGGAACGCCAGCACCACGTCGAAGGCCTCATAGGGATGGTGGACGACGATATCCTTTTGGCGGATCGCGGCAAAACAATCGCCATCATGCTCGCGGATCCGTTCGGGGAAACGGGGCGTATACGACGGGAACTTTAGCTCGGGCCGATCACTTTCGACCAGTTGGGCAAGGTCCGACAAACCAAGAAATCCGTCCACATCGCTGAACGTCAAGGCCTCGCCGCCCAGCGCCCCCGAGATGGTAGTGGCCAGATCGGGCAGCACATCGTGCTCGGTTTCAATCCGGATGACCCGGCCTCGCCGGCGCCGCAGGATCGCAGTGCGAAAATAGCGGACGAGGTCTTCGGCTTCCTCGGATATTTCGATGTCGCTATCGCGGATCACCCGGAAAGCAGCCGAGCCGACGATCGTGAAATCAGGGAATATCCGGGCCGCGAAGTGGCGCAGCACGGTTTCCATCGCAACAAATCCGCCGCCTGGCAGCTCAAAAAAGCGCGGCATGGTGGCCGGAAGCATGATCAGTTCGCGAAACCGCTCGCCCGTGTCGGTGCGGCGCAGATCGAACAGCAGGCTCAGCCCAAGATTGGGAATGAACGGAAAGGGGTGCGCCGGATCAAGCGCCTGTGGGGTCAGGATCGGGAACAACTGTTCGGCAAAAAAGCGGTCGAGCGCGGGCTGCGCCTCAGCCGGGATATGCCCGGCACCGAACACGATTACGCCCTTTTCCGCCAGCGCGGTGCGCAAGCGGCGCCACAGCGCCTGCTGGTCACCCATCAAACCAGCCGTATGGCGGGTAATCAGCTCAAGCGCTTGTCCCGGGGTCAGCCCATCGAGCGAGCGATCCTCGATCCGGCGCAATTGCTGACCGCGCAGCCCAGCAACCCGGACCATAAAGAATTCGTCGAGGTTGTTGCCCGAGATTGCCAGAAACCGCAGCCGCTCCAGCAGCGGGTGCGCAGGATTGTCGGCTTCGGCCAGGACGCGGCGGTTGAACTCGAGCCAGCTCAGCTCGCGATTGAAATAACGCTCGCCCGCAGCTGTGATGCTGACCTCTAGTTCGTCCCGAGCCATTGTCCCCCCTTCATACCACACCGGCCGGGCGGCGCCTATGTCCGTGAGCCGACCGGACACCAGACATGACTGGGGAACGAATGTTACACTTTTGTGAAAACCTAGTCTTCGCTGGCCTCGCCGGCGGGCGGCTCGTCGCGGTAATCGCCATTGGCGTCACCGTCCGGCTGGCCCATCGCATCCTTCATCTTCTCGCCCATGGCTTCAAGCTGGGGTAGCATGGCCTCCATTGCTCCAGCCATCCCGGCCATCGCGCCCATCATCTGCGGCATTTTGCGTGCCACTTCGCGGGGCATCCGGCGGGCTTCGGGGCCAGCCAGATCGCCAAGCGTTGCATTAGGATCAATCCGGCGCGCGGCTCTGCGATTGCCGGTGGCATCGTCCATCCCTTCCATCGCCTTGGCAAAAGGGCCGACCTTCATATCGAGCATCGCCTCGGTCATGGCCGCCATGGCACCAGCCATCGCCCGCTGTGTGCCGGGGTTGGCAAGAACTTCGGCAACCTGACTGCCATTCGCCTCACGAGCAAACGCCGGAACCGGCAAAGCCGCTGCGGCAACAAGTGCCCCACCCAGTACTCCAACACGCATACGCATCGTCACGAACTCCCACCCGCTAGTTCGGGCGTAGCGGCATTTAGTCCTGCGGCGCTTTCGCGCTGCTGAATGAAAATCGGCTGAATGAAAATCGGCTGAATGAAAATCGACTGGCAGATCGTGGATCAAAAATTGCCGCTGACCGAGAATCTGAAAATCGGACCGATCAACCGGTTGCGGTGTTCGACAAACGCAATCGGCGAGCGATCGCGAAAGCCTTCGTAAACCGTTCGGTCCCGCCGGTTGCGGGCGTTGAGAACATTGTTGATGGCGGCCCGCACGGTCAGCCCCACCACATTCTTGTTCTCGACAAACAGACCCGCCCAGTTCGGCCCTTCCCATTCCAGCCCGACCTCGCTCAGCCGGTAGTAGTTCTGGAAGTGATGATTGTTGAAATAGAAGCCGTAGGCCCAGTCGCTTTTGGGAAGATCGTGGCGGAACTCGATCTCGACAGCCCGGTCTTGCGTCTCGCTGATCGGACGGCTGAGGCCGGTCAGCGGATCCTTGACCTGCGAACGCTCGAACGAGAAGTTGGCGTCGATCTTGGCGCCTTT
>JANOFJ010000225.1:0-24007 GCA_031413595.1 Novosphingobium sp.
GGCTGCCCAAATGCTAGGAATTAATCGCAATACATTGCGCAAACGGTTGTCCGATCTCTCGATAGAACCGGAGGCCTGCGCACGTCTGGATTGACGGGAATGTCCTTGCATTAGGGCAACAGTGGTGTTGTAAGCTGGCAACGATGAATTCCACGCGCACTCAACCTTGGCCGCGCTGGTGGCGCCGCATCCAGATCGGTGCTCGCCGGGCCAATTTCTTCGCCGTGATGGAAATTGTCTCGGTTATCGCCTTCCTAATCATGACTGCCACGACCTGGATTGCGGTCAGTGCCCAATCGAAAAAGGGCCAGCTCCTTCCATCCGATCTCACGGCAACGCTGCTGATCGGCACGCTGGTTCCGGCCATGGCGATCCTGGTCTTGCTGGGCCGGAGGCTCGCGCTGCAACGCGCGGCGGAAAATGTTGGCGGGACGGGACGGCTCCATGTCCGCCTGGTATTCCTGTTCTCGATGATTTCGGCGGTGCCGACGCTGATGCTGGTGATCTTTGCTTCGTTCCTGTTCCAGTCAGGCGTCGAGTTCTGGTTTTCCGACAATTCGCGTGGAATGCTGGAAAATGCCAACAAGCTGGCGCGCGGCTACTACGAGCAGACCCAGCGCGATATGGAGTATGAATCGCTCGCCATGGCGGGTGATTTGCGCGATTTTCTGAGTCAGGAACCAATTACCAGCCCAGCTTTTCCGGACTATTATTACTACCAGGTCACACACCGGAAAATCAACGAATCAACCATCCTCCAGAAGGGCAGCGATGGTGCCTTGCGCAAGGCGGCCTTCGCCCGCGGCGAGAACCCGCTGTCTGAAGAAGTCTCGACCGATGTGTTGCGCAAGCTTGATCGCGGCGAAGCGATTGTGGTCAGCTCACAAGCCGACAAGATCGAGGCTGTCACGCCGATTGACCGTCGTGCGGGAATCTATCTCTACACGGCGCGAAGTTCGGATTTGTTGACGCTGAGCCAGGGCAAGCGGGCCGAGAATATCGTTGTTGCCTATGACATGCTGACAAAGCGAGCGAGAATTCAGCAGCTGCAGTTCAATGTTGCGCTGTTCGTCGCCTCATTGGGGCTGGTTGGTCTCTCGGTCTGGTTCGGCCTGCGTTTTGCCGATCGGCAAGTGAAGCCGCTCTATGATCTGGTGGCGGCAGCGCGCGAGGTCGGGAGCGGCAATTTCGCGCTGAGGGTGGAGGGGCGTACCGGCGCGGATGAGATCGGACTGCTGAACCGTGCCTTCAACCGCATGACGGCGCAGCTTGAACGCCAGACTCAGGCCTTGGTGGGGGCTAACCAGCAACTCGACGAAAGGCGCACCTTTATCGAAGCTGTGCTCGAATCGATCACCGCCGGGATCATCTCGGTCAACCCGGCAGGCGAGATCCTGCTGATGAACAGTTCGGCACAAAAACTGCTGCTCGATCACATCGAAGCGGCGTCAGTCGGCGGAAAGCTGGCGGATATCGCGCCGCCAATCGCCGCAATGGTCGATAGTGAGATGACCAGCGGGTTGATCCAATATGCCAGAGGCAAAGAGCTGTTGACCCTGGCGGTCAAGTTGACCCGCGAAAGAGCAGGTACAGTGATCACCTTCGAAGACATTACAAGGCAGGTCCTGGATCAGCGCCAGGCCGCCTGGTCCGATGTCGCGCGCCGGATCGCGCATGAAATCAAGAACCCGCTGACTCCGATCCAGCTTGCCACCGAGCGACTCAGCCGCCGGTATCGCAAGCAGATCACTACCGATCCGGAATTGTTCGAAGAACTGACCAACACCATCATCCGCCAGGTCGGTGACCTCAGGAAAATGGTTGACGAATTTTCCTCATTCGCACGATTGCCCAAGCCGGTTTTCCGTGGCGAGGATCCGGTCGATCTCGCGCGTCAGGCGCTGTTCCTGCAGGAAGTTTCGCGCCCGGACATCAATTTCACTTTTGCTTCCGATCCGGACATCGGCATTATTGCCTGCGATCGTCACCAGTTTGGCCAGGCGATGACCAACGTTCTGAAAAATGCGATCGAAGCGGTCGAGGCCCGGCAGAAATCCGGTGTTGCCGATTATCGCGGGCAGGTTTCCGTCACCCTTCGTCACAAGGAAGAAGATGTGGTCGTCACGGTCGGCGACAACGGCATTGGATTGCCGCAAGACCGCGAACGGATCACCGAACCCTATGTCACTACCCGCGACAAGGGGACTGGCCTGGGTCTCGCTATCGTCAACAAGATTGTCGAGGAGCACGGCGGCGAAATGTCCTTTGCACCCGGCGAACCCGACGGAACTATCGTTACCATGCGCTTCGCCCGTGATCCGCTGGCCGGACAGCGATCCCAAGAAGCAGCCGAATAGGAAGATTGAATGGCGCTTGATATTCTCATCGTCGATGACGAACGCGATATCCGCGAGCTGGTGGCGGGCGTCCTCAGCGACGAAGGCTATGAATGCCGTACAGCAGGCGACAGCCAGTCAGCCCTGGATGCGATCGATCAACGCCGCCCGTCACTCGTCCTGCTGGACGTCTGGCTCCACGGCAGCCCGATGGACGGGCTTGAGGTGCTTGATGCAATCAAGAGCCGCGAACCTGAGTTGCCGGTTATCATCTTCTCTGGCCACGGCAATATCGACACCGCGGTCTCTGCAATCGGGCGCGGTGCGATGGACTTCATCGAAAAGCCGTTCGAGGCGGAGCGGCTGCTGCTGCTCGTCGCCCGGGCCACCGAGACAGAGCGCCTGCGCCGCGAAAATGCGAGACTGCGCGAGGGTTTCGTCATCTCGGACGAATTCACCGGCAACAGCTCGGCCATAAATCAGGTCCGCGCCACGTTGAAGCGGGTCGCCAATACCGGCAGCCGCTTGCTGATTGTCGGGCCGGCCGGATCGGGCAAGGAAGTGGCGGCGCGGTTGCTCCACAGTTGGAGCCCAAGGGCCAACGGTGCCTTCGTTACCGTGAATTCGGCGCGAATTACGCCCGAGCGATTTGAGCAAGAGCTATTTGGCGAGGAAGCGGGCGGCAAGCTGATCCGCGCCGGGCTGCTTGAAATGGCTGATGGGGGCACGCTTTACCTCGACGAGGTGGCTGACATGCCGCTCTCTACCCAGGCCCGTATCCTGCGCGTTCTAACCGAGCAGGCGATCGTTCGGGTTGGCGGGCATCGTCAGATCCGGGTCGATGTGCGGGTTGTTTCCTCGACCGCGCGCAATCTGGAAAAGGAAATAGCCGAGCGCCGGTTTCGCGAAGACTTGTTCTACCGCCTCAATGTCGTTCCGGTAGCGATCCCGTCGCTGTGCGACCGGCGCGAGGACATCCCGGCGCTGGTTGATCACTTCTTCGCGCGCTTTGCCGCTGATCAGGGCGTTGCTCCGCCAGAAGTTAGCGCCGAGGCAATGGCTGCACTTCAATCCTATGAGTGGCCCGGCAACGTGCGCCAGTTGCGCAATGTGATCGAGCGCACGATCATCCTCACCCCGCGCGACAGATTGTCCAGGATCGAACCGGACATGCTTCCCCCCGAAGTACTTAACGGGCGGATGAACGGAGAATCAGGGATTTCCACGCTGATGGGTGTGCCCTTGCGGGAAGCTCGCGAGAATTTCGAACGGGAATATCTGCGGGTGCAAATCCGCCGCTTTTCCGGGAACATTTCGAAAACCGCGAACTTCATCGGGATGGAACGATCAGCCCTTCACCGTAAACTCAAACTGCTCGGCATGGCTGATCGCCGTGACGAGGAAGACGAGGATACCGAAGTTTGAGTATTTACCGCAGCATCAGTTCGCGATAGTATAATAAAAGTTACCGGTAACGTTCCTTGTTTCGGCAGGGCTTGGCCAGATTGCGAACCGCAGAAGCGGGCGCCAAAAAGAAGGAGACTTACAATGTCCGAACGTACGCTTTCGGCGCGCGCGCGCGCTTCAAAGCCCGAAGTTGAAGCCGAAGAAACTGTTGCAGAGCCCGTGGCTAGCCTGATCGGTGGCAAGGGCCAGAACCTTCAGGATCAGTTTCTCAATCTGCTGCGCAAGAACAAAGTCCCGGTGACGATGTTTCTGGTCAAGGGCGTCAAGCTGCAGGGCATTGTAACCTGGTTTGACAATTTCTCTATCCTGCTGCGCCGCGATGGCCAGACCCAGCTGATCTATAAGCACGCCGTGTCTACGATCATGCCGGGACAGCCGATCGATGTCCGCCTTTTTGCGGGCAGCGCAGAGGGCAACAAGAAGATCCGTCTGTTGCAGGATGTCTTCCTGACCAGCGTCCGCAATGCCGAAGTGCAGGTCACCATGTTCCTCGTCAACGGCGTTATGCTGCAGGGCCGGGTCGCTGCTTTTGACCTGTTTTGCATGCTGCTTGAGCGTGATGGCTATGTCCAGCTGGCCTACAAGCACGCCGTATCAACGATTCAACCTGCCAGCCCGATTGACCTGACCGGTGACTGGGATGGCGAAGAGGGCGGTGACGCCTGAGCAATTCTGACGAGTTAGATGGGGAGGTCACCCGCGGCGCGCGGACGGTGGTTGTCTGCCCGGAGATGCGCGGGCGCCAGATGCGCAACGGGGGCGCTGGCGCGATAGACGCCCAGGCCCGCGCAGAAGAGGCGCGCGGACTGGCACTGGCAATCGGGCTGGTGGTGACTGAAATTCTCACCATACCGATCCGCGAAGCTCGCGCGGCGACACTGCTGGGCGAGGGCCAGATTGCCAATATCGCGATTGCCTGCACCCAGAACGAAGCGGAACTGGTCATCATCGATGGCGCGCTGACCGCAATTCAGCAGCGCAACCTCGAAGAAAAGCTCAAACGCAAGGTTATCGACCGCACCGGGCTGATCCTTGAAATCTTCGGTGAACGCGCGGCAACCGCTGAAGGGCGACTGCAGGTTGAATTGGCACATCTTGATTACCAGGCAGGACGTCTGGTCAGGAGTTGGACCCATCTTGAACGTCAGCGCGGCGGATTTGGCTTCCTTGGCGGTCCGGGCGAAACCCAGATCGAAGCGGATCGCCGCCAGATTCGCGACCGCATGGCCCGGCTTCGCAAAGAGCTGGAGCAGGTGCGACGCACTCGCGGACTTCACCGCTCGCGTCGGGAAAAGGCACCCTGGCCCGTCATCGCTTTAGTTGGTTATACCAATGCCGGCAAATCGACCTTGTTCAACAGGCTAACCGGTGCGGCGGTAATAGCCGAAGATATGCTGTTCGCGACCCTCGACCCGACCATGCGCGCAGTCCGCCTGCCGGGGCTCGACAAGGCGATCATTTCAGACACCGTGGGCTTTATTTCGGATCTGCCAACGCAGCTGGTGGCGGCTTTCCGGGCCACGCTGGAGGAAGTGACCGCCGCCGACGTAATCGTTCATGTCCGCGATGTCGCCAATCCGGATACGGCCGCGCAAAAGCAACAGGTTCTTCAGGTGCTGAGCGATCTGGGGCTACTTGATCCTGACGCGTCCGAGCCAAAAATCCCGATAATCGAAGCCTGGAACAAATGGGACCTGCTTGATGCCGACCGAGCGGCTGAATTGGCCGAGCAAGTCGAGCTTCACGAAGATGAAGTGGTCGTCCCGATTTCAGCGCTGACCGGTGAGGGTTGTGAAGCCTTGCTGGCCAAGATCGGTCAAGTCCTGACCTCCGGAGCCAAACTCCACAAGTTCTCTATCCCGGCCACCGATGGCCAGCGGATTGCATGGCTCCATGCAAATGGTGAAGTCAGCCTGGACTGCGAAGGCGGGATCGATGATCGCGGTCCGCTGCGGCACCTTGAGGTAAGGCTCACGCCGCGAGACCTAGGACGTTTTTCCCGGCTCTGATGCTTTGACGTCAATCCAAAGTTGTTCCTGCTGTGCAAGATCAAGTGCCTCGAAACTCTGGCCATTGCCGCTCGCCAGTTGCTCCATCGCCCGAAACCGGCGCTCGAATTTCAGATTGGCCGCGCGCAAGGCATCTTCGGGAGCGATACCATAGGCACGGACCAGATTGACTGCAGCGAATAGCAGGTCGCCGGCTTCTTCCACCCGGTCCTGGTCCGTTTCGGCACCAGCGAGTTCCTCCAATTCCTCAAGGATTTTTGCCGCCGGACCCGCAGTATCCGGCCAGTCGAATCCCTGCCGGGCGGCGCGTTTCTGCAATTTTTCTGCGCGCATCAACGCGGGAAGGGCGAGGGCCACCCCATCGAGCGCGCTGGTGGAGCCTTTGGCGCTGCGCTCCGTGGCCTTGAGAGCCTCCCAGCGTTCCTCGCGCGATTGTCCTTCGTCCGGTGCGCCGCCGAAGATGTGAGGATGGCGCGCCTCCATCTTGTCGCAGATTGCAGCAGCGACAGCCGCGAAATCGAACAGGCCGGCTTCTTGTGCGATGCGGGAATGGAACACGACCTGCAGCAACAAATCGCCAAGCTCATCGCGCAGCGCGGTCATGTCGCCGCGCTCGATCGCGTCGGCGACTTCATAGGCTTCCTCGATCGTATAGGGCGCGATTGTGCCGAAGCTTTGCGCGCGGTCCCATTCGCAACCCGATATCGGATCACGCAAGCGGGCCATAATCCGGAGCAGGCGGCCGAGAGGGGCTTCTAGTTCTAAGGACATATAAGATTGATAATATATATTATGTTAAATTACGAAACGAGCAGCAGCGGACCCTCACGTGAAAAACCGCCCCGCTACGAAGGCCACAATCGCAATTATAAGCAGCCAGGCAATCGCCATTCCCGCCTTCGTTTCAAACGAAAGATTCTGCGCACGCAATGCTCTTGCTGCCAGAAACAGCGACGCCGTCAGTGCGACCAGCGAAACGATCAACGATCCATTCACGCTTCCAGCTCCAAGCCATCAAAGCCGACACTTACATGCGGCGGTACTTCGCCCGACAACGTGGCATAATCCAGCGACTTGTCGAGATGTGTCAGGACTGCGCGTTGCGCCCGGGATGCCTCGATCAGCTCGAGCGCCATGCCTAGATGCGCGTGGGTTGGATGTGGTTCACGGCGCAGGCAATCGGTCACCAACAGATCTACACCATCGAACAGCTCAACCATCTCGCGCGTAATCGTACTGAAGTCTGTCGCGTAACCAATTGATTTACCGTCCGCCTCGAAACGGAACGCGGTACTTTGTGCTGGGCCATGCGGCATCTGGCAGCTACCGACCGAAATCCCGCCAAACATTCGTAGCCGATCGAGCGAGTCAATATTGACGATTGTGTAATAGCCATCCTGCCCGGCGAAAACATAGCCGAACCGCTGGCGCAGCCGCCGCACAGTTTCATCGGCGGCAAAGCCCGGCAACGGCCCGGACCGGCCATAGCGCATCGGCCGCAGATCATCGATCCCATGGCAATGATCTGCGTGATCATGGGTCCAGAACACCGCATCGACGCGGTCGATATCATTGGCGAGCAGCTGATTGCGCAAGTCGGTCGAGGTATCGACCAGCAGCCGGGTTCCCTCGGCGCTTTCAACGATGATCGAGACCCGTGAGCGGCGGTTGCGCGGCTCCGCTGGGTCGCACAACCCCCAATCATTGCCGATCCGGGGTACCCCGGTCGACGTGCCGGCGCCAAGCATCAGCAGCTTCACACTGCGGCCTTCTTGAACAAAGCCGCGAAATTGCGCGTAGTCTGTTCCGCCAAGGCCTCAGGCTCTACACCGCGCAGCTGAGCGACAAAGCGGGCAGTATCAGCCACAAATGCCGGCTCACACGGCCTGCCGCGATGCGGCACTGGTGCCAGGAACGGTGCATCGGTTTCGACCAGAATCCGATCCTCTGGCAAACTGGCAGAAATTTCCTGCAAGTCTTTGGCATTCTTGAAAGTTACTATCCCTGAAATCGAGATAGTCAGGCCAAGTTCTAGCATCTTGCGGCCGAAATCGGCCGATGCCGTGAAGCAGTGAATCAGTGCGGGGAAAACGCCCCTCTTCATTTCCTCCGCAATGATCGCAGCGGTATCATCCTCGGCGTCGCGGGTATGGATAATCAGCGGCAATCCCGTTTGCCGCGCGACCGCGATGTGGGTGCGGAACAAGGCTCGCTGGGTCGCGCGGTCGGAGTGGTCGTAGTAATAATCGAGACCGGATTCGCCAATCGCAATCACCCGGGGATGCTCGGTCGCGGCGAGCAGGACACCCTCACCCAGATCAGCATGGTCATCGGCCTCATGCGGATGGATCCCGACGCTGGCCCAGATATCAGGCTCGCGCGCCGCCGTTGCGATGACCTGATCCCACTCGCGCTGGCGGGTCGAGATATTGAGAAAGCCCCCGACACCTGCCGCGCGGGCGCGTGACAGGACCCCGGCCTGATCCTCGACCAGTCCTTTGTATTCCAGATGGCAATGCGAATCGATCAGCATCAGGTGTCCCCAGCGGCAAGTTCGAGGCGCGGGAATATGCCGATTGGCTGACTTAAGGTGAAGCCCCTGGCGGCCAATGTGGCGAACCAGCTTGCATCCTCAAGGGCTGAAAAATCACGGAAATCAGAGGTTACGCCCATCTGGTCGAGCAAATTGTCCGCCGCTTGCGGCACCACAGCACGCACTGCGATTGCCAGATCCCGCACACAGCGGAACAAGGTCATCAGCACAACCGCCATCCGCTCGGGATCGCTTTTGCGCAAAGCCCAAGGAGCCATTTCGTCGACATATTGGTTGCAAGCAAAAACGGCCTGCATCCAGGCTTCGAGGCCATCGCTGAACTGCAAGTTATTGAAAGTCCGTTGCAATGTGCCAATATTGCCACGCACCAACAGTTCAAGTTCGGTATCTACCGCTTCCACTTCCAAATCAGAACGAATAACTCCATCCATATTTTTGAAAATCATAGATAAACTACGCTGCGCCAGATTGCCGAAGCTGTTGGCCAGCTCGGCGTTGCAGCGGTTGACGATGGCTTCGGGCGAATAGCTCCCATCCTGCCCGAAGGGAACTTCGCGCATCAGGAAATAACGCAAGGTATCGACCCCGAACCGCTCGACCAGCTCGATCGGATCGGTCACATTACCGACCGACTTGGATTCCTTCTGCCCCCGGTTGAGCAAAAAACCATGCCCGAACACCTGCTTGGGCAGTGCGAGCCCAGCGCTCATCAGGAAGGCTGGCCAATAGACCGCGTGAAAGCGGACGATGTCCTTGCCGATCAGGTGAATATCAGCCGGCCACCACTTTTGCATTTCCGCCGTATCGTCAGGAAAACCAAGCCCGGTCAGATAGTTGGTAAGCGCATCTACCCAGACGTACATGACGTGCTTTTCGCTGCCTGGAACCTTGACGCCCCAATCGAAACTGGTCCGCGAGACAGACAGATCGCGCAAGCCGCCTTCGATAAAGCGCATGATTTCGTTGCGGCGGCTATCCGGTTGCAACCAGTTTGCATCGGCATTGAAAAGCGCGAGCAGCCGTTCCGCATAGTTCGAAAGGCGGAAAAACCAGCTTTCCTCGACCGTCCATTCCACCGGCGTGCCTTGCGGCGAGAGTTTTTCAGGCCCCTCCCCCTGGATCAACTCGCTCTCGTCATAATAGGCTTCGTCACGGATCGAGTACCAGCCTTCGTAGCGATCAAGATAGAGATCGCCATTGGCCTCCATCCGCCGCCACAGTTCCTGACTAGCGAGGTGATGGCGCGGCTCGGTCGTGCGTTGAAAAACGTCATAACTGACATTGAGTTTATCGCACATATCAATGAAATGTTGTGACATTTCAGAGGCCAGTTCCGCCGGTGTCACACCCAGCTCGCGCGCCTTCTGGGCCATCTTGAGGCCATGTTCGTCAGTGCCGGTCTGGAAACGCACGTCGCGGCCCATTTGCCGCTGGAACCGGGCGATCACATCGGCGGCAATCGCTTCATAGGCATGGCCGATATGCGGCTTGCCGTTGGGATAGCTGATCGCGGTGGTAATGTAGAAAGGTTCGGCCATGCCGGGGTGCTGTCTTTTCGGAAAATTGTCAGACTGCCGCTTCTCTAGGGGCGGCGGCGGAGGCCAGCAACCCGCCAATTTCCATTACCGCTAGCCCGGGATCGAAGTTGTAGGTCGGCAATTGCCCGCCGAACCGCACCAATGCACCATGCGCTTCGATGATCCGGCCCTGCCGTTCGCGTGATGCGCCGCCCAGTTCAGCCGCAAGAACTGCCCGCGCCAGCTCCACCGCAGCCTGCATCCGCTCCCGGTCAGGGCGTGCGCCGATTTCTTCCGCCAGCGCGCCGCGCAGGGCAAAGTCCTCGTCCCCATCGCGCAGCAAACGGAGCATCAGGCCATGCAGCGCGCTAAGTTCCTGCCCGACAAACTCCAGCGCGGCACCGGGCGATCCTTCAGCGGCGGCAATCGCGGCGGCCCGGGTCGCGGCATCGGCCTGCGGGGCTTCGCGCGCCAGGATTATCTCAACCTCACTCGTATCGAGCGGCGCAAACCGCAGCACCCGGCAGCGCGAGCGGACCGTTGGCAGCAAACGCCCGGCCCGGTGCGTGACGAGCAGGAAGAAAGTTCCAACCGGCGGCTCCTCAAGGCTTTTGAGCAGCGCATTGACCGCGTTCTTCTCCATGTCGTCAGCCGGATCGATGATGATCACCCGGCGGCTGCCCAGCGTCGGCCTTGTGACCAAGCGCTGTTGCATCCGGCGGATCTGGTCGATCGTGATATTGCGCTTGGTCTGGAACGGCTTGCCCTCGGCGCGTTTCTTTTCCTCGTCATCGTTGGCGGGAAGGTGATTGAGGGTAATGATATCGGGATGCGCAGCGGGCCTCGGCTGGGCAATGCCTGCCTCATTCACCAGCTCAGCTGCTGCGGCCTGAGCGAAGGCTCCTTTGCCGATCCCGCGTAACCCGCTCAGAATCCAGGCATGGTGCATCCGCGATGACGTCATGGCGGCGCGCCATTCGCGCCAGGCCTCGTCATGACCGCTCAGGCTCATTCCGAGCTGTCCAGCAGGCGGGCGAGCACTGCCAGAACCGCGGCGTGAACCGCTTCTGCGCTCTCATCCCCGTCGATCCGGGCAAAACGCTCTGGCTCGGCCTCGGCAAAACGGGCGAAAGCGGCAGCGACGGCGGCATGGTATGCGGCACCGCGTCCGCCGATCCGGTCAGCCTCACCGCCATCCCGCTTGGCAAGGCGCGCGGCAGCGACAGCGGGCGAGACTTCGACCAGCAGCGTCAGATCGGGCAAAAGTCCCTGGCTGCCGATCCGGTGGAGCTCGATCACGTCCGCGTCAGTCAATCCGCCCCCGCCGCCTTGATAGGCGCGGCTCGAATCGACAAACCGGTCACAGATCACCCATTCGCCCCGATCGAGAGCTGGCCTGATCAGACGTTCAACATGGTCCGAGCGGGCCGCTGCAAACAGCAAGGCCTCTGCTCGCGGGTGCCACCCCTCGCCCTGGGTGCCGAGCAACAAGGCGCGAATCGCCTCAGCGCCCCCCGTGCCGCCCGGTTCACGGGTCACGGCACAGGAAATCCCCCGCGCCTCCAGCGACGCAGCGAGTAAGCGGGCCTGCGTGGACTTCCCCGCCCCTTCCCCGCCTTCCAGCGCAATGAATTTTCCGCGTATCACGAAACCAGCCCTGCCAGTCCATTGATAAGCCGGTCAAGCGGCCCGGCTGTGCCAATGCTTGTTGCAGCGGCCAGCGGCAGCCGGTTGCGCGGCTGTCCGGCGATTTGGACCACTAATTCGGCCACCACCGCGCCCTTGGGAATCGGCGCGAGCAAAGGACCGTGATAGACAATCCGCGCGGTAATGGCGGGATTGCCACCTTTGGGAACCGCAACCGTGAACCGGCGCGGGGCGAGCAGCGTGACACTGCGCGCATCCCCGCCCTGGACCCGGGCGCTGCCGATTCGCGTTCCCTCACCCGCAAGAATTCGGCTGTCCCATGCCGAATAGCCCCACTCGAGCAGATCGCGCGAGGCCCTGGCGCGCAAGTCCGCGTTCTGGGCGCCGGCGATCACCATCACCAACCGTCGGCCACCGCGCTCGGCTGTCCCCAGGAAGTTGAATCCCGCTTCGAAAGTATGCCCGGTCTTGATCCCGTCCGCGCCTGGGACAACGCCAACAAAGGGATCGTGGTTGGTCAGCTTGCGGCCATTCCACTCCATCGCCGCATGTCCGAAATAACGGCGATAGAGTGCCGGATGGCGATAGATCAGCGCATCGGCCAGACGAACCAGATCTGCCGCACTGACATAGGTTGCACCGCCATCGGGCCAGCCGTTGGGGGTCGCAAAATGGCTGTCCTTCATACCCAGCCGCTTCGCCTGCGCATTCATCTGCGCAGTCCAGGCCTCGGTAGATCCCAGCGCGCCCTTGGCCAGTATCACTGACGCATCGTTGGCCGAAACGGTGGTCATGCCGCGCACCAAATCGGTTACGGTGATCTCATCTCCTGCGGCAAGAAACAGGCTGGTACCCTTGCCGGACCATTGCCGGGCCGTCGCTTCATCAACCGTGAAGCGCTGGTCTTCGCGCAGCTTGCCGCCGGCAATCAGATCGAAAGCGACCAGAGCGCTCATCGCCTTGGTCATTGATGCGGGAAGAAACCGGCGCGTTGCCTCACGCGAATAGAGGATCTGCCCGGCGTCCAGATCCGCCAACAGCACAACCGGAACCCGCGCGACCAGCGCGGGAACAGGCGCCATAACCGGCGCAAGAACCGCCGACGCTGGCCGTTCGGGTGCTGAGACAGCGGCTCCCGGCAAAATCAGTGCCAGTAACAGGGCCAGGCCAGGCTTTCTCAAATTCGTTCCCCAATTGCGCCCGCACGATGCGGCCGCGATCATGAACGATCAGTCGGCGCGCTGGATTCGTGCGTCGCTATACCCGGCAGACTTTGCCTTCGCCAGCGCGCTTGCAGCCTCTGGCTGTGAAGCAAATGGCCCCATCCGAAGCCGCCACAGCCTGCCTGACTGGCTGACCTGACCGCCGATTTTGGCACTGGCAGCAGCGGCGCGTTCGCGCGTGGAGAATGCAGCGACCTGGACGACCAGCGAACCGGATTGCGCGGCTACCACCGGTTTTGGCAGAGCTGCGCTTGTTGGTGCGGCCGTTGGCGTTATCACTGGCGCGGGTTTGGGTGCCGATGCTGGCTTTGTTGCTGGCTTTGGCGCAACCGCTGCTGGCGCAGGGCTCGCCTCTGGGCTAGGCTGGGTTCGGGGCGGAAGCGCCGCTCCTGAGCGCTGCTGGTCCAGCTTGCGGACCAGCACTGCGAGGAGCGACTTGGGCGTTTCCATCCGCATCGCCGCAGTTTGGCCGGCACGCAGCAGCGCGCGCTCGACTTCGGGCGGATTGACCCGGCGAACCCGAACCGCAAAAGGCTCGTTGCCGGAAGACCCGAGTTGGGCGATCGCACCGGCCGATAAATCGATCAACCGCGAGCCCGCCATCGGCCCGCGCCGCTCGAGGCGGACGAGGATGGTCTTGCCGCTGTCGAGCGCGGTCACTTCAACATAGCTTGGCAGCGGCAGGGTGCGATGCGCGGCAGAAATTCCCGAAACGGCGCCCGGATCGATCCCGGCAAAACCCACCGCATCGTAATTCATCGTGTCGACCGGCGTGTAGGTCTTGCCATCCACCACAAACGGCGCGCCGATCACCATCGGGTAGTCAGCCGCCGGACCATAGGCCGGCTCAGGCGGCAGGTTGCTGGCAAGCTCGCCGCCGCCGCCGCAGGCCGCGAGCAACATCAGGGCCGCAAGCGGCGCAAATCGGTTAACGGGCAATCTCATCTGCAAGCAATCCCACGGACAATGCGTAGTAATTCGAGCAGTTATAATTGAGGATAACCCGATAATTACCGGTTAAGAGGAAGGCAGAATTTCCCCGACCATCCGGTTCGATCAGGCTAGCCAGCACATTATCGTTAATTGCGCCGCGCGGAACGACCCCTAAAGCGCGCCATTCGCTTACCGTTTTCCAAGCCGAATGCCTTGCGTGAACCCGCGGACAGGAAGGGGATCCGAGACGGGTCGTGACCGGTACCGCATCAAATCCTGCCGGGACAACAGCGCGAACACCCCACGGCTGACCGGTCCGCCAACCGGCATCGCGGAAATAATTGGCGATCGAGGCAAGCGTATCAGCGCGATCATTCCATACATCGGCATCGCCATCACCGTCGCCATCCTGGGCAAGGCGAAGATAGACGCTGGGCAGAAATTGCGGATTGCCAAAGGCCCCCGCCCAGCTGCCGTACAGTCGCTCGCGCGGCACCCCGCGGTCCACCATTTTGAGGAGGGCAATGAATTCGTCGGCGAACAGTTGGCGGCGGCGGCCCTCATAGGCCAGCGTGGCAAGCGAGCGGGCGAGGTCGAAATCGCCCTTGTAGCGGCCATAATTGGTCTCATGCCCCCAGATTGCGAGCAATATCGGGGCGGGAACGCCGTAGCGCTGCTCGATCGGCGGAAGGATGCCGGCGACCGCCTGATAGGTCGCACGCCCCCCCGAAATCCGCGCAGCATCAACGTGGGTGCGTAAATAGGGTGCCAGCGCCGGGGTATTTCCCGGAATCGCGCCGGGCTGCGCGCGGTCCAGTTCGATGACGCGGGGATTGAAGGTCAGCCCGCTGGTCATCGCCAGAATGGTCTTCTCGCTCACCCCGTCGCTACGCGCACGGGCGGCAAGGAGCTGGAGATAGCCCTGAAAAGCGGTGTCCTGGGTCGTTTGCGCAGCCAGCGGGGGTGTCGGCGGAGAGAACACAGCCGCGGCCAGGACGAGTGGCAAGGCCAGTTTAAGATTGTGATAAAGCGACATAAGGTTGTCATTCGCACAGGCCGAGCGAGATGAAAACGGCAAAGCATGGTTGGCAAACAGTCTGTCTGGCGCTAGCGGCTACTCACCGCTCGCAGGACAGGTGGCCGAGTGGTTTAAGGCAACGGTCTTGAAAACCGTCGTGGGTGGAAGCTCACCGTGGGTTCGAATCCCACCCTGTCCGCCAGAATTCGCTCCCCAGCAACTTGCCGCGTGCGACCATGATTGCGGGGAACGTCAGGGCCGGGCAACATGGTTACGCCCCTCGGGGGCCTCCCATTGGGTCAGGCGCGCATCGAGTCTGTCGAGCTATTCCACCCTGCGATGTCCCAGGCAGCTGCTCGGCCGGAGCGCGAGACATGCAGTGTGGCTTGCTGGTTCCTGATTTCGGCAGTGTAGTTGACCAAGTCGGTAAGCGGGTTCTCCCAATCTTCAGAAGTCATGGGGGAGTTGTCTGGCCCCTTCCACGAACCGTGCGGGGGAAAGCTGGTGTCCCATGCGCGCAGTTCCATGCGTGCTTGCGCCAGCGTGGCAACGTAGTCTTCGAGGACGCGATCGCGGTTCTCCCAATCGATCCAGAACGCCGGATCCGACTGGGCGTAGGCGTTGTTATTGCCGCCTTGACTGCGACCGAACTCGTCGCCAGCGGTCAGCATTATTGTGCCGGTCGACGCAAACAGGGTGCCGAGCAGTGCCCTCAGGTCAGCGGCGCGCGCGGCATTGATTGCGGAATTCAATGTGACGCCTTCAACGCCGTTGTTCCACGAAAAATTCTCACCGTGGCCATCGCGGTTGTCCTCGCCGTTGGCCTGATTGTGACGCTCTGCATAGGCGACGGTATCGGCCAGAGTGAAGCCATCATGCGCGGCGAGGAAATTGACGCTGCGGCAGTCGTGCCCGAACAAGTCGGTCGATCCGGCGATCCGGGTTACGAGCGCACCGATCGTCCCGTCACCCCGCCAGAATCGGCGGACGTCGTCGCGATAACGGTCATTCCATTCGAGCCAATTCGGCGGGAAATTGCCTAACTGGTACCCGCCTGGACCGATGTCCCACGGCTCGGCTATCAGCACCCGGTCCGCAAGCAGCGGGTCGGCGGCAAGCTCCGCGAACAGCGGTGCCGCGGACGAAAACCCGGGGCCGCGCGCCATGATGGTGGCCAGGTCGAAGCGGAACCCATCCACGCCGCAATGGCGCACAAAATGCCGTAGCGTATCGAGGGTCAATTGCCGCACCGCCGGATTGGCGAAATCAAGCGTGTTGCCGCAGCCGGTATCGTTAATCAGGCTGCCGTCCGGCGCATGGGCATAGGCGCCATCGTCGAGCCCGCGCAGGGAGAGCATCCCGCCATGCACATCACTCTCGCCGGTATGGTTGAACACCAGATCTAGGATCAAACCGATGCCAGCTTTTCCAAGCGCCGCCACAGTCTCGCGCAGTTCGCCAACACCGCCCGGGCACAGTCCCGGATCGAGCGCCATCGGCACAACCGGATTATATCCCCAGGCGTTGGTCAACCCGAGCGAGGGTAAGTGCCGCTCGTCGATCCAGGCGATAATCGGCATCAGCTCCACTACGCTGACTTGCAGCTTTTTGAGATGGGCGATGATCGAGGGATGCGCCAGGGCCGCGACTGTGCCTCGCAGACCTTCGGGCACATCAGGGTGGAGCATGGTAAATCCACGCACGTTTAGTTCGTAGATCAGCCCGCCGCGCTTGAAGCACGGTTTGCACTGCCGAACTAGCGGAAGGCGGCCCGGAACGATTGCGCAGGGAACCAGCCCGGCGGTATCCTCGCCGAACCGGGCGAGACGCGGGTCCTGCACGAAGCGGCGGTCGAGCTTGATCGCGTAAGGATCGACCAGAAGCTTGGAAATATCGAACCACAGGCCTTGTTCCGGAGCCCATTCGCCCGCGGCGCGGTAGCCATAACGCGCGCCGGTATGGTCGCCCGGTAGTTCAGCCAGCCAGACCTCGCCTTCGCGGCGCATTGCGATGCGCTGTTCGTGACCGCTGTCAAACAGGCAGAGCCAAAGCGCCTGAGCTTGCGGCGAGCGCACCGCAAATTGCGTCTTGCCCCTGCTGACCATTGCGCCGTGGGCACGAGTCACGTCACGACATCGGGCCGGGTCCGCCCGGTATGTCGCGCGATGCCCGCAATCGCTTCAGCCGCCGCAATAAGATCGGCCAGCATCTCGGGCGTCTCGCGATCCAGATCCCCGCCAACCGCTTCGTAGCGTTCGAGATAGACCCGCAGCGTGGCACCCTCGGTGCCGGTGCCGGAAAGACGGAAAACGATCCGCGAACCGCACTCAAACAGCACCCGAATGCCTTGATTACCGCTCACAGAGCCATCGACCGGGTCGGTGTAGGAAAAGCTGTCTGCGGCCTCAACCACCAGCGGACCGAATGCCTGGCCCGGCAGCCGAACGAGCGAAGCGACAAGCTGCGCCATCAACGCATCAGCGCGGGCGGTCTCGATCGCTTCATAATCGTGCCGGGCATAATAGTTGCGGCCGAACTTCGCCCAGTGCTCGCGAGCCAGAGAATCTACACTTATCCCGCGCACCGCAAGGATGTTGAGCCACAGCAGCACCGCCCACAGCCCGTCTTTTTCGCGGACATGGTCCGAGCCTGTCCCTGCGCTTTCTTCGCCGCAAATCGTCGCACGGCCGGCATCGAGCAGCGTGCCGAAGAATTTCCACCCGGTCGGGGTTTCGAAGCACGGTATGCCCAGCGCCTCGGCCACACAGTCGGCGGCAGCGCTGGTCGGCATCGAACGGGCAATCCCTTTGAGCCCGCGCGCATAGCCCGGCGCAAGCTGCGCATTGGCGGCGAGCATCGCCAGCGAATCCGACGGGGTGATGAAACGGTGTTTGCCAATGATAAGGTTGCGGTCGCCATCACCATCCGACGCCGCACCCAGGTCGGGCGCAGAGGCTCCCATCATCAGGTCGTAAAGCTCTTTGGCATGAACGAGATTGGGATCTGGGTGGTGCCCGCCGAAGTCTTCAAGCGGCTCGCCATTTCGCACGGTTCCGGCGGCGAACCCCAAACGCCTCTCGAGAATCTCGATCGCATAGGGGCCAGTTACCGCGCTCATCGCGTCGAAGGCCATGGTGAAGCCGCCCCCCACCGCGCGGCGGATCGCAGCGAAATCGAACAGGTTTTCCATCAGCGCAGCATAGTCGGCGACCGGATCGATCACCTGCACTGCCATGCCGCCAATACTATGGCAGCCAATCGCATCGAGATCGATGTCGTCCGTTTGGACCGACAGCCAGCGATCGATGGATTGCGTGCGGGCGTAGATCGCATCGGTCACTGCCTCGGGAGCGGGGCCGCCGTTGGCGACGTTGTATTTGATCCCGAAGTCTTCGTCCGGCCCGCCGGGGTTGTGGCTGGCTGACAGGATCAGACCGCCGCTCGCATCATTCAGGCGGATGATGTGGCTCGCAGCCGGAGTCGACAAGATACCCCCCTGCCCCACCAGCACCTGGCCATAGCCATTGGCGGCGGCGACGCGGATCGCTTGTTGGATTACCGCGCGGTTGTGGAAGCGTCCGTCACCTCCGATTACCAGCGTCGAGCCGGCCGGGCGCTCGACCGCGTCAAACACCGCCTGGATGAAGTTCTCGGCATAATTTGCTTGCTGGAAGGTCCGGACCTTCTTGCGCAGCCCGGATGTTCCGGGCTTCTGGCCGGCGTAGGGGGTGGAAGCGTGCCGTTGAACTGTCATTGTGCACCCGTGAGTTCGCGGTAGAGCTCGGCGTAGACCTTGCCACTGTTCTTCCAGGAGAAATCGGCCTTCATTCCGTTGCGCTGCATTGCCTGCCAGGCTGCGGGTTGATGATAGAGCGTGACTGCCCGGCTAACCGCTGCGGCCAGGGTATGGTAGTCGACCCCGGAGAACTGGATACCGGTGGCAGCACCTGCGTCACGTGCAGCAAGATTGGCGTCGATCACCGTATCGGCCAACCCGCCCGTGCGTGCCACTACCGGCACGCAGCCATAGGCGAGGCCATAAAGCTGGGTCAGCCCGCAAGGCTCGAACCGGCTCGGCACAAGGATCGCATCAGCGCCGCCCTGCATGCGGTGCGACAGCGCCTCGTCGTAACCGATCCGCACGCCAATCCGCCCCGGATGGCGCGCTGCGGCAGCGCGGAATTCCGCTTCCATCGCCGCATCGCCCGAGCCAAGTAGTGCGAGGCGTCCGCCGATCCCGACCAAATGGTCACGCACTTCGAGCAGGACGTCCATGCCCTTCTGCCAGGTTAGACGGCTGATCACGGTGAACAGCGGACCGGTGCCGGGCTCAAGCCCGAATTCTGTTTCAAGCGCGCGCTTGTTGGCGGCGCGCCTGGATAGGTTCCGCACCGTATAATTCGCGGCAAGGTGCCGGTCGGTGGCAGGGCTCCATTCCGCCGGATCGATACCGTTAACGATGCCCCGCACGCGGTCACCGCGATTGACCACCAGTCCTTCGAGGCCCATTCCGAATTCTGGTCCGCGGATCTCCTGCGCATAGGTGGGGCTGACGGTAGTGATCACGCTCGCCGCCTCCATCCCGGCTTTGAGGAAGCCCACACCCTTGTGGTACTCGACCCCGTCGATCGACCACGCCCGTTTGGGCAGACCGAGTTCCTTGAATACCTCCCGCCCGAAATAACCCTGGAAGGCCATATTGTGGACCGTCATCACCGATGGCACCGGGGTGCTTCCGGCCAGCGGCGCAAAGCGCAGGTAGGCCAGCGCCATCGCCGCCTGCCAGTCATGCGCGTGGACCAGATCGAACCTGCGGCCCTTGATCAGGCCGCCCGCCAGATCCGCCGCTGCCCGTCCCAGCGCAGCAAACCGCCGCCAGTTATCGTGCCAGTCCTTCCCGCCCGGATCGGCATAGGGGCTGCCCTCGCGGGCAAAGAACGCCGGCACATCGAGCACGATCAGAGGCTGTTCACCCAGCCTTCCCGCAATCAGGCGAGCGGGTTGGCCGAACAGACTGTCATAGCGATGCAGCACCTTGCCGCGCCTGACTGCCGCCAGCACCGCGGGGAAGCCCGGCAGCAGCGTTGTCAGGCTGACCCCGTGCGGCGCGAGTGCCGCAGGCAACGCCCCGGCGACGTCGGCCAACCCACCGGTCTTGACCAGCGGAACCGCTTCCGAAGCGACCGAGAGGACATTCAACGGCATCGTCAGGCCTTGAGTTGCTCGATCATACTGCGCGTGATCAGGCACACACCATTCTCGCTGCGCCGGAAGCGCCGGGCATCGAGTTCGGGGTCCTCGCCAACCACCAGTTCTTCCGGGATGCGGACCCCGGAATCGATGATCACCCGGCTGAGCCGCGCACCGCGTCCGATGTTGCAATGCGGCAATATCACTGCTTCATCGACAGCCGAAAAACTGCCCATTTTCACCCCCGTGAACAACAGGCTGCGCTTGGCCACCGCGCCAGACACGATACAGTCCTGACTGATCAGCGAAGAGATCGCCATGCCCCGGCGCCCATCCTCGTCGTGGACGAATTTGGCTGGCGCTGCGATGATCTGGTCGGTCCAGATCGGCCAGTCGCGGTCATACAGGTTAAGTTTGGGAACCGTGTCGGTCAGATCGAGGTTGGCATCAAAATAGGCGTCGATGGTTCCGACATCGCGCCAGTATTCATCGATCTGTTCGGCGGCGCGGACGCAGCTGTCGGTGAAACGATGAGCGACCGCCTTCCCGTGCTTGACGATATAGGGAATGATATCAGCGCCGAAATCACGATTCGAACCCGGCGTGTCGGCATCGCGGCGGAGCTGTTCGAACAGGAACGCGGTTTCAAAGACGTAGATCCCCATCGAGGCCAGCGCGTGATCAGGATCGCCCGGAATACCTGGGGGATCGGCGGGTTTTTCGACAAAGGCGGTGATCGTGCCCTGCCTGTCGGCCGCCATCACGCCGAACCCGCTGGCCTCCGCGCGCGGGACCACCAAGCAACCGACCGTCACATCCGCGCCCGAGTTGACGTGCTGTTGCAGCATCAACTCATAGTCCATCTTGTAGATATGATCGCCCGCAAGGATCACCATGTACTTGGGCATGTAGGACTGGATGATGTCGATGTTCTGGAACACCGCATCGGCGGTGCCCTCGTACCATAGCAGCTCGGAAATACGCTGCGAGGCGGGGAGAATGTCAAAGCTCTCGTTGCGTTCGGGGCGCATGAAGTTCCACGCCCGGTTCATGTGGCGGATCAGCGAGTGCGCCTTGTACTGCGTTGCCACACCGATCCGGCGGATGCCTGAATTGATTGCGTTCGATAGCGCAAAATCGATGATCCGCGACATGCCGCCAAAGTAGACCGCCGGCTTGGCGCGCCGGTCTGTCAGTTCCATCAAGCGGCTGCCACGCCCGCCCGCCAGCACATAGGCCATGGCGTCACGCGCCAGCGGTGCTTGTCTCTTCTCTGCCATCGCTACCCTTCCCGATGCCTGTTGGCATTCACCCTACAAATTCGAACATCAGCGTCGCCAGCGGCGGCAGCACGACATGCGCTGCGCCATCCTTGGCGGTGATCTCGCCCAGATTGCCCTTGCCGCTGCCGCCATACACTTCCGCGTCACTGTTCAGCACCTCGCACCATTGACCGTCGTGCGGCAATGGCAGGCGATAATGATCGTGGAGCGCCGGGGTCATGTTGCTGATGACCGCAATCGGAGGCGCACCCGGCGCTTTGCGCAGCCAGGCAAAGACCGAAGCGGCGGCATCGTCGACCACCAACCACTCGAAACCCTCCGCCTCGCAGTCGCGGGCGTGGAGCGCAGGCTTTGCGCGGTAGAGGGAATTGAGATCGCGCACCAGCCGATGCACTCCGGCGTGTGCAGGCGCGTCCAGCAGGTCCCAATCAAGCGCGCGCTCTTCGCTCCATTCGCGGCGCTGAGCGAACTCCTGTCCCATGAACAGCAGCTTCTTGCCCGGATAGCCCCACATCAGGCCGTAATAAGCACGCAGATTTGCAAACTTCTGCCAATCGTCGCCGCTCATTTTGCCCAGCAGCGAGCCCTTGCCGTGGACCACCTCGTCGTGGCTCAGCGGCAGGACGAAGTTTTCGCTGAAGGCATAGACCAGCCCGAAGGTTATCTCGGCGTGATGGTATTTCCGGTGGACCGGGTCACGCGCCATATATTGCAACGTGTCGTGCATGAAGCCCATGTTCCATTTGAACCCGAAGCCCAACCCGCCCTCATGAACCGGCTTGGACACCCCCGGCCAAGAGGTCGATTCTTCGGCAATCGTCACTATCCCGGCGTGGCTGCCATAGAGCGCCTTGTTCATCGTCCGGAGAAACTCGACCGCCTCCCAGTTTTCCCTTCCGCCCTGTTCGTTGGGGATCCATTCACCCGCCTTGCGGCTGTAATCGCGGTAGAGCATCGAGGCGACGGCATCGACGCGCAGGCCGTCTACATGGTAATGTTCGGCCCAGAACAGCGCATTGTTGACGAGGAAGCTGGCGACCTCGCGTCGTCCAAAATTGTAGATCGCCGTTTTCCAGTCGGGATGGAAACCGAGCCTCGGATCTTCGTGTTCGTAAAGCGCGGTCCCGTCAAAATGGGTCAGACCATGGTCGTCGGTCGGAAAATGCGCGGGGACCCAGTCGAGCAGTACCGAAATTCCGGCCCGATGCGCACCATCCACAAACCGGGCAAATCCATCCGGTCCGCCAAACCGCGCCGAGGGAGCATAGAGCCCGGTGGTCTGATAGCCCCAGCTAGGATCGTAGGGATGTTCGCTGACCGGGAGGAACTCGATATGGGTGAAGCCTAACTCGATCACATAGGGAATCAGCGTTTCGGCCATACTGTCCCAGGACTGGAACCAGCCGTGTTCGTCGCGTTGCCATGATCCGGGGTGAACCTCGTAAATCGACATCGGTTCGCGCCGGGCATCGGCCTTGGCCCAGTGCGCGCGGTGCGCCGCATCGCCCCAATCGGGCTTGGCAGGCCGCGCGGTCAGCGAAGCTGTTGCCGGACGCAGTTCGGCGGCAAAGGCATAGGGATCGGCCTTCAGTGGCAGCACCGTTCCGTCCGGTCCGACGATCCGGAACTTGTAGGCCCGTCCCGCCTCGATGTCAGGAATGAACAGTTCCCACACGCCGATGTCCAGCCGCTTGCGCATCAGGTGACGGCGGTGATTCCAGTCGTTGAAATCGCCGACCACACTGACGAACCGGGCCTTGGGCGCCCAGACCGCGAAGTGCACCCCGCTCGCACCTTCATGCTCGATCAGATGCGCGCCGAGCTTGTCGAACAGCCGCAGGTGCGTGCCCTCGGCGATCAGGAAATCGTCGGTCGGACCCAGCACCGGACCAAAGCTGTAGGCATCGGTGATCCACCACTCGTGTTCACCCGAAGTGCAGCGGTATTTAACCGGCTTGGGCGCACCTTTGAGCTTGCCCTCGAAAAGGCCGCGATCATCGACCCGCTTCAGTTTGCCGAGCTTCTTGCCTGTCAGATCATGCGCCTCGGCAGTTTCCGCGCCCGGCAATAGCGCCCGAGCGAATACCCCGTCCGGCCCCGCGTGAACGCCAAGCAGCGAGAAGGGATCGGCATGGGTCCCTTCAAGCAGTGCAACAATGGCCTCTCCCGGTGGCTTCATGAGCCTTTAGACTTTCCAGATGTCCTTCGCATATTCCGCGATGGTGCGGTCGGACGAGAACCAGCCGACATTGGCGATGTTATGGATAGCGCTCTTGCGCCAGCCCTTTTGATCTTCCCAGCGCCGGTCGACCTCACGCTGCGCGGCGGCATAACTGTCAAAATCGGCGGCGAGCAGGAACCAGTCGCTGTCGTAGAGCCCATCCATCAATCCGGTGTAACGGTGCGGATCGTCGGGAGAGAACACGCCTGAGGAAATCGCTTCGATTGCCTGGTGCAGTTCGCGGCTGCCTTCAATCACTTCGCGCGGGTTATAGCCATTGGCGCGCTTTTCAGCGACCTCGGCAGCCGTAAGCCCGAAGATCACGATATTCTCGTCGCCGACCCGGTCCTTGATCTCGATGTTCGCGCCGTCGAGCGTCCCGATCGTGAGCGCACCATTGAGCGCAAACTTCATGTTGCCGGTGCCGGAGGCTTCCATTCCAGCGGTTGAAATCTGCTCGGACAGATCCGCTGCGGGGATAATCCGTTCGGCCAGGCTGACGTTGTAATTGGGTACGAACACCACCTTGAGCAGCCCGCCAACCGAGGGATCGGCATTGACCCGCCGCGCGATATCGTTCGCCAGTTTGATGATCAGCTTGGCGTTGTG
>JANOFJ010000226.1:0-4233 GCA_031413595.1 Novosphingobium sp.
AGCCGCAGCATCGCCGCAAGAATTTGCGCTGGACGCCTATCTACGATTGAGCGAGGAACCGCTGAACAAGCAAGCACAGGATGCGCATTATGAGACTTGAGCTAAAACCCAACGACCGTGTCAGCATCGCCATGGAAGGGACTGGTGTTGCTCAGGTTCGGATGATCCGCAGCGATAAGATGAATGCGCTTGATCCAGCGATGTTCGAAGCGCTGATCGAGGCTGGCCGGGCGCTGTTCGAGATGCCGGGCTTGCGCGCCGTCGTGCTGGCGGGCGAAGGCCGCTCATTCTGCGCCGGGCTGGATATGAGCAGCATGGCGGATACTGCGCGTCATGACCGTGCACCTTTGACAGAGCGCAGCCACGGCAATTCCAATCGTCCGCAGCAGGCCGCGATGCTTTGGCGCAAGCTGCCTGTCCCAGTAATTGCGGCGGTCCATGGCGTATGCTTTGGCGGCGGCTTGCAGATTGCCAGCGGCGCAGATTTCCGGGTGGTCGCACCTGACGCGCGGCTGGCCGTGATGGAAATGAAGTGGGGCCTCGTCCCCGATATGGGCGGTTATGCGCTGTGGCGCGGCACGGTACGCGACGATATCCTGCGCGAGCTGACGTACACCAACCGTGAATTCACCGGCGAACAGGCGCTGCAATATGGCTTTGCCACCATTGTCGACGCGAACCCCGTCACCCGCGCAACTGCGATCGCCCATGAAATCGCGAACCGCAATCCCCACGCCCAACGCGCCGCCAAGGTCCTGTTCAATCGCTATCTTGAAACTTCGACCGACGATATCCTGATGGCTGAAAGCATCGAGCAGCAGAAGCTGATCGGCGGCAAGAACCAGATCGAGGCGGTGATGAGCCAGATGGAAAAACGGACCGGGAACTTCATCGATCCATAAGTGTTAGATCCGCTCCACCGCAGCGGCCGCAATCGGCGACAACATCGCGCGATCATCCGCCAGAATCGCTGCCTTCATTCGCGGATCCCAGAACAGCCGCAAGTGCTCGGCTGTGGCGGCAATTGCCTGTTCGTCACCCTGAACGGCAAAATTGCGGGCGATCTGGTCGACCATGTGTCGAAGTGTCTTAACGTCCATTATTCGGCTGGCTCAACCGCTTCGATCCGGCGACTTCTCTCGGACAGTTCGGCGTAATCCTCCTGCCAGTCACTCGGGCCGTTGGAGGGCATGACCTGCACCGCCGTCACCTTGTATTCGGGGCAATTGGTGGCCCAGTCGGAAAACTCGGTGGTGACGACATTGGCCTGCGTCGCGGGGTGGTGGAAGGTGGTATAGACCACGCCCGGTGCGACCTTGTCGGTCACCAGCACGCGCAAGGTCGTCTCGCCGGTGCGGCTCGTCAACCGGGTCCAATCGCCATCCTTGAGGCCGCGATTTTCAGCGTCGTCCGGGTGCATTTCGAGCAGATCTTCTGGATGCCAGATGGTGTTGGCGGTCCGCCGTGTCTGCGCGCCGACATTGTAGTGGCTGAGAATGCGCCCGGTGGTCAGCAGCAGCGGGAACCTTGGCCCGGTCTTCTCGTCGGTCGGGACATAATCGGTGACCACGAACTTGCCGAGCCCACGCACGAAGCCGTCCTCGTGCATGATCGGGCTGCCGTCCGGGTGTGCCTCGTCGACCGGCCATTGCAGCGATCCGGCTTCATCCAGCCGCGCATGCGAGACGCCCGCAAAGCTGGGGGTGAGCCGGGCAACCTCGTCCATAATTTCGCTGGCGTGGGTGTAGTTCCAGTCCAGCCCCATCGCGTTGGCCAGCGCCTGGGTTACCTCCCAGTCCTCCATCCCGTTGGCCGGTTCCATCACCTTGCGGACCATCTGGATCCGGCGTTCGGCGTTGGTAAAGGTTCCGGTTTTTTCCAGGAAGGTGGAGCCGGGCAGGAAAACGTGGGCGTAATTGGCGGTTTCGTTGAGGAACAGGTCGTGGACGATAACGCAGTCCATCGCCTTCAGGCCTGCCGCCACATGATGCGTGTTGGGATCGGACTGGAGGATATCTTCGCCCTGAATGTAGATCGCCCGGAAAGAGCCATCGAGCGCGGCATCGAGCATGTTGGGGATGCGAAGGCCCGGTTCGGGATCGAGGATAACGCCCCAGTCCGCCTCGAACAATGCGCGCGCGCCGGCGTCCGAGATATGACGGTAGCCCGAAAGCTCATGCGGGAAACTGCCCATGTCGCAGGCGCCCTGAACATTGTTCTGGCCGCGCAGCGGGTTCACCCCCACCCCTTTTCGGCCGATATTGCCGGTCGCCATGGCCAGATTGGCGATCGCCATGACGGTGGAGGAGCCTTGCGAATGTTCGGTCACGCCAAGGCCGTAATAGATCGCACCGTTTGGTCTGCGCCTCTGTGCAGAAGCGCTGCGGCTGTCGCCGCCAGTAGCGAACAACCGGGCGGCGGCGCGCAATTCAGCGGCCGGAACCCGGGTCACGGCTTCGAGCACTTCGGGGCTGTGCTTGGCGTCCGACACAAACCGCGCCCAGTCCTGATATTCGTCCCAGTCGCAGCGCTGCCGGATGAAGGCCTCATCAGCCAGTCCCTCGGTGACGATGACATGCGCCATCGCGGTCAGCACTGCCACGTTGGTGCCGGGCTGGAGCGGCAGATGATGCGCCGCTTCGACGTGTGGGCTGCGGACCAGATCGATCCGGCGCGGATCAATGATGATCAGCTTTGCGCCCTGACGCAGGCGGCGTTTCATCCGCGATGCGAACACCGGATGTGCGTCGGTGGGGTTGGCGCCGATGATCAGGATAACATCTGCATCCATCACGCTATCAAAATCTTGCGTGCCTGCCGAAGTGCCGAATGTAGTCTTGAGCCCATAGCCGGTCGGCGAATGGCAGACGCGGGCGCAGGTATCGACATTGTTCGTGCCGAACCCGGCGCGGACCAGCTTCTGGACCAGGAAGGTTTCCTCGTTGGTGCAGCGGCTGGAGGTGATCCCACCGAGTGCACGGGGGCCGTATTGCGCCTTGATCGATTGCAGGCGGCTGGCGGCGAAGCCAAGCGCATCGTCCCAGCTAACCTCGCGCCACGGCTGATCGATGCTGTCGCGGATCATCGGGCTGGTGATCCGGTCCTGATGATTGGCATAGCCCCAGGCGAACCGCCCTTTGACGCAGGAGTGCCCGCGGTTGGCCTTGCCGTCCTTCCACGGCACCATCCGGACCAGTTGCTCGCCCCGCATTTCTGCGCGGAAGGTGCAGCCAACCCCGCAATAGGCGCAAGTGGTGATGACCGAGCGTTCGGGCTTGCCGATCTCGACAATCGCCTTTTCCTGCAAGGTCGCGGTCGGGCAGGCCTGAACGCAGGCGCCGCAGGAGACGCAGTCCGAGGACATGAAGTCATCGCCCGCCTGTCCGGCGCTGACTTTCGACGCAAAACCGCGCCCGTCGATGGTCAGCGCGAAGGTTCCCTGGACCTCGTCGCAGGCGCGCACGCAGCGCGAGCAGGCGATGCATTTGCTCGGATCGAAGTCGAAATAGGGGTTAGACCTATCCGAGACGAGGCCCAGATGGTTCTCGCCCGCATAGCCATAACGCACATCGCGCAGGCCCACTTGCGCTGCGGTATCCTGCAACTCGCAATCATTGTTGGCCGAGCAAGTGAGACAGTCGAGTGGATGGTCTGAGATGTAGAGTTCCATCACCCCTTTGCGCAGCTTTTGCAGCCGAGGGGTCTGGGTGTGGACGACCATGCCGTGCGCGGCAGGCGTCGTGCAGCTGGCAGGCGTCCCCTTCATGCCATCGACCTCGATCAGGCACAGCCGGCACGAGCCGAACGCGGCCATATTGTCGCTGGCGCAGAGTTTGGGGATCGATCCGCCGCATTCCGCCGAAGCGCGCATCACGCTGGTGCCGAGCGGCACGGTCACTTCGCGGCCATCGATGGTCAGCGTGACCGCGCTGTCCGCCGTGACTTCGGGGGTGCCGAAATCGGCCTGAGGTTCATAGCCCATCGCGTTGCTCCGCGGCGGAAAGGTCCGCCGGTGTGTTGATGTTAGCAGGTTTGGCCGCAGTTTTCACCGGCTTTGCGCCGATCGCTTCGGCAAAGGCCCGCATCGAGTGGCGGGCGTCGCTTTCCAGCAGCGCATCAAGCACGGGTGAGGCGCTGGCGGGCCACAGTCCGATCACCGGCTGATCGGCCAGATAGGCAGGCGCAGGCGATAGCAGCGTCAGCAGATCATCGGGCAAGCCGGCCGAATCCACT
>JANOFJ010000227.1:0-18378 GCA_031413595.1 Novosphingobium sp.
TTTGATTCGGGGAACATCGAAGTTCTCTCCACCACGGGCGCCACCGCCCGCCTCGCGATCCGCAAGGATCACAGTTCCGACTTTTTCCAATGGTTCCATTTCCGGGTCTGCGGGGCGGCGGGACGCGAGCTAACGCTCAAGATCACTGGCCTTGAGGGATCTGCCTATCCCGGCGGCTGGCCGGATTACAACGCGGCCGTTTCCGAAGACCGCGACTATTGGGGCCGCGCGGCATCCAGCTATGACAAGGCTGAAGACGGCGGTACGCTGACAATCCGCTACACGCCGCAGGCCGAACTTGCCTGGTTTGCCTATTTCGCGCCCTATTCGTGGGAGCGGCATCAGGATCTGATCGCAGACACCGCCGCAAGCGACGGTGTATCCTATCGCTGCCTTGGCCGCAGCATCGAGGGCCGCACGATCGATTGTCTTGAAATGGGAGAGGGCGAAACGCAGGTCTGGCTCTACGCCCGCCAGCATCCGGGTGAAAGCATGGCCGAATGGTGGATGGAGGGCGCGCTTGGCTGCCTGACCGATCCGGCCGATCCGGTCGGACGGGTGCTGCGCGCCAAAGCCCGCATCCATGTGGTCCCCAATGCCAACCCGGATGGCTCGGTGCGGGGGCATTTGCGGACCAATGCGGTGGGCGTGAACCTCAACCGGGAATGGCATGAACCGAGCATGGAGAAATCGCCCGAGGTGCTTGCGATCCGCAATGCGATGGACGCGAGCGGGGTCGATGTCGCGATGGATGTCCACGGTGACGAAGCGATCCCGGCAGTGTTCATCGCTGGCTTCAACGGCATCCCCTCATGGACCGACGAACAGGGCGCAGGTTATGATCGCTACCTTGCGATTCTCGAGCGCCGCAGCGCCGATTTCCAGACCCGGCTGGGCTATCCCAAGGCGGGCAAGGGCAAGGCCAACCTCACCATGTCGACCAACCAGCTGGCCGAGCGGTTCGGCGCGGTGGCGATGACGCTGGAAATGCCGTTCAAGGACAACAACGACCTGCCATGCCCAGAACAAGGCTGGTCGCCTGAGCGCAGTATGCTGCTCGGACGTGAGTGCCTGGCCGCGCTGGCGGAGTGGCTTGACCGCGCGCAATAGCCGAAATCCGGGCTTTCCGCAGCGTCCGGGAACCGATCCAGCTTTGGCGCGTTCTATCTGCCAGGATTACTCAGGAGGTAGAAATGGACGAACCCAATGTCACTATCATCAAGGATTCCGGCAGCGGCAGCGGCGGAAGCTGGCTGGTAGGCATAATCCTGCTGGTCGCACTGGTGGTCGGCGGATTCTTCATGATGAATTACATGGATGGCCGCTCGGCCAAGGATAACGCTATCGTCAATGCTGCCAACAGTGTTGGCGACGCCGCTGACAATGTCGGCGCGGCCGCCGACAACGTCACCGAAGCGACCAAGCAGCCTGCCAAGTAATTTGAACCATCCGGAGGTGGGGGAGGCTATCTCCCGCCTCCGGCCCCAACCGCAGGCACGCGTGGTGCCAAGCTGGCGGCAAGATCTCTAGATCAGGCTGGCCGGACCGAAGGCGTCCGGCAACAGCTGCGACAGGCGGTATTCGGTCACGCCGGCTTCGCCCACGCACCACACCAGCGGATCGGTCCCGCCCAGCTGCGCCAGTTCGGTCAGCACCTGGCGGCACCGGCCACACGGCGTGATGGCTGGACCAGGCTTGCCCTCCAATCCGCCGACCACTGCGACAGCAAGCAATCCGCCGCGCATTCCATCGCCCACCGCCTTGGATACCGCGACAGTTTCGGCGCACAGGCTCAGGCCGTAGCTTGCGTTTTCAACATTTGTGCCGGTCACCACCTCGCCGCCGGCAAAGCCCAGCGCCGCACCGACATGGAAGCGCGAGTATGGCGCATAGGCGTGGGCGGCTGCCGCACGGGCGGCGGCAATCAACGCGTCTTTGTCTATCATCACGCCAATCCCCTTACGGCTGCACCACTACCCACCTGACCGGTTCTTCATTCGCTTCATTCGCGAGCGCGCTGTTGGCAGTCCACAGCATCCACGGCCGGCCGGCATAGCCCGGCTCGAACCGGTCGCGGGTGAGCCACAGATTCCGGTCCACGGCAGCGGCAATATGATAGCGCGCTTCGAAGCGGCGCGATACTTTGAGCATGGCCGGCTTGCCGGTGTGGTTCTCGATCTGGTTGAGGAAGGTCGTCAATTCGCTCTCGATCGCGGCATCGCTGACCTTGACCGGGCAATCATCGGCCAATTGGTCCAGATCGACCGCAGGCGGCAGCATCGCTGCATCGCGCGGAACAACGGTGACGAAATTGGCGGCTTGCTTGTCGGCGGGCTGGCACGGATCATATTTATGCACCGCGCCCAGTTGCAGCCGGATCGATCGCGCCTCTTCGAAATTCTTCACAAACGAAGGGTCGCGCGCGAATGTGCTGGCGGAGGCATCGATATAGGCGAAATTTGCGCCGATGGCCTTCAGCGCGCGCCAATTGACCGTGCCGTCGCTCGCGCCCACTTCCACACCCTGCATTGGATAGGCAGCGCGCGGCGGGCTCCAGTGGTTGAGATGCCACCAGCCCCAGGCGCCGCCCGCAAGCCCCAGCAGCAGCAAAGCGCCAAACAGGCGAAGCCGGGTGCGGCCCTGGCCTTTCCTTCTAGCCATATGAGATGTGATCCAATGTCTTCACCCCCTGATATGCAAGACGCAGATCAGGGTAAACAGCCGCCGGGCAGTGGCGAAATCGGTTTCGACCTTGCCGTCCAGCCGCTCTAGCAGCATCTCCGCCGCCTCATTGTGGACCCCGCGGCGGGCCATGTCGATTGTCTCGATCTCGGCGGCGGTCGCTTTGCGGATTGCCTGGTAATAGCTGTCGCAGATCGCGAAATAATCACGAATCGGGCGGCGGAAGCGGCCAAGACCAAGAATCAGCGTTTCGAGATGCTGGCCGGCCTCATTGGAAATCTCCATCGACAGCCGCCCGTCTTCAACCGCCAGCCGCAGCCGGTATGGCCCCTCGTGCCCGGCCTCGGCCGCGCGGGCGGGGCGGAAGGTGTTGTCCTCGATCAGATCGAAGATCGCGATCCGGCGTTCCTGCTCGATATCGGCGTTCCGCCACAGGATCGTCGCCTCGTCGAGTTCGATATGAGAGATACGCGGGTCCGCCATTGCGCGGGCAGCATTCGCAGATGCAACATTTTGCCGCAAGTGCGCTTATTCCTCCCGGTGTCGAGGCGGATCAGTCTTCATCCACATGCTGTGGATTAATTCCCGTCATTCTCCCGCTTGCCCGACACGCCTCGAACGCGCATTGATCGCCGCCCATGGCTGAACTTGAACTCGTCTCACGCACCGATCTTGCGCCCGTCCGCGCGCTGCCCGCCAATGTCGAGGCTGAGGCAGCGTTTCTGGGCGCGGTACTGATTGATAACCGGGTGATCGAGGAGCTGCCGACCCAGCTCGCGCCCGCTCATTTCTTTGAGCCGATCCACGCCAAGATTTATGAGCGGATCCTCCAGCTGCTAGATCGCAAAGCGATAGTCACGCCGGTCACGCTCAAGCCCTATTTCGAGGCGGATGAGGCGCTGAAAGAGCTGGGCGGGGTTACCTATCTGGCGCGGCTGACGGCGGACGGCCAGGGCTTGCTCGCCCCGCGCGAGCTGGCCGAGCAGATTTACGATCTGGCCTTGCTGCGCGAACTGGTCTCGGTCGGCCGCAACCTCGTGACCAGCGCGATGGATACGTCCGAGAGCGTTGAGCCGATGGCCCAGATCGAACTGGCTGAAGCGGCGCTTTATGCGGTTGCCGAAGGGGCAGGGACCAACACCGAGGCGCAAGGCTTTGCGGTTGCCACCCGCACCGCGCTGGGGATGATCGAGCAGGCGCTGCTTTCGGGCGGGCATGTTTCGGGGACGACCACCGGGCTCACCACGCTCAACGAAAAAGTCGGGGGGCTGCATGATTCGGATTTGATCATCCTCGCGGGACGCCCCGGTATGGGCAAAACCGCACTCGCGACCAACATTGCCTTCAACGCGGCGGACCGCCTGCGCCGGGATCTGGCCGATGGTATCGCCGAAGACAAATCGGTTGGTGCGGCGACTGCCTTCTTCAGTCTGGAAATGAGCGCGGATCAGCTTGCGACCCGTATTCTGGCCGAGCAATCGGGGATCAGCGCCGAAATGCTGCGAATGGGCAAGATCAGCCGCGATGATTTCCAGCAGCTGTCCTACGCCAGCCAGCGTCTGGCCGAACTGCCGCTGTATATCGATGATACCCCGGCGCTGACGATTGCCGCGCTGCGCGCGAGGGCAAGGCGCCTGAAGCGGCGGCATAACATTGGCCTGATCGTGGTTGATTATCTCCAGCTGCTGCAGGGATCCGGCCGGGCCAATGACAACCGGGTCAACGAAATCTCGGAAATCAGTCGCGGGCTCAAGACGCTGGCCAAGGAACTCAGCGTTCCGGTGATTGCGCTGTCGCAGCTGTCTCGAGCGGTCGAACAGCGCGAGGACAAGCGCCCGATGCTGTCTGATTTGCGCGAATCGGGCTCGATCGAGCAGGACGCGGATATGGTCTGGTTCGTGTTCCGCGAGGATTACTACGTCGCCTCGCGCGAACCCAAGCGCCCGGTCGATGGCGATGATGCCAAGACCCATGAACAGCACGCCACCTGGGCGGCCGACATGGAGCGGGTCTATGGCCTGGCCGAACTGATCGTCTCGAAACAGCGCCACGGCTCAACCGGCAAGGTGCGGCTGCGGTTTGAACCGCGGATCACAAGGTTCAGTGATCTGGCCGATGATGCACTGGGCGCGAACAGCTATGAATGATGAATCCCCGCGCAGGCGGGGACCTCAGACGGCAGGGCGAGACAATCCGGCCTGAGGTCCCCGCCTTCCGGCCAAAGCCGGAAGTTTACCCCGAGCCTGTCGAGGGGCGGGGACGCGCCACATCGTGATGCTGGCGCGATTTTCTTGACTTTCCGACCTCCACTCCCTAGCTGACCCCTTTCCCGCAGATTCTAGCTTGTGGAGTGCCCTATGGCGCGCGTTACCGTCGAAGATTGTGTCGACAAGATTCCCAACCGGTTCGACCTTGTCCTGCTTGCTGCGCAGCGCGCGCGCGAGATTTCGGGCGGCGCGGAGCTGACGATCGAGCGGGACCGTGACAAGAACCCGGTCGTAGCGCTGCGCGAGATCGCTGATGAGACCGTGAATCCGGTATTCCTCAAGGAAACACTGGTCGGCTCACTCCAGCGCGTTCTGCCAGAGGATGATGATCAGGTCGATGACATCGGCTCGCTCAGCCAGTCGGCTGAAGCGCTGCGGATCACCGCTGCGGCACCGGTCCGCAACACCTCGATCGGCGGCGATTACGAAGGCTGATCCAGGCGCAACCAGCTTCAAAAAGGGCCCGCGTTCCAATCGGAACGCGGGCCCTTTTTTTATTCAACGGCCAGTTCGGATCAGCGGCATGGCCAGGTTCGGATAAACAGATCCGCCATGGCGGTCCTGAGGCTGACGTGGCCGCGATGTTCGACCGGGTAGGTCCGCAGGTGAGCAAGCAGCGTGTTGGAGTTGACGGGTGCGGGCTGCGGCGGGCAGCTGCTCGGTTTGCCAGCCGCGCGCTCCTCATTCAGCCGGAGGCGATAGGACTTTCCCGCCGCTTGTCCTTCCGCTTGCAGCAGCTTGTAGTCGGATGAGAACAGCGCCATCGCCCCCTTGGCGCGCAGGGCATCGGCCTTGGCGAGGAAGCTGGCGACATTGATGTCCCCGGGCGCAGCGAGCGCCGGGGTGGCTGCCAGCAGCGGCAAGACCATGGCGAATATCCGAAATTTCATAAGTGGTTCTCTCCCGGGGCAGGCAACGCGATTTGCTTGGCCTGTAGCACCTTTCATCATGATGAACCATTTGTGCCGCGCTGACAGGACGCTATGATCGGCACCTTCGCGGGAGGTGGGCACTATGAGCGGCGGTGAACTGATCGGGGATATTGCGCAAGCGGCACTGGTCGCCCGCGCGGTAGAGCCCAGCCATGGCGAGGGCGGCGAGAGCGATGGCCACACCCATGAAAGCGCCTGCCTCAATTGCGGGACGGGGCTGGTCGGCAGCCATTGCCACAATTGCGGGCAGGTTGCCCATGTCCACAAAACCATCGCGGCCTTCTTCCACGATCTGCTCCACGGCGTATTTCACTTCGAGGGCAAGACCTGGCGCACGCTTCCGTTGCTGGCGTGGAATCCGGGCAGGCTGACCCGCGAATATATCGACGGGCGCCGCGCGAGCTATGTATCGCCGATCGCGCTGTTCCTGTTCGTGGTATTTTTGACTTTCGCGGTGTTCAGTCTGACCAGCAATCCGATCAATTTCAATATCAACAAGGCCGAGATCCAAAAGGGCACCGATCAGGCCGAAGCAGGCGCCCAGCGTGAAGTTACCCGGCTGGAAGACCGACTTTCCGCTGCACGGGCAGCCGGGCAGGAGACCGGGGCGATCGAAGGTCAGCTTACGGGCGCGCGGACAGCGCTGGCGGCGATCCGCTCGTCAAAGGCCACCGGGCTACCCAATACGATCGCCAATGCCGATAATCCTGGCGACCAGGGCTTGGCCGACGCGGTCAACCGGGTGTGGCAGAACGCCAGACAAAACCCCGAACTGGTGTTGTTCAAGCTGCAATCCAGCGCCTATAAATACAGCTGGTTGCTGATCCCGATCAGCGTGCCGTTCGTGTGGCTGCTGTTTCCGCTGCGCCGCCGTTTCCACCTGTATGATCACACGGTTTTTGTGACTTATTCGCTCAGCTTCATGCTGCTGTTGCTATCCGCCGCGAGCCTTGCGGCGATGTGGAATATCGCCGTGCTGCCCGGACTGCTGGTGGTTTACGCGCCGTTCCACATGTACCGCCAGCTGCGCGGCACCTATAACACGTCGCGCCGCGGCGCGCTGTGGCGCACGGCTGTGCTGTCGATCTTCGCCGCGATCGCGCTGCTGCTGTTCGCGGTTTCGATCCTGGCGCTGACCGTTACCGGATGACCCTAAGCCCCCTGCGGCGCGGTATCGCCGCTGAAACGCTTGCCGGCCTTGGGAATGGCCGAGCCGCGCACCGCTGAGGGAAGCGCCGGGCCAGCCGGCTTGTCGGGCCGGTCAATCTTGCCGGTTTCCATCAGTTGCTTGATGTCATCGCCGCTCAGCGTCTCATATTCGAGCAGCGCCTGTGCCAGCAGATGGAGCTTGGCTTCCTCGGCCTTGAGAATCGAAGTCGCCCGGTCATGCGCGCCATCGACGAGGCTGCGGATCTCGCTGTCGATCAGCTTGCTGGTTTCATCGGACATCATCACCCGCTGATTGGCACCGTAACCCAGATAGCCCTCGCCCTGCTCTTCATACTGGAGCGGGCCGAGCTTGTCCGACATGCCCCATTTGGTGACCATGTTGCGCGCCAATCCGGTGGCATACTGGATGTCGGAGGAGGCGCCGGACGAGACCTTGTCATAGCCGAAGATCAGTTCCTCGGCGACGCGGCCGCCCATGCTGACCGAGAGGTTCGCATGCATCTTGTCGCGGTGGTAGGAATAGCTGTCACGTTCGGGCAGGCGCATCACCATGCCCAATGCGCGGCCGCGCGGGATGATCGTCGCCTTGTGGATCGGATCGGACGCCGGCTCGTTGACCGAGACGATCGCGTGGCCGGCCTCATGATAGGCGGTCATCTTCTTTTCGTCCTCGGTCATGACCATTGAGCGGCGTTCCGCGCCCATCATGACCTTGTCCTTGGCGTCCTCGAACTCCTGCATGGCGACCAGCCGCTTGTTGCGCCGGGCTGCGAGCAGCGCCGCCTCATTGACCAGATTGGCCAGATCCGCGCCGGTAAAGCCAGGGGTGCCGCGGGCGATGGTGCGCGCCAGCACATCGGGAGCCAGCGGAACCTTTTTCATGTGGACGGCGAGAATCTTTTCGCGGCCTTCGATATCGGGGATCGGCACCACCACCTGGCGGTCAAACCGGCCGGGGCGCAACAATGCTGGATCGAGCACATCGGGCCGGTTGGTGGCGGCGATGATGATGATGCCTTCATTTGCCTCAAACCCGTCCATCTCCACCAAGAGCTGGTTCAGGGTCTGCTCGCGCTCATCGTTGGAATTGCCGAGGCCATGGCCGCGGTGACGGCCGACCGCGTCGATTTCGTCGATGAAGACGATACACGGCGCGTTCTTCTTGGCCTGCTCGAACATGTCGCGCACACGGCTCGCGCCGACGCCGACGAACATTTCGACGAAGTCCGAGCCCGAGATGGTGAAGAACGGCACGCCGGCCTCACCCGCGATGGCGCGGGCCAGCAGGGTCTTGCCGGTGCCGGGGCTGCCGACCAGCAGTGCGCCCTTGGGGATTTGCCCGCCGAGCTTGGAAAAACGCGATGGATCGCGCAAGAACTCGACGATTTCCTCCAGCTCCTCGCGCGCTTCATCGATCCCGGCGACATCGTTGAACGTGACCCGGCCCTGCTTTTCGGTCAGCAGCTTGGCCTTGCTCTTGCCAAAGCCCATTGCGCCCGATCCGCCGCCCTTCTGCATCTGGCGGAGCGCAAAGAAGGCGACCCCAAGGATCAGCATGAAAGGCAGGGCCTGGATCAGGATATACAGCAGGACATTGGGTTCGTCCGGCGCCTTGCCGGCGTATTTCACGCCTTTTTGCTGCATCAATGGCATCAGCGTGTCGTCATTCGGGATCGGAATGGTGCTGAAAGTTCCGCCGTTCTTGAGCTTGCCGACGATCCGGTCTTCACTGATCTGGACTTCGGCCACGCTGCCTTCGGTTACCTTGGTGCGGAAATCGGAATAGCCGATCTGCGATCCGGCCACTTCGGCGCGCGGACCGAACATCGAAACCACCAGCAAAAGCGCCAGAAAAATGCCGCCCCACATTAGCAGGCTCTTCATCCAGGGATTACCATTTGGCTGATCGTCGTTCATGATCGGTCCTTTCGCTGGGTAATGTAGGATGGAAGGACTGAATGGCAAGCTAACGTCCGGATTTCGGCACCTGCTTTTTCCAATTGCTTGCACCGCACACCCCGCCAAGGCAGAAGCGGGCGGATTCAGGGGGATCGACCTTATGCCAAATCCGGCCGCAGCCGATGATCGTTTTGCCCTCTGGCCACCGCTGCGGGCGCGGCTGCTGCTGTTCGCTTTGCTGGCGATGTTGATCGCCTCGGCGGTGGTGCCGATCAACGCGGGAAAATCGACGGTCAAGACGCAGTCATTCGCTGAAAATGTCGCGGGCAAAAAGGGCCCGAGCCGGCCGCGCGACGATGATCTCGCGCTTTATGATGTTGTGATCGAGCGTGTCTCAAAGGGCGAGAACTATTACCAGGTCGTCGCTGAGGAGCACCGCCGGAACGGCTACCCGCTCCGCCCCGGCTTTGCCGTGCGGCTGCCGACGCTGGCCTATATCAACGCAGCGCTGGGAGACACCGGCCAAGCGATTGCCGCCTTCGTGCTGATGCTGAGCGTGCTGGCGGCGTGGTGGCAGCGGATGGGTCCGGAGCCGCTCGGCGAGCCGGGTGGGCTAAGGTACCGCGGACTCGCGGTGGGATTTCTGGCGCTTGGGGTTTCGCTGGGGATGAACCGCTATTTCTTTGTGCTGCATGAGCTGTGGGCCGGGATGCTGCTGGCGCTGGCTTTCGGGCTTCATCGGCCTCGGGCAGGAACGAGGGAAGGGCGCTATGGCGCGGCGCTGGCGGTGGCGGCACTGGCGCTGGCGATCCGCGAGCACTCCTTGCCGTTCGTGGCACTGATGGCGGCAACGGCCATGTGGCGGCGCGACTGGAAGGAAAGCGCGGCCTGGAGCGCGCTGATCGCGGTGTTCCTGGGCGCCATGGCGGTCCACCTCCACCTCGTTAGCCAGATGGTGTTGCCAGCCGACCCGCCTTCCCCGTCGTGGCTGGCGCTGCGGGGGCTTTCAGGCTGGCTGTCCAACGTCATATTGTCGAGCAATTTGCGGTTACTGCAGCATTACATCGCCGGGCCCTTGGTGATGCTGATGATCTTTGGCTGGGCCGGATGGAAATCGCCCGCCGGGGCCTTTGGCACGCTGCTCTTCCTTGGTTATGGCGCAGCCTTCATGATCGCTGGGCGCGGCGAGAATTTCTATTGGGGCGCGATGATTGCGCCCGCCATGTTCCTTGGCCTGGCCTTCGTGCCGCGCGCCGCCGGATCATTGTGGCGCGCGGCGCTGGGCCAGCCGGGGGCGGGCGCAACTACTTCCTAACCGGCGATTTCCTCGATCTTGTGATGCGGAAGGACGCGCCAGGCAGCGGCCAGCAGCACAACGTGGAGCAACTCAACCGTAATGGGGACGAGATGGCCGGGGTAGGGCCCGTCAAGCGCCAGGCTGATCAGCCGGACAACCGCCGCTGTCCCCATCAACGCAGCGGGAACCAGCAGCAGATCGCCGTTCCTGCGCCACGCACCCCACATCATCGAAACCGCGATGACGCAGAAAAAGGCGGTGAAGTCTGCCCGCAGCGTAGACAGCCCCATCGCCCCTTGCGCCGACAGCCCAAAGCCGATGGCGGCTTCGGCCGGGGTGAACAGAAAGCTCAACCCCATGAAAAGATCGAACAATCCGAACAGGAATATCAACGCAGTCAGTATCAGGCGCACAAGGTTTCTCCCCTAAATTAACGTCAAATTAGGGCTTGTGCGCCAGCAAATCCGATAAGGCAAAATGCCTAGGCAAAAAGATTGCGTGCAGGGGCGCAGCATTGCACAAGCGGGGTTCATGAAAGCAAAAGCTGAGCCAAAGATCGCGCCGCGCATCCTCCTGATCATCGGGGGAGGGATAGCCGCGTATAAATCATGCGAGCTGGTTCGCCTCATTCGCAAAGGCGCGAACGGCATTCCGGGCGAGGTTACCTGCGTGCTGACCGATGGCGGCGCCAAATTCGTGACCGCGATGACACTGGCCGCACTCAGTGAAAACCCGGTTCATACAACGTTATGGGACCTCAAGAACGAGGTCGAGATGGGGCATATCCAGCTGTCGCGGCAGGCAGATTTGATCGTGGTCTGCCCGGCCACGGCCGATCTGATGGCCAAGATGGCGGGCGGGATTGCCGATGATCTGGCCACCACGCTGCTGCTCGCCACCGACAAGCCGGTGCTGGCGGTTCCGGCGATGAATGTCCGGATGTGGGAACACCCCGCGACGCGCCGCAACGTGGCGGCACTGATCGATCACGGCGTCGCGGTACTCGATCCCGATGACGGGGCTATGGCCTGCGGTGAGTTTGGCCCCGGCCGGTTGCCCGAACCTGCGGCGATCTGGATCGCGATCTGCCAGTTGCTGGGGCTTGATCCCGGGCCCGTCGCCGTCCCGCTGCTGGCTGCGCCAGACGAGGATTACAGCCAAAGCGAAGACACCGGAATTGCCGGCCTTTCGGGCATGATCATCCCGCGCAGCACCGTCAGCAAGCGCGTATTCGACGAATTGGACGAGGACGATCTGGCCTTTGGCGACGAGCCTGTTTCCTATCACGACCTGATCGAACCGGTTCCCGGATCGTCGCTTAGCGCCGACCCTGCCCCGTCGATCGATCTGAACAGCCCGCTGCTGTCCAAGAAAGGCAAGGCCAAGGCTGCGCCGCCAACCGATCCCGATGCCGTCAACCATCTGTTCAACGGCACCGGCGAAGAAGGTGCGCCCCAGCCGATGCCAGAAGATGGCGCCGTGCCTCCCCCAGATTCACCCCCGGCCAAATCATCGTCCAAATCGCCGCCTGCTGATCCCCTCGAAGGCCAACCCGATTTCGCCGGTGATGATCCAGCTCCCTACGTGCCGGTCGACGGTCCGCTGACCGGCAAACACGTGCTGGTCACTGCCGGGCCGACGCATGAGCCAATCGATCCGGTTCGCTACATCGCCAATCGGTCGTCGGGCAAACAGGGCTTTGCGATCGCTGCTGCTGCTGCCCAGGCCGGCGCGCGGGTTACGCTGGTCTCCGGGCCGGTTACCCTGCCAACGCCGCCCGGGGTCGACCGGATCGACGTCGAAACTGCGCGCGAGATGGCCGCTGCGGCCAAGAAGGCCCTGCCGGCCGATGTCGCGGTGATGGTCGCGGCTGTGGCGGACTGGCGGACCCATGATTTCGCGACCGAGAAGCTGAAGAAACGCGGCTCTGCCCCGCCTTCGCTGCGGCTCACCGAGAATCCGGATATTCTTGGCACAATGGCTGGCGATACCAGGCGCCCGGCGCTGTTGATCGGCTTTGCCGCAGAGACCGAAAAAGTCATCGAACACGCCAAGGAAAAGCGCACCCGCAAGGGCGCGGACTGGATCGTGGCCAATGATGTATCGGGACCCAAAGGCAAGAGCGTTATGGGCAGTGCCGCCAACACGGTTCATATCATAACCGCAGGCGGCGTTGAAACGCTGCCCAAGATGCTCAAAAGCGATGTTGCCGACGCGCTGATTGAAAGGATCGTCGATGAGCTTGGCAAGTAGCGTTCCGGTGCGGATCAAGCGGCTCGCGCATGGCGCAGACCTTGACCTGCCCGGCTATGCGACGGCTGGCGCAGCGGGGATGGACGTAGTTTCCGCCGAAGACCTGACGCTGACAGCGGGCGCCCGTCATGCGGTCGCCACCGGCCTCTCGGTAGCGATTCCGCCGGGCTACGAGATCCAGGTCCGCCCGCGTTCGGGACTTGCGCTCAAGCACGGTATCAGCGTGCCCAATTCGCCCGGGACGATCGACAGCGACTATCGCGGCGAGCTGAAAGTGATCCTGATCAATCACGGCAGCGAGGCGTTCGAGATCCGCCGGGGTGACCGGATCGCCCAGCTGGTGCTGGCTCCGGTGACGCAAGCGCGCTGGCTGGAGGTCGAGGAACTGGATGAAACCGCGCGCGGCGAAGGCGGGTTTGGTTCAACCGGCGGAGTTGTCGCGCTTAACGCGTGATACGAAAAAGGGCGAGCCCGTTGCCGGACCCGCCCTACTCGGTTTCCCGTTGTTAGCTTGCCTTTAGTTGCTGCGCTTCTTCTCCGGCGCGACCGAAATACGCACTGTCTCGCCCGAATTGCCGGGGAAGCCAGTAAACATCGCCTCGACCAGATTGGGGACGACATATTGCAGCCGGTTGGAGGTGGAAAGCGCTTCGGCCTTGCCTTCGAACAGGCGCTGGCCATCGGCGCGGCGATCGATCTTCATCTCGATCCCGCTGGTGTAGACGGTGTAGCTTTCATAGCCATTGTCGAAGAACGGATCGTGAAAGCCATAGCCCCAAGCACCACGAGGATAATAGCCGATCCGGTTATAGCCGAAATGGCTGCGACCATAGCCATGCCACGGCGAATAGAACGGATCGTTATAGAAGCCGGTCGAACGGACCTTTTCGCGGCCCTTGTCCACGCCATAGTCGAACCGGACCAGCAGGCTGGCCGTTTCCGGGCTGGCCGGAGCATAGCCGATCCGCGCCATCTGCGCTTCGACCAACCGTGCATATTGCGAAAACTCCAGGCCGCCCGCCATCGCCGGATCATCGGCCACCACCGCAAAGCTCTGACCCTGCGGGGCAGGCAGCTGGGTGGCAAAGCGCGAGACGTTGGCGTTGAAATTCTGGGCGCAGGCACCGAGGCTGGCCAGCACCAACGGCAAGGCGACAAGCTTGGCAAAACGAGGTAAACTTTTGGCAGACATCACTTCAGTCCCCTAATCAGTATCCAGCCCCCTTACCCGAAGCATCGGGCGCTAGGCTAGCATTGCGTTGGACTATGTCTATGCCATCGCGGCTTAATCAGGGTTGAATAACCGGGCGCTTACTTAGCCGCGCACCAGCCCCAGTGCGGCATAGGCAGCTTCCAGCGTCGGTGCGGCCAGCGCGCGGGCCTGTTCGGCACCCCTACGCAGGATTGCATCGAGCGCAGCGCGGTCTGCGCGCAGTTCAACGAAGCGGGTATTGATCGGCGCGAGCTGCTCGATCAGCAGTTCGGCCAGCGCCGGCTTAAAGGCGCCGAAACCCTTGCCGGCAAATTCCGCGAGCACGCTGCCTGCCTTCATCCCGGCCATTGCTGCGTAGATCGCGACCAGATTCGCTGCTTCGGGGCGATCTTTCAATCCAGCGATCTCGCCGGGCAGCGGTTCGGGGTCGGTTTTGGCCTTCTTGATCTTCTGGAGGATCGTGTCAGCATCGTCGGTCAGATTGATCCGGCTCATATCCGATGGATCGGACTTGCTCATCTTGGCGCTGCCATCGCGCAGGCTCATGATCCGGGCCGCTTCGGGCGGGACGATCGGCGCGGGAAGCGTGAAAATATCGCGGCCCCAACTTGACCCTTCAACGCCGAAATCATTGTTGAACTTCTGGGCAATGTCGCGGGCCAGCTCAAGGTGCTGCTTCTGGTCATCGCCAACCGGCACATGGGTCGCCTGATAAAGCAATACATCGGCTGCCTGCAGCACCGGATAGGTGAACAGCGCGATGCTGGCGCCTTCGCGGTTCTTGCCCGATTTGTCCTTGAACTGGGTCATCCGGGCAAGCCAGCCCATTCGCGCGGTCCCGGTCAGCAGCCATTGCAGCTCGGCATGGGCGGGAACCTGGGCCTGATTGAACAGGATCGAGCGTTCGGGATCGATCCCGCACGCGACCAGCGCTGCGACCATTTCGCGGGTGCCGGAGGAGAGCTCGGCCGGGACATGCGGCATCGAAATGGCATGGAGATCGGCGAGGAAATAGAGGCTCTCACCGCCGCTCGCGCTCACCTCGTCCTGCATCCGCACCCAGTTGCGGATCGCGCCGAGGTAATTGCCCAGATGGAGATTGCCGGTCGGCTGGATGCCGGAAACGATACGCATGGTCAGCTGTGTTCCTTCAAACCTTGCGGCGGCGCAATTGGCCGATGGTCTCGCGGTTGACTACCCCTAGCAGCCAGGCCGCCGCGAAGAAAACCGTTCCGCCAGTTGCGACCAGCGCAATGATCGCGCCGATCCGCTCGAAGGTGTCGCCGATGAACCAGTCATCGCCCATCGGTGTCACCCACCACAGCGCTGCGCCCATCAGCCCTGTCGCCAGCACGATACGGGCAATCCGCGAGGCGACCAGCAAGCTGATGCGAAAATGGCCGTGTCGCGCCAGCAGCGCGTAGAGCATCGCGCAATTGCACCAGGCCGAAATCGAGCCGGACAGCGCCAGGCCAATCAAGCCGAGCTTTGGAATCAGGATGAAGTTAAGCGCCACGTTCACCATCAGCGAGATCGCAGCCGTATAGACCGGCGTCTTGGTATCGGCGCGGGCGAAGAATCCGGGCACCAACACCTTGACCAGAACATAGGCCGGCAGGCCCACGACCAGCGCGCCAACGACAGCGCCAGTCGCCATGCTGTCTGCCACCGTATAGGCGCCACCAAAAAAGAAGGCGCGGGTCAGCGCGTCGCCTGTGATGAACAGAGCAACCGCTGCGGGCAAGGTCAGCAGCATTGCCAGCTCGACCGCGTTGCTTTGCAGGCGCTGCGCACCCTCTGTATTATCGACCGCGATGAACCGCGACAGCGCGGGCAGGATGGCAGTACCCAGCGCGATCCCGATAATCCCCAGCGGCAACTGGTTGAGTCGGTCGGCCATGGCAAGAAATGTGATGCTCTTGTCGGGCAGGGCTGAGAGGAAGAACAGATCGATGAACCGGCTGATCTGATAGACCCCGGCACCGAAAACCGCCGGCAGAATCAGCCGCCCTAATTCGCGCACTCCGCCGGTTAGCTTGGGGCGACGAAAGGCGAAACGAAAGCCGGAGCGATGCGCCCAGAACCACAGCCAGACGAGCTGGAACAAGCCCGACAGCGAAACCGCAATGGCCAGATAGAGCCCGGTTTGCTGCCGCGCTGCCTCACCGGGCTCAAGCGATCCGCCGGCCAGCAGCGCGGTTATCAGGCAAAGATTGAGCAGGATCGGGGCAGCGGCGGCGGCGGCGAACCGCGACAGGCTGTTGAGGATCGCCGCCAGCAGTGTCGCCAGGCTCATGAAGGCGAGATAGGGAAAAGCGATCCGGGCCATGATGATGGCCAGATCGAACCGCTCGGTCGAGGCGGCCAGTGCGTCGCTGGCGAACAAGCCCATGATCCACGGCATCGCGATGAGCGCCAGGGCGGAAAAGACGATCAGGATCGGAATAAGAACTGCCAGCACCTCATCGGCAAAGCGTCTGGCCTCGCCGTGATCCTCTCCCTCCTCGGCTGAGCCCGCGCCCATCCGGCGGTTGAACAGGGGCACGAAGGCCGAGGCGAAGGCACCTTCGGCGAACAGGCGGCGAAAAATATTGGGCAGCTGAAACGCCAGCTGCCACGCATCTGCCATCCCGCCTGCACCAAGCACCCGGGCCAGCAGGATGTCGCGCGCAAAGCCGAACACGCGGCTGATCGCCGTCAGTCCGCCGATGGTCCCGACGTTTCTGATCAGGCTCATGCGGGCGATTCCGGCAAAGGCAGGGGCCCGATCAGGCGTTCCCGACCGGCTGCTCGCTCTCGCCGGATTCCTGCTGGGCGGCAAGCTGGGAGAGGTACAGGCCGTTGAAATCGATCGGTTCCAGCATCAGCGGCGGGAAGCCCGCATCGCGCACGGCATCGGCGATGATGCAGCGGGCAAACGGGAACAGGATCCGCGGCGCTTCGGCATAGGTGAAGGCGTGGCGCTGTGCGTCATCGAGATTGCGCATGCCGACCAGGCCGCAATAGGACAGGTCGACGATAAAGGCGGTGCCCTGCGGCCCCTTGGAATTGATCGCGATCTTGAGTTCGATCTCGCTCACTTCCTCGTTCATCTCGCGCGCGGCGATGTTGAACTGGACGTCGATCTGCGGGGCATCCTGCCATTGGAAGCTATCCGGCGCGTTGGGGTTCTCGACCGAGAGATCCTTGACGTATTGCGAGATAATTCCGGCGGACGGGCTGGTATCTTCCCCATTGGGAACCGGGCCATCGAGGTTGAGGGTGGTGAGCACATTGCCTTCGTCTGACATCGTCTTCCTGGCTTTCCTGACTGCGGCCGCGCGCCTGAGCGTTGGGCCAAATTGAATTGCCGCGCGCCTAGCACCGCCACGCGCAGGCGGCAATGCCGCTGGCAGCGAGCAGCTGGTCTTGGCGTCAATTTTCGTCCTGACCCGCTTTTGTGCCCGGAATATCGAAAAAATTACACGAATGCGCCCATCCACGCGTTGTTCATTTGTATTGGTTACCTATCTGGGGTTAGAATGCTGTAATGCCGCTGGATCGGCAGGGACTGGAAGTTGAGCGTGAACGCAGTCGAAATCGTAATTCTGGCCATGATCGCGGCCTTTCTCGGGCTAAGGCTTTATTCCGTGCTGGGCCGCCGTGCCGAGCATGAAGAGGAGCCCATTCAGGGCCGATTCGATGCCAAGGGCGATGCGCCGAATGCGCCGCGCCTGGGCGCTCCAACCCAGACGGATCGACCGCAGACCGATCGCCCCGGCGCTCTGCAGCAGCCTCGCCTCATGGTCCCCGGCGTGACCCCCGCGATCGAACGCGGCGTGCGCGAGATCGCGGCGGCCGATCGCCGCTTTGATCTGATGGCCTTTATCGAAGGATCGAAGGGCGCTTACCGGATGATTCTCGAAGCCTTCTGGCGCGGCGACAAGGATGATCTGGGGCAGCTGTGTGACAACGATGTTTATGAAGGCTTCGCTGCGGCCATCGATGCGCGGTTGGCCGCTGGAGAAACTTTGGAGAACCGGCTGGTTCGGATCGAGGATGCGACCATCGTGGCCGCTTCGTTCCAGGCGCCGATGGCGAGGATCACCCTGCGTTTTACCGCCGACATCGCCGCGGTAACCCGCGCTGCGGATGGTCAGGTCATCGCCGGTTCGCTCGACGATGCGATCGAAGCGCGCGATATGTGGACCTTCAGCCGCAATGTCACTTCGGCTGATCCTGACTGGCTGCTCGACGAAACTGACGAGGGCTGATCAGGCATGACCGGGTCGCGGATTCGCGCCCTTGTGGCAATGCTGCTTGTTGTTTCGCTCACCGCTTGCGGGCGGCTGATCCCTGCCGGGCAGATCCCATCCGCGCTTCCGCCTCCTCCGGTTCCTGTGGTTCCTGTTGTTAGCAGCGCTTTGATGGCTGGGGTCGCCGCGGGGCCGGCAATCACGACTCTGGGGCTGGGTTTGACCGATGCGAGCGGCGCGCTCGCCTCGTTCCGTGAGAGCTGTCCGCGTCTGCTGGCTCGGACCGACGCCAGCGGATTGACGCAAGGCGCTGACTGGCAGGCCGCTTGCACCGCCGCCCCCACTTGGCTGGTAAGCGATGCCCCGCGCTTCTTCGATCAATTCTTCGAAACCGCGAAAGTGGGCGACGGCAGTGCCTTCGTAACCGGCT
>JANOFJ010000228.1:0-4635 GCA_031413595.1 Novosphingobium sp.
CATGCTGAGCTTGTCGAAGCACGCGCGCAGCCCTAGCCCCGGTTTCCCTTCCCTCGCAGTCCTGAAACGGTCGCTCCGCCTGCGCTGAGCTGCTCGATATCCGTAATCAGATGGAGCAGCCGCACGCCCTTGCGCTCCATGGCCTGCGCCAGCGCCGGGGCAAATTCCGCAGTTGTCTCGACCCGGGTAGCCCAGCCGCCAAACGCCCGCGCCAATGCCGCAAAATCCGGGTTGGCGAGCTGTGTCGCCGATACCCGTCCTGGAAACTCGCGCTCCTGATGCATCCGGATCGTGCCATAGGCGCCGTTATCGACGAGGATAACCAGAAGATCGCAGCCATATTGCGCGGCTGTCGCCAGTTCCTGGCCGTTCATCAGGAAGTCACCGTCGCCCGCCAAGGCAACGACCGTCCGTTCCGGATGGCGCTGCGCTGCGGCGACCGCGGCCGGAACTCCATAGCCCATCGCGCCGGCGGTCGGAGCAAGCTGGGTGGGGAAGCCGTCATAGTGCCAGTAGCGATGCCACCAGCCCGAAAAATTGCCCGCGCCGTTGCAGATGATGCTGTCGCCGGGCAGCGTATTGCGCATTGCCATGACACAGGCGGCGAGATCGAGCTTTGCACCGGAAGGTTTCGGCGTACTCCACTCCAGCCACTCGGCATGGGCATCCGCGCCTGCATCGAAGGACAGGATTTCGTTGTCCCACAGCGCGGCGGCCTCGGCAAACTCGGCCACATCGGCGCAGATCGCGAGGTCAGTGCGATAGACCCGGCCCAGCTCTTCGGGGTCGGGATGGACATGGACCAGCAACTGGCCCGGATGTTCGGGCGTAATCAGCGTGTAGCTGTCGGTGGTTGCCTCACCCAGCCGCGCGCCGACAACCAGCACCAGATCCGCATCCTTGATTCGCTGGACCAGCTTGGGATTAGGGCCGTAGCCAAGGTTGCCGGCCCAGGCCTTACTTGAATTGGGGATCGCGTCCTGCCGGCGGAAGGCGCCAGCTGCGGGCAAGCCGGTCTGCTCGGCAAATTGCGTGAAATAATCGCGCGCCTTGGCGTGCCATCCGGCCCCGCCGACAATGGCGACCGGAGCGGCGGCATCGCCGATCAGTTGCATCAGCGTCGCCATCGCATCGGGGCAGACAGCCTGCGCCGGGCGGCAGACCGCGGGCCGCGGGGCAACGCGGCTGACTTTCTCCAGCAGCATATCCTCGGGCAGCGCGATAACCACCGGGCCGGGGCGGCCGGAAATGGCGGTCGACCAGGCGCGGGCGAGGTATTCCGGGATTCGCGCCGGATCGTCGATCCGGGTCGCCCATTTTGCGAGAGGCGCGAACATCGCCGCGAAGTCCACTTCCTGAAAGCCCTCGCGGTCGCGCATTCCGCGGTCGACATCACCGATGAATATCAACATCGGCTGCGAATCCTGCATCGCGACATGCACCCCGATGCTGGCATTGGTCGCGCCGGGGCCGCGGGTGACAAAGCATACTCCTGGCTTTCCAGTCATCGTCCCATCGGCACAAGCCATAAACGCGGCGCCGCCTTCCTGACGGCACACCACTGTCTCGATGCCCGGCGAATCATGGAGCGCATCAAGCACCGCAAGGAAGCTCTCACCCGGCACCGTGAATATCCGGTCGCAGCCTTGTTCGATCAGGCAATCGACGAGCAGGCGACCGCCGGTTATTTCATCGGCAGGCAGGGCGATGGTGGAAGGTTTTTCAGTCATTCACGGCTTGTAGCGACGGAGTTCCGGTGCCGCAACGTGGCGAACATTCGCAAGGCCTCTCAGCCGAACTGTCCCGCATTGGGATGGTTGCGGTTAACCAAGATTTTGCGGGTGGTGCGATGGTAAATCAAAACTTAACACTGCTGCGATGAGAAGGTCGCTGGTCCTCGGAGATGAATCCGCTCGCAACCCGTTTTTACGGGCGCTCCCTCCGCATGTGAGGCGGGGGACGAAGCCCGTTCCCGCGCGCCGCCGTCGCCGGGTGTCGCTGACTGCGCTGCGCGAATTTCTGATGGCCTATTGCGCCTGCTTCATGGCAGTGAGCGCGTTTATCGCCTGATCGATCAGCGGGCGGCCCGCTCGGCCCGCACCAGTTTCTGGGCAATCCAGGCCGAGACGAGGCACATCGCCGCACTCAGCAGCAATTGCTGGACGATCGGCACGCCGCCAGCGCTAAGCCCGCTGGCGAGCAGCGACCCCACCACCATCGCCCCTGAATTGACGATGTTGTTGGCGGCAATTGTTCGCGCGGTCTGCGATTTATCCACAAAAGTGGTGAGGAACGCATAGAGCGGCACCACGAACATGCCGCCCGCTATCGCGATACCCAGCAGGCTCAGCAGCAAGGGGATCGCCAGCGGCTGGGCGATAAAATGGCCGACGTCCATCAACCCGTTGCCAACCAGCGGCGTCCATGCGCGGCAGACGAGATAGAAACCCACCACACACAGCCCCATGACCAGCACAGAAACCGGGGAATAACGCGCCGAGACGGTGCCCTTGAGTAGCGCGTTGACCGACATTGAGCCCACCGCCACCCCGATCGAGAATATTACCAGAAACAGGCTGGCGACTTCCTTGCTGGCGGTCAGCACATTCTTGGCGAGTGGCGGAAACTGGATGAACAGCACCGCGCCGATCGTCCAGAAAAAGCTGATAGCCATGATCGCCAGGAATACGCGGCGGTCATGGCTGGTGTTGCGGATTAGCGTGATCGACGAGCGGATGACGTGGAAGTCCATCGGCTCGGCCGGGATTTCGGGTGGGGCCGGGGGCACCTCGCGGCTGACGAAATAGCCCACGATTGCGGTCAACACCACGCCAGCCGCTGCCCATTCGACCGGAATCCAGCCGGCCAGGATGGTGCCTGCCAGAATCGCTATGTAAGTGCCTGCCTCAACCAGCCCGGTCCCGGCCAGCACTTCACCGGGATGGAGATGCTGCGGCAGGATCGCATATTTGATCGGGCCAAAAAAGGTCGAGTGGACCCCCATCGCAAACAGCGCGAGCAGCATCAGCGGAATCGCGATGCTGGTGGTGAGGATGCCCTGCCAGGCCATCAGCAACCCGGCCGCGCCGACGATCATGATCCCGATTTCGCAGGCCTTTACGATCCGGATGATGCGGGCCTTGTCGCGCATGTCGGCCAATTGGCCGGACAGCGCGGAGAGGATGAAGAACGGCAGGATGAACAATCCCGAGGCGATCGCGCTGAACTGCGCCTCGGCAGTTTCCGAATTATACACGCTGTAGACGACGTAGAGCACCATCGCATTCTTGAACAAATTGTCGTTGAATGCGCCAAGCAGCTGGGTGACGAACAGTGGCACGAAGCGCCGGCTGCGCAGGAGATGGGTGGTTGTAGTCATAATCTCGCTTGTTGCTGGCCCGATTGCGCCGGACCCTAGCGCCGCATGGCCAAGTCACAAGCGTTGAGTGCGCTCTTTTGCACCGGGCATAACCTCGCTATGCGCAGTTGTGATGTGGACACTCCCTAATCTTCTCACGCTCTCGCGGATCGTCGCGGTTCCCTTGCTGGTCGCGCTGCTGTGGTGGCCGGGCTGGGAGGCGGGCTATCTGGCCGGCTTTGCGATGTACTGCCTGATGGGGCTGACCGACTATTTCGACGGTTATGTCGCGCGCTCCTATGGGACGGTCTCAAGGCTGGGCGCGTTCCTCGATCCGATCGCCGACAAGATCATGGTCGCCGCCGTGATTCTGGTGCTCGCCGCGCAAGGGATCCTGACAGGCCCTTATGTGGGTGACATGCATGTGATCGCTGGCCTGGTGATCCTGATCCGCGAGATTGCGGTATCAGGTCTGCGCGAGTTCCTCGGCGGGCTGCAAGTCTCGATCCCGGTCTCGAAGCTGGCGAAATGGAAGACAACCTTCCAGCTGGTGTCGCTCGGCGCGCTGATCCTGGGCCAAGCACTGCCCGGTTGGACAATCGCGATCGGCAGCCTGGTCGCCAATGTGCCGCACACCATAGGCCTGACTACACTGTGGGCCGCTGCAGTGCTGACCGTGATTACGGGCTGGGATTATTTGCGGGTCGGCTTGAAGCACATGGATTGAGGTTGGCAGTTATTGCCGTTGCAATGGGCAACGCACGTTAGCGCTCCTTTCCAACGTCAAGACCTAGAATTTGATCAAAGCCGAAATTAGCTTCTCGACAGGACGATCAATATCGCAGAACGTGGTGAGGAACGAGGGGTCCGTTATCGACCTTTTGGAAGGGTCTGATCGCTCGCAAAGCCTCGGCCCCTCGTTCCTCTTGCTAGCATTTGAACTGCTAACCTTCGAACGACTGTGCCTTTTTTGATTCGGTGACAAGAAGCATGTTGTAAAAAAAATGAAATAAACTGAAATATTTCACCTTGACTCTGTGGCACCCTCGGAAAATAGCGAAGTGCAGGATAACATACTGTTTACCCTTACATTTTTTGATTTATGAGCAATGAATCGCGAGATTCGAGGCATTTGAACGATCCGACGTTTTGTTCACACATGTTTGTTATAACCTAGTTTCAAGTGGGACGACGACTACCCCGCCCGCAGTTCCTCCGCCAGCAGCCTGAACTCCTCGGCACTCGGCGAATTCTTCCGCCACACCAGCGCGATCTCG
>JANOFJ010000229.1:0-12021 GCA_031413595.1 Novosphingobium sp.
GCAAGTGATCCAGGAGATGCTGCTCACCACCACCTCCGAACGCCAGGGCCGGGCGATCGACAAGGATGCAGGCGGCGCGGGCATGGAAAAGAAGAAGCAGGAGGGGTATTTCTGATGACCGATACCCCGGACCGTTCCGCTTATCAGACCGACACCCTGATCGCCGAGGATATCGACGCCTATCTTGACACCCATCAGCACAAGACCATGCTGCGCTTCATCACTTGCGGCAGTGTCGATGATGGCAAGTCGACGCTGATCGGGCGGCTGCTGTATGACAGCAAGATGATCTTTGAGGATCAGCTTGCCGCGCTGGAAGCGGACAGCAAGCGGGTCGGCACGCAAGGGCAGGAAATCGATTTTGCGTTGCTGGTCGATGGACTTGCGGCAGAGCGCGAACAAGGCATCACGATCGACGTTGCCTACCGCTATTTCGCTACCGACAAACGTAAATTCATTGTCGCGGATTGCCCGGGTCATGAACAATACACCCGCAATATGGTCACCGGAGCCTCGACCGCTGACCTCGCCGTCATTCTGATCGATGCGCGCAAGGGCGTGCTCACCCAGACCCGGCGGCACAGTTTTCTGGCGCATCTCATCGGCATTCGCCACATCGTGCTGGCGGTAAACAAGCTCGATCTGGTCGATTACAGCCAGTCCCGCTTTGACGAGATCGTGGCGGATTATCTGCATTTCGCCGCCTCGATCGGCATAGACCAGTTCACGGCGATCCCGATTTCGGGCTTCAAGGGCGATAACATCACCGGCCCGAGCGCCAATACGCCTTGGTATCACGGTGCCAGTCTGATCGAACATCTGGAAAACGTCGAACTGAACAATACCGCCGATCAGTCGCGGCCGCTCAGGATGCCGGTGCAATGGGTCAACCGCCCTAACCTCGATTTCCGGGGTTTTGCCGGGCTGATCGCCAGCGGCACGGTCAAGCCAGGGGACACGGTGCGGGTGCTGCCTTCGGGCAAAACCAGCACGGTAGCGCGGATTGTAATGCAAGATGGCGATCTGGCCGAAGCCGTCGCGGGTCAATCGGTCACGCTGACGCTTGTGGATGAGATCGATTGTTCGCGCGGGGATGTTATCGCTGCCGCCGATGCCCCGCCGCAAGTTGCCGACCAGTTCGAGGCGACTCTGGTGTGGATGGCTGACGAAGCACTGATCCCGGGGCGCGGTTACTGGCTAAAGCTGGGTACGCAGCTCGTCTCCGCCACCGTTCATGCGCCCAAATACACCGTCAACGTCAACACGATGGAACACGTCGCGGCCAAGACGCTCGAGCTGAATGCAATTGGCGTGGCAGAACTCGCCACCGACAAGCCGATCACTTTTGAGCCCTATGCCGACAGCCGGACATTGGGCGGCTTGATCCTGATCGACAAGATCACCAATGCGACCGTTGCCGCAGGAATGCTGCATTTCAGCCTGCGCCGCGCGCAGAACGTCCATTGGCAGGCGCTCGACATCAGCCGCGAGGCCCATGCGGGCCTCAAGAACCAGAAGCCCGCCGTGCTGTGGTTCACCGGGCTTTCGGGTTCCGGCAAATCGACCATTGCCAATCTGGTCGAGAAAAAGCTCCACCGGATGAACCGGCACACCTTCTTGCTGGATGGCGACAATGTCCGCCACGGCCTCAACAAGGATCTGGGCTTTACCGAAACCGATCGGATCGAGAATATCCGCCGGGTGGGCGAAGTGGCCAAGCTGATGGCGGACGCCGGGCTGATCGTCATTACCGCCTTCATCAGCCCGTTCCGGGCCGAGCGCGAAATGGTCCGCGCGATGTTGCCCGAGGGAGAGTTCGTCGAAGTCTTCATCGATACGCCGCTCGCCGAGGCCGAGAAACGCGATGTGAAGGGCCTCTACAAAAAGGCCCGTGCCGGACAGCTCAAGAACTTCACCGGGATCGACAGCCCCTATGAAGCGCCGGTCTCGCCCGAAGTGCGGATCGATACCGCCAATATGAGCCCCGAACAGGCAGCGGATCTAATCATCGATGCACTGTTGGGGGGCAGCTAGCCGTGTTGCTGTTCAGGGGGCATGAATCCCACTCGCGATCGTTGGTTAAAGCGGCCAGCTGGCGCCTGCTGGGCAGCATCGATACCTTCCTGCTGAGCTGGTTTTTTACCGGTAACCCCAAGGCAGCCGGCGCGATTGCGCTTACCGAGGTGGTGACCAAGGTCCTGCTGTATTATTTCCACGAACGCATCTGGAGTTCGGTTCATTGGGGCGCCAAGCGCGCAGATGCGAACCAGGCGATTTCGCCGATGGATGCCCCATGACCGATGCCGAGCTTGCCGCGCATCTGGCGGATGTTGCCGGACAGATCCTCCTGACCGTTCGCGGCGCGGGCGTCATCGCTGGCAAAGCACTTGGCGATGCCGGCGACGCGACTGCCAATCAGTTCCTGATGGCGGCGCTGCGTGACCAGCGCCCGGATGACGGGCTACTCTCCGAAGAAAGCAAGGACACGCCCGAGCGGCTGAGCAAATCGCGCGTCTGGATCATCGACCCGGTCGACGGGACCCGCGAATACGGTGAAGAGCGAACCGACTGGGCGGTGCATATCGCGCTCAGCGTGAACGGCGTTGCCAGTGTCGGTGCGGTCGCACTTCCCGGTCTTGGGCTGGTGCTGCGCACTGACCAGCCCCAGAAAGTGCCGCCTGCGCCAGAGCGCCTGCGGATGGTCGTCAGCCGCACCCGCCCTGCCAAGGAAGCGGTCGCGGTTGCCGAAGCGCTTGGTGCAGAACTCATCCCGATGGGCAGTGCCGGGGCCAAGGCCATGGCGGTGGTGATTGGGCAGGCCGACATCTACCTCCATTCAGGCGGACAATATGAGTGGGACAGCTGCGCGCCGGTTGCGGTTGCCCTGGCGCATGGCCTCCATTGCTCCAGGATCGATGGCAGTCCGCTGATCTACAATCAGGCAGATACCTATATGCCCGACCTGCTGATCTGCCGCACCGAACATGTCGCGCAGGTCCTCGACATGGTCCGCACACTTTAGCAAAAAATGGGTAAGTAGCCATAAATTTGGTGAGAGATTTGCAACAGATCTGCGCTATGATCGCGGTAGCAAGGAGCGCGCCGCATGGAACTTTTGAAACCATTTCGCGAACACCCTGCCAGTGTCGGTGAAACCTATGGCGAGCATTTCCGTCATGCGACCGGCTTTGGCATCCGGATGATGCTGGGCGGGATCGCTTGCCTTTTGCATGGCTTTTTGCCGTTTCTGTTCGTTAAAACCGGCAGCAAGCAGATTTCTACGCTCCATGACCGAATGGTGGTCAATCGTGCCAAGGGGCAATTGCCCGCGATCCTCGATTTCGTGATCTAGGCAACCGGCGGCTTCACCAGATGGCGGATTGCCTCAGCTTCCGAAATCACCTCGGCATATTTTGCTTGCAGGTCGAACAGGCTGGCTTCGTGCGGGGCCTGGTGGCGGTCGCCGCAGGCTTCGCGCACCACGAACGGCAGGAAGCCGTGCTGGCAGGCATCGAGCGCGGTCGCTCGCACGCATCCCGAGGTTGAAAGCCCGGTGATCAGCAGGGTGTCGACCCCCATGTCCTTGAGTTTGGCGGCGAGGTCCGTGCCGAAGAAGGCCGAGGCATATTGCTTGGTGATCACCGGTTCGCCATCGTGCGGACGCAATGTTACGGGGAAGGCGCCATAGGGTGAGCCGCGGTCGAACAGGCGGAGCGCGGGAACCTTGCGGTAGAATATCCCGCCATCCGCGCCGCCAGGCTCATATTCGACATTGGTGAAGATCACCGGGATTCCAGCCGCGCGGGCAGCGGCCAGCAAGCGCTGGTTGCTGGCAAGGGCATCCTCCACCCCAGCATAGAGCGGCGAGGCGGGATCGAGATAGGCCATCACGAAGTCGACGATCAGCAGCGCAGGGTGCTGGCCGAACGGCAAATGGCCATCGAACGCCCCGGCATAATTCGCGGGCAGGTCGGCCTCGTCCTTGGCCATCAGATCGCGCCTGCTGCCCGGAGCCTGGCCAGATCATCAGCCCCAAGCCCCAGCAAATCGCCATAGACCTCGGCGTTGTGCTGGCCGACAATGGATGGCGCGGGCCGGCGGATGCTGCCGGGGGTTGCGGACAGGCGCGGGAAAGTGCCCTGCATCTTGAGCTTGCCGAAGCGTTCGGTCTCCACTTCGACTATCGACCCGCGCGCCTGAAAGTGCGGATCGGCGATCATCTCGGGCGCGCGGTAAACCTGCCCGGCCGGGATCGAATGCGCGATCATCAGCGCGTCGACTTCGGCAATCGTCAGGGTCCGGGTCCAATCGCCGATCAGCGCGTCGAGCTCGATCTGGTTAATCCCACGCGCGACATGGGTGGCATAGCGCGGATCATCGCCCAGCTCGGGCCGCCCCATGGCAAGCGCGAGCCGCTTGAAGATCGCGTCCTTGTTGGCCCCGATCATGAAGTCGCCGTCCTTGCAAGGGTAGACGTTGGACGGAGCGATGCCGGGCAGGAACGAGCCGGAGCGTTCGCGGATGATTCCCATCCGGTCGTATTCCGGGATCAGGCTTTCCATCACCTGCAGCACGCTTTCATACAGCGCCGCATCGACCACCTGGCCCTTGCCGGTCCGTTCGCGGGCATGGAGCGCGGCAAGCACGCCCATGCAGCCATAGGTTGCGGTCAGCGTATCGCCGATCGAAATGCCCATCCGGCTGGGCGGGCGGTCCGGCTCGCCAACGATATAGCGCCAGCCCCCCATCGCTTCGCCGATCCCGCCGAACCCGGCGCGGTCCGCATAGGGCCCGGTCTGGCCATAGCCAGACATGCGGGCGATGATCAGGCGGGGGTTTTCGGCATGGAGTACATCGGGGCCTAAACCCCATTTCTCCAGCGTTCCGGGCTTGAAATTCTCGACCAGCACATCGGCACCGGCGATCAGTTGGCGAACCAGTGCTTGCCCGGAGGGAATGCGCAGATTGGCGGAGACCGAGCGTTTGTTGCGGGCGATTACCTCCCAATTGACCTTCTCTGCGCCCTGGCCCCATTCGCGCATCGGATCGCCCGCACCGGGCGGTTCGACCTTGATGACATCGGCGCCCATATCGCCGAGCAATTGCCCGCAGAACGGCCCCGCCAGCAGCTGGCCAAGCTCGATCACGCGAATATCGCTCAGTGCTCCGGCTTGCGACATCGGCGCTATTTCGCCGCTTCCAATTGCGCCCAGACCGGCTGGATCGGGGCCGGCAAGCCTGTCTCGGCCAGGCAGTTGGCCCGCAGTGCATCGATTCCGGGGCCATAGTTGAACAGCGGCAGGGGCCCGCGCTGGCGCCGTATATCGGCGCGCAGTGCCTCGGTCGCGGCGCTGTCAACTGCGCCCGCTGCGCTGGCAACCACGCCATAGGCCAGCGCACCCTGTGCCGTCACCAGCCCCTGGGTGATCTCCTTGCCGACCAGCGCTGCATCGCGCTCGAGCGGATCGCCCCAACCGCCGCCGCCCCAGGTGATGTAATGCAACTGGTCGTCCGCCTCGACCTGCACATCCTCGACCTTGTTGCCGACGATGATCCGGGTGCCGTCGGCCTTTTCGAGGATCTTGCGCGCACGCTGTCCCGGCTCGCCGCCGTTGACGCCCCATGGCGGCACGAACCAGCGATCGTCGTGGATCGAGATCGTCCCGGCTTCAAGGAACCGGTATGTCATGTGGATCCCGTTGCCGCCGCGGTGCAGGCCCGCGCCGCCGCTGTCGGGCTCGGTCTCATAACGCTCGATCATCATCGGGAAATAGCGTTCGAGGAACTCGTTGGGGACATTGGTGAAGCCCGGCCACAGCGAATGCCCATCGGGCCCATCGCCCATCGGCCGGCCGGGAATTCCGCCGAATCCGATCTGGAACAGCTGGAACCATTCGCCGCCCTTGCCGGGACGGTTGTCGTTACCCGAATAGAACAAGTGAGGGCTAGAGCTGAACCCGGCGGCATTGAGAAATTCGGGCGTTTTCTGGCCGAGCAGCCCGCCCAGAATGTCGAAAATCCGGCCCAGCGCATGGGTGCGGCCTGACAGCGCGGCGGGGAATTTGGGCTTGAGCAGCGAGCCTTCCGGAATCCGCACATCGATCAGATCGTAGAACCCGTCGTTGAACAGGATCTGCGGATCGAAGACCATGATCATGTAGATCCCGAAGAACATCTTGAACATGTTTTCATTGAGGTAGAAGTTGATCGAGGCGGCGCTTTGCGGGTCGGTCCCGGCGAAATCGAGCACCACCTTGCCGTCTTGCCGCCACATGGTGCAGCGGATCTTGTAGGGACCAAAGCCGACCCCATCGTCGCAGATATAATCCTCAAAGCTAACCGGCTCTTCGGCGATCGCCATGCCGATCAGCGCTGCCATCGCGCGGTGGTTGCGCGCCAGCAGTTCCTGGGTGGCCGAGACATATACGTCATCGCCAAACCGCTCTGCCATCTCGATCACCCGGCGCGCGGCAACCCGGCACGAGGCGATCAGCGCGTTGAGATCGGCCTGGCACCAGTCGGGCTTGCGGGTCTGGTGCATCACCAGCTTCATCAGATCGTCGTTGTATTCGCCCTTTTTCCAAATCTTGACCGGGGGAATGCGGACCCCTTCCTCAAAGATCGAGCGGGCATTGATTGGCATCGAGCCAACCACCTTGCCGCCGATGTCGGACATATGGCCGAACATCGCGGTATAGGCGATCAGCCGGCCGTCCTTGAACACCGGCAGCAGCACCAGCCAGTCGTTCGAATGGCTGACTGCGCCTTCGCAGCTGTAGGGATCGGACAGGAAGATCATGTCGCCATCTTCCAGCGTGCCATCGAACTGCGTCAGAAAGCCGCCGATGAAGCTGCCGAACTGGCCGACGATCATCTTGCCGGTGTGATCGGCGATCAGCGGGAAGGCATCGCCTTGTTCGCGGATCCCCGGCGACATGGCGGTGCGGACCAGCGTCGCGTCCATCTCGATCCGCGCATTGCGCAGCGCGTTCTCCATGATGTCGAGTGTGACCGGGTCAATCGCGACCTTGACGAACGGGGCGGGGTTGGTTTGGACGATAGTGGCAGGCATTTTGCGTCCCCTCAGGCCAGATTGATCAGGATGTTGCCGACATGGTCGACGCTGGCAGTGCAGCCGCTTTCGATCAGCGTGGTCGAATCCATTTCGGTCACGATTGCCGGGCCGGGGATGATATCGCCCTGCCGCAACTTGCTGCGATCATAAACCACCGCCGCTTGGCTTCGCCCGTCCATCCACAGCGTATGATCGCGCATTTTTGCCGCCGCCGGGTTGCCATCCCCCATCGGCAGTTCTGCAGCGGGCAGATCCAGCGCCTCGCCCAGCGCCACCGCGCGAAGGTTCACAATCTCATGCGGGGTATCCATGTTGAAGGTGAACAGCCGGTGGTGCTCTTCATCGAAGCGTTTCAGAATTCCCGCGATCCCGTCGGCGCGCAGCACATCGGCAGAGATGGTCAGCGGGACTTCAAAGGCTTGTCCGGTATAGCGGACATCGACCTCGAATTCGCTGGTGATGGTGCTTTCGGGCACCCCGTCAGAGGCAAGCTCAGCGCGGGTTTGCGCTGCCATCTCATCAAGGATCGCGATCAGTTCCTCGGCCCGCGTCTGCGAAGCGAGCCGCGAAAAGCTGCGCGCGGTTTCGGTCCGCATGCGGGTGGTCGCATCGCCAAGCGCGCACAGCACGCCGGGGGAAACCGGCGAGATTGCAGGCCAGCTGCCCATCAGCCGGGCGACTGCGTTGACATGGAGCGGACCCGCTCCGCCAAAGCCCATCAGCGCGAAATGGCGCGGATCATAGCCCTGCTGGACCGAGATCATCCGCAGCGCGCCGAACATGTTTTCGTTGACGATATCGATGATCCCGCGGGCGGCGGCCATCAGATCGATCCCCAGCGCATCGGCGATGGTCTGCACTGCCTTTTCCGCGCCATCCCGGTCGAGCTTGAAGCTGCCGCCCAGCAGATTTTCGGGCAAATATCCCAGCACCACATTGGCATCGGTCACGGTCGGCAGTTCACCGCCCTTGCCGTAAGCAACCGGGCCGGGGACCGCGCCTGCCGACTGGGGGCCGACCCGCAGCGCTTTGGTCAGTTCCGGGACATAAGCGATCGAGCCGCCGCCTGCGCCCACCGTTTTGACGTCCAGCGCCGAGGCCCGGACCGAGAGATGGCCGACCTCGGTGGTCCGCTGGCGGCGCGGCTCAAGGTTCTCGATCAGCGCCACATCGGTGGAAGTGCCGCCCACGTCGAGCGTAAGGATGTTCTTCAGGCCGGCATTTTTGGCAACCCACAGGGCACCGGTGACGCCGCCCGCGGGGCCGGACATCAGGATATTGACCGGATGAAGCTCGGCCTTCTGGGCCGACATCAATCCGCCATCGGAGCGCAGCAGTGAAAGCTTGCCGGTAAGCCCTGATGCGGCCAACCGTGCACGCAGATTGGCGACATATTTGCCCACCACCGGGCGCACTGCGGCATTGGCGACCGTCGTCAACGTGCGCTCATACTCCTGCATTTCGGGCAGCACTTCGTGCGATAGCGAGATCGGCAGATCGGGCATGATCTCGGCCGCAAGCGCGCCGACGCGGGCTTCATGCGCGCCATTGGCATAGGCGTTGATCAAGGACACGGTGATCGCTTCCACCCCCTGGCCCTTCAGCGTGGTCAGCGCGGCGCGAATATCGGCATCGTCGAGCGGGCGAACTTCCGCGCCTTCGGCATTCATCCGGCCCTTGACCGTCACGGTGTCTTCCAGCGCTGCCAGCGGAGTGGGCTTGGGCCAGATGATCCATGCCGCCAGCCCGCCGGGCACATAGCTGCGGGCGATCTGCATGATATGACGAAAACCCTCGGTCGTAACCAGGCCAACCCGCGCGCCTTTGCCTTCGAGCACGGCATTGGTGGCGACCGTCGTGCCGTGAAGGAAATACGCAATGTCCTTGGCCGCAACGCCGGCATCCGCGCAAATCGCGTTGACCCCGCTCAGTATCCCTTCGGAACTGTCATGCGGAGTGGACGGCGTCTTGTGCCGCCAGCTTGCGCCCGTTGCGGTATTGAACAGCAACAGATCGGTAAACGTCCCTCCGACATCGACACCAAGGCGGTAACCCATCCGCTTCTTCTCCTAAGACGCCGCGGGAAACGGCGGCGTATGCGCAACCATTCCGGGCAATTTGCGTTGCATGACCCCGGCCAGCCAGTGATTGGCGAGGGTCAGTTTTGAAAGCTCCAGCCCGGTGGCAATGCCTGCCCGTTCCAGCATATAGACCACATCCTCGGTGGCGACATTGCCCGCTGCGCCCGGCGCAAAGGGGCAGCCGCCCAATCCGCCGATCGAGGCATCGACAATCCTCGCACCCGCACCGATGGCGGCCCAGACATTGGCGAGGCCGGTGCCGCGGGTATTGTGGAAATGAACCCGCACCGGCAGCGGGGCAATCGCCTCGCCAACCCGCGCCACCAACCGCGCGACATGCGCCGGATTGGCGACGCCGATTGTGTCAGCCAGGCCAATTTCGACCGCGCCCGCCTCGGCAATTGCCACGGCCATGGCGATCACCCGGTCCTCGGCAACCTCACCCTCGAACGGGCAACCGAAACTTGCCGCAATGGTCGCCTGGCCGGTTATGCCAGCGGCCCGTGCTGCCGAGATAATCGCGCACGAGGCTTCGACCGAGCCGTCGCTGGTCTGGCCCTGATTGGCCATGGCAAAAGTATCGGTCGTTACCGCCACCGCGCCCAGTTGATCGATCCTGCCGGTGGCTAGCGCGCGATCCGCGCCGCGCTGATTCATCACGAGGCCGATGTAGGTAATATCGGCGCGCTCGGGCAATCCGGCGCAGACCGCCTCGGCGTCGGCCATTTGCGGCACGGCGCGCGGGTTCACGAAGCTTGTAACCTCGATGCGGCGCGCTTGCGATGCGATTGCAAATTCGATCAGCCGCAATTTATCGGCGGTTGAGACCTCGATTTTCTCGTTCTGGAGGCCATCACGCGGCGAAACCTCGACCATTTCGATCTGATCTGTATACAGTTGGCTCACGCTGTACGGGCCATATCAAAGGCCGCGAGCCCGTGATGGGCATCGGCATAGGCGTGGAAAGCGCGGCGGATATGCGCGGCCATCACCGCTTCGGCCCAGGCGCCGTCGCGGCGCGCAAAAGCAGCCAGCAGCTCGTCATGCTCGCCGTGCGAGCGGCGCAGCGCATCGCGGCCATAATGATGCGCGGTCCGCCAGATCACCGGCTGCTCGATCAAGGTGGCCAGCAGTGAGGAAAGGCGGCGCGAGCCTGACGTTTCGAGGATGATCGCATGGAAATCGCGGTTGCCTTCAAGGAAACCGGCAACATCGGGTTGTTCGGGGCGGATCGCCTCGAAGATCGCTTGATTGCAAAGGCGCAGGCGTTGAATCGTGGCATCGTCGATCCGCTCAGCAGCGCGGCGGGCGGCGTGTCCCTCCAGCATCGCGCGCAGTTCAAAGGCATCGGCCACGTCGCCCAGCGACCAGTCCGCCACGAAGCTGCGCTGTGTCTCGTTGCGCTTGACCAGCAGTTCGGATTCAAGCCGACGCAGGGCATCGCGCACCGGGGTGCGCGACACACCGCAGCGCTCCGCCAAAGCCTCCTCACCAAGCGCCGCCCCGGCCGGGAGCTCGCCCGAAAGGATCATGCTGCGGATCCCGGCGTAAGCGCGGTCAGAAGCGCGCGACATCTTAGGCTCCCAAAATACTTGACCTTGGGTATTTGTATACAATACACTGCGGACGTAGCAAGCCACGAATTGGATCGGACCACCAGATTCTCCGGCCAATCCAGCATTGAACAGGGAGTTCTAAAATGCGCATCACCCAATGGCTGGCATCGGCCTCGATTGTTGGTCTGGCGATCGCTGCCACCCCGGCAATGGCCCAGGATTCGGCGGTTGAAGCTGATGGAGACGAAGGCTCAATCATCGTCACCGCGCGGCGCCAGAATGAGCGGCTGGTCGAGGTTCCTGCATCAGTTTCGGTGCTGACAGCGGACACTCTGGCGAAAACCGGCGTCCAGAATGCCGAGGATTTCACCCAGCTCACCCCGGGCGTCACAATCGTCACCGGAACGGCTGAGGCGGGCGACACCCAGATCAACATTCGCGGGATCAACGGCGCACGTGACGCCGAAAGCTCGGTCGCGCTTGTTGTCGACGGCATTTTGAAAACCAACACAGCGCAATTGAACGAGGTCCAGGGCACGTTGCGCCAGATTGAAATCCTGAAAGGGCCACAAGGCGCGCTCTACGGCCGGAACGCGGCGGCGGGAGCTATCGTTGTTTCCACTGTGAAGCCGGGCGACAGCTTCGAAGGCGCAGTCACCGCAAGCTATGCCGAACAACGGACGGGCGAAGTGCGTGGCTATGTTGCGGGCCCATTATCCGACAGCATCGGCGTTGTCCTTTCCGGGAACTACCGAAAAACTGACGGTTTTTACCGCAATCGCTTCCTGGGCAATGCCAGCGTGGTTGACGATCAGGACGTCTGGGGCGTCGACGGGCGCTTGATGGCGGGCCTTGGTTCAGCGACGACACTCGATATGAAAGCGCGCTATGCCAAACTGAAAGGCGCCTCGATCAATTTCAATGCGTCGTTCCAGTTGCCCAACTTCGCCGCCGTCAATCCGGCTTTTTATGAAGATGTGAACGCGCACCCGTTCAACTATTATTCGAACATCCGACCAACCAACGATCAACGCACGTTTGAGGCTTCGGCGAAAATTGAACATGATTTCGGCAGTGTGAGACTGACCGCATGGACGCTTTATTCAGATATCAAACAGAGTTTGATTGCCGATGGCACGTCAGCTGATTTTGCGCGCTACATCTCGCCAGCACTTGGCGCGCCGGCCAACCCGACCAATCTTGCAGTCTCGAACCAGTGCTTTGCAACAACGGCCGCGCTGACAGGGTTCCAGGTCAACCAGCCCGGATTTGTCGGTGCAACGCCGGTGCCGTTCATTTTTGCGCCGGC
>JANOFJ010000230.1:0-6383 GCA_031413595.1 Novosphingobium sp.
AAGCTCCTTTTCAAAATCAATGTTGGCCAAGTCAGACTCTTTAAACTTTGCAAAGAATTCGGATAACTGGAGGTTGTCCCAATACTCTTCTTTTTTCCGCTTTAGCGCGTTGATGACCGGCGCCGAGGTTATGGCCACCGATCTGCGCGCTTCGATGAGCCTGGTGATTGCGGGTCTGGCGGCGGAGGGGGAGACGCAGGTCCACCGGCTCTATCACCTTGATCGCGGCTATGAGCGGCTGGAAGAGAAGCTGGCGCTGGTGGGCGCGCAGATTGAACGCGTGGGCGAGGATTGAGCGGGGCGGCCTCCCCCACCTTCCCCGAGCTGGTCCGCACCTTCACCCGGATTGGCTTCCTCAGCTTTGGCGGACCGGCCGGCCAGATCGCGCTGATGCAGCATGAGATTGTCGATGAGCGGCGCTGGGTCGATCAGGGGGCGTTCCTGCGGGCGCTGAACCTGTGCCATCTGCTGCCGGGGCCCGAGGCGCAGCAGCTGGCGACGTGGATCGGCTGGCGGCTGCACGGCGTGAAGGGCGGACTTGCGGCTGGGCTGCTGTTCGTCATCCCCGGCGCGCTGGTGATGCTTGGGCTGTCGCTGATTTATGTCATGGCGAGTGGACTTGGCTGGTTCGCGGCGCTGTTTCTGGGGATCAAGGCGGCGGTGCTGGGAATCGTGGTGCAGGCGCTGCTGCGGATCGGCAAGCGCGCGCTGAAGACCCGGTTCAAACTGGGTCTAGCGGTGCTGGCATTTCTGGCACTGTTGCTGTTCGATGCGCCGTTTCCGCTGGTGATCTTGCTGGCCGGTCTCGCCGGAGCCGTGGCGCGGCCCGAATTGCTCGGCGCACACCCTGCGACCCCCGCCGCGCCTGACCAGACCAGCAAACGCCAGCTCGCCGGGGCAACTCTCGTCACCGTGCTGACCTGGCTCGCGATCTGGGTGCTGCCGATGGTGCTGATCGCGGCAACGCTCGGCCAGTCGTCGGTGCTGTGGGACATCGGCGCGTTCTTTTCCAAGCTTGCCGTCGTCACTTTCGGCGGCGCCTATGCGGTACTGGCCTATATGGCGCAGCAATCGGTCGAGCATTTCGGCTGGCTCAGCGCGGGCGAGATGGCCGACGGGCTGGGGCTGGCCGAAACCACGCCCGGCCCGCTGATCATGGTCACGCAGTTTACCGGCTTCCTGGCCGCATGGCGCGATCCGGGCGTGCTGTCACCGCTCACCGCCGGATTGCTCGGCGCGGGACTGACGACCTGGGTCACTTTCGCACCCTGTTTCCTGTGGATTTTCGCCTGCGCGCCGTGGATGGAGCGGCTTGAGCGGATCCCCTCGCTGCAGGCAGCGCTCGCCGCGATCACTGCCGCGGTGGTTGGTGTGATCGCCAATCTGGCGCTGTGGTTCGCAGTCCATGTGTTGTTCGCCCGGCCCGAGGCAGAGATTTTCGGCCTGCCCGATCCCACCAGTCTGGATTGGCGCGCCGCTGTGATCGGCGCGGTGGCGGCCTTGCTGCTGTTCCGCTTTGGCCGGGGTGTTCCGACTGTTCTTGCGGTGTCAGCCCTGCTCGGTCTGGGTCTTGCTCAGCTGTGAGACCAGCCAACCGACCAGCCAGACCCGGATTGCGCCCGCCAGCCCCGGCGGCACCGGCGCGGCGATCCGCTCCATGTCGATCCGCGCGACGAGGGCATTAATCGGCAAGCTTTCCGCAGTGGCCGCCTGTTTGAGCAGCTCCCAGAACAGCGGCTCAAGACTGATCGAGGTCTTGTGCCCGGCGATCTCGACCGAACGTTTGCGCGGGGGGTGATAGGGGGTGGTCACTTTTGAGGGATAGCCCAGGAAAGTGGCTGCGGCAAAGCCGCATCCGTGACGTCAGACCGGCTTGGCGGATTTCCCGCCAACCGGCTGGCCGAGCCGGTCGCTGCGCGCAGCTCTGCCGCTCGCACCGGGGCGGACTGACGTGCCGCACCTGCACCCGTCAATACATATGCTGCCCGCCGTTGATGCTCATCGTCGAACCGGTCACAAACGCGCCATTTTCCGAGGTCAGGAAGGCCACCCCGCGGGCGATTTCCTCGGCCTGGCCCAGCCGTCCGACCGGGATCTTGGCGACGATCTTATCCAGCACCGGAGCGGGCACGGCGGCGACCATATCTGTGTCGATATAGCCCGGCGCGATGGCGTTGACAGTGACTCCGAATTTCGCGCCTTCCTGCGCTAGCGCCTTGGTAAAGCCGTGGATGCCCGATTTGGCGGCGGCATAGTTGACCTGGCCGTATTGGCCCGCCTGACCATTGATTGAGCCGATGTTGACGATCCGCCCCCAGCCGCGCTCGCGCATTCCGGGGAAAGTCGCCTTGGCCATGTTGAAGCAGCCGCCCAGATTGATCCGCATGACATCGTGCCAATCATCGTAACTCATCTTGTGGAGCACGCCATCACGGGTGACCCCGGCGTTGTTGATGACGATATCGACCGGGCCATACTCGGCAGCCACCGCCGCGCAACCGGCCATTGCCGCTTCATGATCGCCGACATCCCAGCGATAGGCAGGGATTCCCGTGGCGGCAGTGAAGGCCTTGGCCTTTTCATCGTTGCCGCCATAGTTGGCGATCACGGTATGGCCCTGCCTTTTAAGCCGGAGGCAGATCGCCTCACCGATTCCGCGCGTACCGCCGGTTACAATTGCCACACGTCCCATTTTCGCCTCACCCATGCTTTTTACGTTACGGCATGCTTAAGCGGGAGGCCGCGTTGCCGCAAGCGCCGCGCATACGTAATTGGGAAAGATCGCACTTCTAGAAGCGGAACTGGGTTCCGACATAGACGGCTTGACTATCCTGCCGGCCATCGGTGAGCGGCACCAGCCGGTCACGCTCCGAGGAATAGCGGACCCCGGCGGTGACATTGAGGTTGCGGGTCAGCCGGTAACTGCCGCCCAGATCAACGGTCTGTTCGGCCTCTCCCTCAAAAGTGCGCGGGGCGCTGCCTGGCTTGAGCTTTTCGTCGAGCGCGATCCGCGGGCTGAACCGGGCCGGATCGCCCTTTGCCGAGGTGCCCGGTTTGTAGCTGGCAAGATCGGGGATATCGACCTTCTGGCCCGAAATTCCCAAGTTCTGGGCGAATGATTTATAGCCGCGCGTAACACCCAGACTGTAGCCATTGGGGGCGAGACGAAGCAGACCTTGATTGCCACCAGCGTCATTCGCGACCAGCTGGGGCTTCGTCCCGAACGCACTGGCATTGCGGGCATCGACGCGGACAGCCACGGTAACCGATCGGTCAGTTTGCGAGGGGGTTGCTGCCGGCGTAAACCGGAACAGCTTGCCCTTGGAGAGAGTGCGCACGGTGATGCTGCGGGCCAGGCGCGGATCGACCGTGGCGGGGACAAAGCGGCTCTCGGCGCTCTGCGGCATTTCGAAAAGTTTCTGTGGTTCCAGCCCGCTCGAAACGGCGAGTACCGCACTGGGCAGCGCCAGCGCGCTGACCGTGCCGGACAGCAGCAGTGCCGTGGCGCCGCCGCCCCGTTTCTTGCCTTCGCTGGCTGCCAATGCTCCGCCCGTCACCGCCACTTTCCTGAAACCTGCTCCTATGGGCTTGAAACTTGCGACTGCCGGAATGGCAGCCCGCCAGCCGACTCAATATGATCAAACCATGCGCCAAGTTGGCGAAAAGCCAAGCGGTTTTTGGCGCCGTAGCCCTTAATCGCGGCTTAACCGGCCTCCAGAGGATTGGCCCTCCGCGCAATGTTCATGGCGGGTTCACTGCAAAGGCCGGCAAAAGGCGCCGCACAGCGCTCTTGCCGCCTTCGCCGCTGCGGCTATAGAGGCCCGACGCAACGCGCCAACACCAAGCTGGGGCTTCGGCCCGGAAGCGCAATGATGAACAGGATTTGGAAAACACGATGACTGGTAGCTCTTCCAACGGCCACAAGACTCTGCAGATGCTGGCCCGGGCCGGAATTATCGGTTGCGCTGCGCTGGCACTGGCCAGCTGCGGCGGCAAAGAGCGCCCCAAGGCCGATCTTGCCGCCTCAAGGGTGATGACCATCGGCGTCAACAGCTATCTTTGGCGCGCCAGCCTTGAAGCATTGTCATTCATGCAGTTCGTTCAGACCGACAGTGCCGGCGGCGTGATCGTGTCCGATTGGTATACCAATCCGAACAATCCGGGTGAGCGGGCCAAAGTCACTGTCACGATTCTCGATCAGGATCTGCGCGCCGATGCGCTGCGGGTTGCCGCCAGCCGCCAGATTGCCCAAGGAGGCGGCTGGGTCGATGCCCCGGTTCAGGCAGCGACCGTGCAGAAGCTCGAAGACATCATCCTGACCAAGGCCCGCGATCTGCGCCGCAGCGCGATGAGGTAAAAGGGTTTCCACCCGCTTCCTCTCGACAAGTCCGAATGGCGGGTTAGAGGAACGGGCATGACTTCAGACCGTATTGATCCTGCCCGCTTCGATGCCGCAGCTGCCGATCCGCGCTGGCAGCGCGTGTGGGACGAGCGCCAGTGCTTTCGCGCCGACGATAACACCGCCAAACCGCGCAGCTTCGTACTGGAGATGTTCCCCTATCCTTCGGGGCGCATCCATATCGGTCATGTCCGCAACTACACGATGGGCGACGTGCTGGCCCGGACCAAGCGGATGCAGGGCTTCGAAGTGCTCCATCCGATGGGCTGGGATGCTTTTGGAATGCCGGCGGAAAACGCTGCAATGGAACAGGGCGTCCACCCCGGCGGCTGGACCCGCGCCAATATCGAGGCGATGAAAAAGCAGCTCAAGCGGCTGGGTTTTGCGCTGGATTGGAGCCGTGAGCTTTCCACTTGCGAGCCCGAATATTACGGTCACGAGCAGGCGCTGTTCCTCGATCTTTATGCCGCCGGGCTGGTTTATCGCAAGGAAAGCGCGGTTAACTGGGATCCGGTCGATCAGACCGTGCTGGCCAATGAACAGGTGATCGACGGGCGCGGCTGGCGCAGCGGCGCTCTGGTTGAAAAGCGCAAGCTGAGCCAGTGGTTCCTCAAGATCACCGACTTTGCCGATGAGCTGCTCGACGGGCTGGACACGCTGGATGGCTGGCCGGAAAAGGTACGGTTGATGCAGGAAAACTGGATCGGCAAATCGCAAGGAGTGGAGTTCGCATTCGCGCCGCTGGTACCCTTGATGGACCCGATCAGGGTCTATTCAACCCGTCCTGACACGATCTTCGGCGCAAGTTTTGTCGCCATTGCAGCCGATCATCCGATTGCGCAGGAACTGGCCGCGCAATCGCCCACAGCAGCCGAATTCATCGAGCGCTGCAAGCAAGGCGGAACGACTGCCGCCGAAGTCGAGACTGCCGAGAAGCTGGGCTACAACACGGGCTTTGAAGTTCTGCATCCATTCGACGATAGCTGGACCCTGCCGGTCTACATCGCCAATTTCGTGTTGATGGAATATGGCACCGGAGCCGTTATGGGCGTGCCGGCGCATGACCAGCGCGATCTTGAATTCGCGCGCAAATATGACCTCCCCGTTGAACGGGTCGTCGCCGATGGCGCAAAGACGGCACTGCTGTTTGAGGGCGATGAAGCCTATACCGGGCCCGGAGCTATCGTGAACTCGCGTTTCCTTGATGGAATGAACGTCAGCGAGGCCAAGGCCGCCGTGATCGCCCGCGCCGAAAGCGAAGGCTGGGGCGAGGGCAAGACCGTGTGGCGGCTGCGCGATTGGGGCGTATCGCGCCAGCGCTATTGGGGCACGCCGATCCCGTTCATTCACTGCGAGAGCTGCGGCGTTGTTCCGGTCCCCAAGGATCAGCTGCCGGTGGTCCTGCCCGAGGATGTCGATTTCCAGACCCCGGGCAACCCTCTGGTCCGACATCCGACATGGAAGCATGTTGCCTGCCCGGGTTGCAACGAACCGGCGACCCGTGAAACCGATACGCTCGATACCTTCGTCAACAGCTCGTGGTATTTCCTGCGCTTTGCCAGCCAGCCAGCCGACCGTCCGTTCGATCCCGCAGCCATCGCCAAATGGCTGCCGGTCGAGCAATATATCGGCGGGATCGAACACGCGATCCTCCACCTGCTTTATGCGCGCTTCTGGACCCGCGCGCTGGAGCGGATTGGCCTGATCGGGGTGAAAGAGCCCTTCGCCAGCCTGTTCACGCAAGGGATGGTGACGCATGAGACTTATTCACGGGCCGATCCGGTGAACGGCCAGCCAATCTATTTCAGCCCCGCCGAGGTCGAGAAGCGGGTGGTGTCCGCTCGAACTGAACAAGCGCCCGCTGACTTACAACGCAGCAATGCGGACTTGAGCCCCGATGTTACTGTGGCTCTTACCGGGCAAGGGATCACCGCCTCGCAAGGCGGCGTCATGGTGGCGTTCAAGCGCGGAACTGATGAGAAAC
>JANOFJ010000231.1:0-1833 GCA_031413595.1 Novosphingobium sp.
CCCGGCTCGCCTCGTCCCGTAAACTGGCGGGAGGGTAATTGAATACCCGGCATGACTCTGCAGTACAAGGAACTCAACGAATACACCCCGGCACAGATTGCAGACGCCAAGCGGCGCTCGCCGACTTGGAAGGATTACCCCCAGTAGTCGGCGGCGGCTGCCAGCCTTCGCGGCTGGCCCGCTGGACCGCGCCATTGCCGGCATATTCGATCCTGGCATCGGCCACCCGCGAGGAAGCGATGCGGTTATCCGCGTCGAGATCAGCCAGCCGCACGATTCCGGAAAACTGGATCCATTCCTGACCTTGGCTGAGCAACAAGCGCTTTTCTCCGCGAACAAGGGCAGTCCCGTTTGGACGAACCTCGGCAATGATGACGGTAACCTCGCCGTCGAGCGAACTCGTCTGCGCGGCATTTCCTTGTCCATTGAACGACGAATTGCCGCTGGCTTTAAGGGCGTTGGGGTTGAGGAATGACAGCGGGCCGGTGGTCGGCGGGGTGATCCCGAAGCCGCCGCTGCGCTGGGTTTTGGACCCGGCCGATTTGGCGGTAGTGGTGCTCTCGATCAGCACGATCGTGAGCGGATCGCCGACGACGCGGGCGCGCAGCCCGTCGGTCAGCGGGGCATAACCGGCGGCGGCGTTGAAGATGCTGCCATCGGCAATGCGCGCTGCAACCGGCGCTGCGGGCAAAGCCGGTTCGAACCCGGCGGGCGGCTTGGGCTTGGCCAGACAGGGCGCGGCGATTACCAGTGCGATAAGGGCGAGGGTCCGGGCCATCACAGCGTCTGGTTCGCGTTGCGGAGCATTTCATCGACTGACGAGATCATCTTCGAGTTGATTTCATAGGCGCGCTGGCATTCGATCATATCGACGAGTTCCTCGACCACATTGACGTTGGAGCTTTCCAGCATCCCTTGGCGGATATTGCCGCGCCCGCCCTGGCCTGCTGCGCCAATCTGGGCGGCCCCGCTGGCGGCGGTTTCGGCCAGGAAATTGTCGCCCAGCGCCTGCAGTCCAGCCGAATTGGCAAAGCTGGCGATGGTGATCTGGCCGAGCTCAGTCGCTTCGGTGCTTCCGGCAATCTGGGCCGAAACTGTCCCGTCATTGGCCACGGTCACGGCGGTCGCGCCTTCGGGAACGGTGATCGCCGGCTGGACGGCATAACCTTGCGCGGTGACCAGCTGGCCCTCGGCAGAACGCGAGAAATTGCCTGCGCGGGTATAGCCCAGCCTGCCACCCGGAAGCTGGACCTGGAAGAAGCCGTCACCGTCCAGCGCCATGTCAAGCGGGTTGGAGGTGGTGTTGAGCGTCCCTTGCGTGGTGATGCTGGTGGTCGATTGGACGCTTACCCCGGTGCCAAGATTGAGGCCGGTGGCATAGGCCGTCTCGCTGCTCGATTGCTGGCCGGCAATCCGGGCATCCTGATAGGTCAACGTCGCGAAATTGGCGCGGTCACGCTTGAAGCCGGTAGTGCCGATATTGGCGAGGTTGTTGGCAATGACCCGCATCCGGGTGTCTTGTGCTTCGAGCCCGGTGCGGGCGACGTGTAGGGCAGATGTGGGCATATTAGCTCTCCGTTCAGGCGCTGATTCGCATCAGGCTAGTGCCGCCTTCGTCGATCTCTTTGGCGGTGGCGACCAGCTTGGTGCGCATTTCAAACAGGCGCTGGGCTTCGACCATTTCGACCAGCACCTGCGCGGGTTTGACGTTGGATTTCTCAAGCGCGCCGGGCTGGATCCGGGCGGCATCGTCGGCGGGCAGAACCCCGCCGCCAAACACCCGGAACAATCCGTCGAGCGCCTTTTCGATCCTTGTGCCGCGCCAGCTTTCCA
>JANOFJ010000232.1:0-40083 GCA_031413595.1 Novosphingobium sp.
TGCTGGCTGATGGTCGAGCCGCCGCGGATCCGGCCGCCACGCGCGTTGCGCTCAATCGCCTTTTCGATCGCTTCGCTGTCAAAGCCGCTGTGCTCGCAGAACTTAGCATCCTCGCCGGCAATCACCGCGGCGACCATGTCGCGGTCAATCCGGCTGAGCGGCTCCCAATCCTTGGTGATCCCGTTGGGGTCCATCACCATGGTCAACGTGACCGGCACCGGAACGAATTTGTAGAACAGCGTCAGTGCAAAGCTGCCGACCACGAACCAGATGATCAGGCGGCCAATCCACCAGCCCAGGCGATAGGCGAGGCCGTGTTTGGCGGACGGGCGGGAGGGCTTGAGGAATTTGACCATTGCCGGCTGTCTAGCGGGGCAGGGGGTCGGCTGGCAATCGGGTGATTGCGGGGAAGCTCAAATCGGCTTCCCGGATATGGAACGGCATCGATTCAATCCGAAAACCTGCCTCATCTCGATGCCGTGGCAGCGGCATGGCCCAAAAAACTTGTATTTTCTTACGTTTGTTCGATAGCGTATTGCATCGCGATCAAGTCAGTCCGGGCCGATAAGCGTCATCTGATGAGCTACAGAAAGGCGTTGTCGTGGTTAGTGAAAATGCCCCACGAATATGGAATTGCGATGAGACATTGCGCTTGGCAACGCTCAAAGCGTTTAATATTCTTGATACAAAACCGGAACATTCCTTCGACAAAATAACCAAGCTCGCCGCAAACTTGTTTGGGGTGCCGGTCGCATTAGTGACATTTATCGATGATCAGCGACAGTGGTTCAAAGCGGCAATTGGCACGACCGCTACCGAAGTGCCACGTGATATCGCTTTTTGCACGCATACCGTGATGAGCGGGCAGCCGCTGGTCGTGCTTGATTCCCACGCTGATCCACGATTCGTGAATAATCCGATGGTATTGGGCGCTCCGGGTATCCGGTTTAACGTCAGTGTGCCGCTGCGGGCGCCAAACGGCACGATCTTGGGCACCGTCTGCATTGTCGACAATGCGCCGCGTCCGAATTTTACCGAGCGTGAAATCGGGCTGCTGAGCGATCTGGCAGACGTCGTGATGACGGAACTGGAGCTTAAACAAACTCTGAGAGAAAAAAATGCAGCGCTGGCTGAATTGGACCTTGCGCGGTCGCTGCTTGAAGATGCGCTGGCGTTTGGCGAGGTGGCGATCTGGCGGCTGGATGTCAGCACGGGGACGTTTGCGTGGCGGGGAGCGGTCGAACAGGTCTGGGGTTGCAACGCCGGCTTGCTCGCCTCGATGAACCAGGCTCTGGCCATCATCCATCCCGAAGATCGAGCCCGTGTAATCAGCGACATCGAAGCTGGTCGAACAGCACCTTTGGGCTATCGCTCCGAGTTCCGGATCGTTTTGGCCGATGGCACGGAACGCTGGCTGGCCGGGCGCGGCAACTTCGAAATGGGGCCGACCGGAGATTTCCTCACCTGCATCAACTACGATATCACCCCGCGCAAACACCAGGAACGATACAAAGAGCTGCTGATGCAAGAGGTTGGCCATCGCATGCGCAACCTTTTTGCCAGCATCAATGCGATCATCGTGCTGACCCGCAAGTCAGCGACATCTGTCGCTGATTATGTCCAACGCCTCAACCAACGGATGGCGGCACTGAACCGTGCCCAGAATGTGCTGTTTGCTGCGGATGTCGTTAGCTGTTCGCTCGCGGCACTGGTGGAGGATAACAAGCGCGTATATCCGCAGATCAGCTGGTCCGGCGATGATATCGAACTGCCCGAAACCGCGGTTGTGGCGCTTTCACTTATTTTCAACGAGCTGTCGACCAACGCCATGAAATATGGTGCGCTGGCAGTGGAAGGGGGAGCTGTCTCGATCACGTCAACCCTCGTGAACGGGGCGGACAGCAAGAATGCGATCCAAATCGTCTGGAAGGAAGTTGGAGGCGGCATCGTGGATGCGGAACCAACATGGATCGGCTTTGGCACGCAGCTGGTCGATCTGAGTATCAAGGATACGCTGAAAGGCACAATTGAGCGCGATTGGGAAAAGGACGGCCTGACCTGCGTCTTGCTGTTCCCCTGCCCGGAGCTGCGTGGTCAAGCGGACTAATATACCGTTTAACCTTGGCAAACTGCCGCAAAACCAGTCGCGGGCGGGCTTGGAAAGAACCCCATGCCCAATGGCACGGGGGGCTCCTCAATCGCTTCAATTCAGCCGGATCACCCCGCCGGCAGCAGCTTCCGGTCTGTGGCAATCCGCACCATCGCCTTTTGCAGCTTCTCGAACGCGCGCACTTCGATCTGGCGCACTCTCTCACGGCTGACGTTGTAGTGCTGGCTGAGTTCTTCCAGCGTTTGCGGATCTTCGATCAGGCGGCGCTGGGTGAGGATGTGCTGCTCGCGTTCGTTCAGGCTCTGCATCGCCTCGCCCAGCATGGCGTGGCGCATGGTGGTTTCCTGATCTTCAGCCACAGTCTGGTCCTGCAGCGGGCCGCTGTCCTCCAGCATGTCCTGCCACTGGCCTTCGCCATCTTCGTTGAACGAGATGTTGAGGCTGGCATCGCCGCCCATCATCATCCGGCGGTTCATGTTGACCACCTCGGTCTCGGACACGCCGAGTTTGGTGGCGATGGTCTTCACATCATTGGGATGAAGGTCCGAATCCTCATAGGCATCGAGGTTTTTCTTCATCCGGCGCAGGTTGAAGAACAGCTTCTTCTGCGCGGCGGTAGTGCCGATCTTGACCAGGCTCCAGCTGCGCAGGATAAACTCCTGCATCGAGGCCTTGATCCACCACATCGCATAGGTGGCAAGGCGGAAGCCGCGATCGGGCTCAAATTTCTTCACGCCCTGCATCAGGCCGATATTGCCTTCGGAAATCAGCTCGGACACCGGCAGGCCGTAGCCGCGATAGCCCATCGCGATCTTGGCCACGAGCCGCAGATGGCTGGTAACCAGCTGGGCAGCCGCTTCGGGATCCTGATGCTCGGCATAGCGCTTGGCGAGCATATATTCCTGCTCAGCAGTCAACAGCGGATATTTCTTGATTTCGGTCAGATAGCGGTTGAGGCCGTCTTCCCCGCCCAGTGTCGGGGCCAGACCCTTGCGGGCCACCGGGCTTTTTACCGTTTTCGTCACTCGACTTACCCGTCCTTTCAATTGTCAGCTGGGCATTTAGGACCCTTTATAGGCATCCTAAGGCGCACAGCCACATAGGAATTACACATAGCACAGTAGTTCAGCTTGGAACTTTCAATTCGACCAACAGTTCCCTGAAATCGGCGGGCAACGCAGATTCAAAGCGCATTGCCTCGCCGGTAAGGGGATGGATGAAGCCCAGCACGGCAGCATGCAGCGCCTGCCGGGCGAAGTGAAGCTGGTTAAGGAGCGGTCGGAGCCGCGCGGGTGGGCGTCCATATGTGGGATCACCCAATAACGCATGACCAATTGACGACATATGAACGCGGACCTGGTGGGTTCTCCCGGTCTCCAACCTGCATTCAACCAGCGCGGAGGAGTCCAGCCGCTCAATCGTCTTGTAATGCGTCACCGCATGTTTGCCCCGTCCGCTCTCGCCTCTGGCCTCGACCATCGCCATCTTCTTGCGATCATAGCGCGAACGACCGATAGCCCCCGATACGGTCCCGGCGGACGGCACCGGGTGGCCTCCAACCACGGCGAGGTAGGCCCGCTCGATCGAGTGATCGGCGAATTGGCGGGCGAGGCCCTCATGCGCGGCGTCCGATTTCGCGACCACCAGCAGCCCGGAGGTGTCCTTGTCGATCCGGTGAACGATCCCGGGCCGGGCCACCCCTCCGATGCCGGACAACTGACCCCGGCAATGGTGGAGCAGAGCGTTGACCAGTGTGCCATCAAGATTGCCGGCCGCAGGATGGACAACCAGGCCAGCAGGCTTGTCGATGATGATCAGATGCGCGTCTTCGAACACGATTGTCAGCGCGATGTCTTGCGGCGCGGCCAGCGCGGTGGTGGCTTCGGGAATCGAGATTGCAAACCGCGTGCCGTCTGCGGGCTTGAGCGTGGGCTGATTGACCGGCTGGCCGGCCAGCGTGATCCGCCCTTCGGCCATCAGCGCCTTGACCCGCTCACGCGACAGACCACTCGCCTCGGCCAGTGCTTTGTCGAGCCGCTGGCCGCTACCTGCGACCTCGCCTTCGATGATGCGTTCCCCTGCTCCCATGCTATGCAGATGGGCATGGACCTGGTGGTGACAAGTGGCGCAATGGCAACACTGCTCGACGAAGCGGCGCGCGCGGAGCCGGACGAGTGCTGTGGGTTGCTGCTGGGGGAAGCCAATCGGATCGTGGAAGTGCGCCCGGCCGCGAATGTCGCAGCCGAACCGCGGCGGCATTTCGAGATTGACCCTGGCGCGCTGATCGCCGCGCATCGCGCTGCCCGGGCAGGAGGACTTGCCGTGCTGGGCTACTACCATTCGCACCCCGCAGGCGAAGCGGCGCCTTCCGCGGCAGACCGCGCACAAGCGGGCGGGGACGGGCGGATCTGGGCGATCGTGGCAAGCGGACAAGTGCGATTCTGGCGCGATTTGCCGAACGGCTTCGTCATGCTTCCCTCGCGAGTCTTGGAAGGCTAAGGGGTAAAATTCGTCCCGTGTCGGGAATGATCTTTACGCCATCACCGGAAACCGTTTCAAAATGACCGAACCCTCGCTCGATACCTCTGGCCTGGAAATGGCCAGCCTGCTTTGCTCGCGGCTGTGCCACGATCTGCTCAGCCCGGTTGGTGCGCTTTCCAACGGCCTGGAGCTCCTGGCCGACGAGAAGGATCCGGAGATGCGCAAGCGCTGCTTCGAACTTCTGGAGCAGAGCGCGAAAATTTCGGCCGACAAGCTTAAATTCTTCCGCCTTGCCTTTGGTGCAGCCGGCGGCTTTGGCGAGCTGGTCCCCGTGGATGAACCGCGCAGCCTGGTCGATGCGCTGATCGGCAACAACGGCCGGATCACTGCCAACTGGGCATTGGGTGCGCCTGCCTTGCCCAAGACCGCGGTCAAGGTCCTGCTCAACCTTTCGATGATCGCGATCGAGGCACTGGTGCGCGGCGGCACGCTGGATATCGGCGCTGAACTGCGCGAGGGCGCAAGCGAAATCGTGATCCGTGCCGCCGGGCCCAAAATCGCCTTCGATCCAGTGATCGGCCGCGCGCTGGATGGTTCGCTTGAGGCGCGCGAACTTTCAAGCCGGACCGCGCCCGCTTACATGCTGTACCAGTTGGCCGCCAGCACCGGCGGTGGACTGCAATTTGCCCTCAGCGATGATGCGCTGGTGATGGGCGCGGTGCTGCCGGTCGGCTGATGTCTGAACTGATCCACCACGAAACTCCCTCGCCCAACTGGAATGAGCGGGAGTTGCCGATCACGATGGTGGTGTTGCATTACACCGGGATGCAGACCGGAGCCGAGGCATTGGAGCGGATGTGCGACGCCAAGGCGCAAGTCTCGGCGCATTACATGATCGATGAAGACGGCACGGTCCACCGACTGGTCGCCGAAGAGAACCGCGCCTGGCATGCCGGGCGGTCTTATTGGCGCGGGATCACCGATATCAACTCGGCAAGCGTCGGGATCGAGCTGGTCAATCCCGGCCATGAATGGGGTTATCGCCCGTTCCCTGACGCACAGATGGCGGCGCTGCTGCCGCTACTCCATGCGATCGTCAAGCGTTACAAGATGCCGTTTGCCAACATTGTCGGCCACTCGGACGTCGCGCCGGCGCGCAAGGAAGACCCGGGCGAGCTGTTCGACTGGGAGCTGCTGGCCGCACACAAACTCGCTTTGCCCCGGCCCAAAGTCCAAATTCCCTCGCCCTATCAGAATGACGGCGCGTTCTACCTGGCGCTCGAACGCTTCGGCTATGACATCGCCGATGGCCATGCGGCGGTGCGTGCCTTCCAGCGTCGCTGGCGTCCGGAGGTAATCGACGGGGTGGTCGATGGCGAGACTTCGGCGATTCTGTTCGCGCTGCTGTTGGACCGCGATCAGGGACGTGCTAGATAGGTAAGGCCAGGGGGCCGGGCAGCCGCGTCAGAAGCAATTCTGCCGAGGAAAGTCCGGGCTCCACGAAACAAGGGTGGCGGGTAACGCCCGCCGGGCGAGAGGCTTCGGCCCCAAGTCCAGGGAAAGTGCCACAGAGAGCAGACCGCCTCCTTCGACAAGCTCAGGATGAGCGGGTTTTAGGAGGTAAGGGTGAAAGGGTGCGGTAAGAGCGCACCGCGCAGGCGGTAACGCAGGCGGCATGGTAAACCCCACCCGGAGCAAGACCGAATAGGGGCGGCGCGCCGGTTCGTAAGGACCGGCAGATGTGTTTCGCATTGACCGCCCGGGTTGGTTGCTTGAGCGATGCAGCAATGCACCGCCTAGAGGAATGGCTGCCCATGCGGTGCGGGTCCGAAAGGAAACCACACGCAAGACAGAACCCGGCTTACAGGCCCCCTGGCATTTTTTTGGTTAGCGGAAATTCAAGGGTGGAATGGCACGGATGCGCACGAGGCTCAGCATTTGCGCCAAAAAGGCGCGTTACCTTAGCCAGCAGGATGCGCAGCTGGCAGCCGCTCGTGCTGATTTCCCGCTGCGGCCCTATCGGTGCGACCGGTGTCAGCAGTTTCACCTCACCAGCCGGACCAAAGGCAAGTGGCTGCCCCGACCGGTGGATTGAGGCCGAAGTGTTAGTGTTTCATCCGCTATAGCGGATTAATCACGCTGCGACCGGTCAGATTACCGGCATGCCAAAATCAAAGGATTCATGTGCCCCAGGACGACTTCGAGCGCGAATGCGATCGGCTTTCGCAAATCGTCGATGGACCCCAGTTCGAGCGACTGCGCTGGGACCGGAACGAGGGGCCGATGCTGGCGCGTCTTGTCGCCCTGGCCCTGGCGGCGCTCGAGACGCGCAGCGAGTTCGAACTGGCGGAAGAAGGATCGACCAGCGCGATCAAGCGCTTCGTCCTCAAGATACACAGCATCCGCACAGTGGCGATTTCAATCCAGCTCAAGGACGGTGTGGCTCATGTCGGGGCAGAGCGGATCGACCGCAGCGCCTACAGGCTGGCGGGTGGCGATCCCCACACGGCTGAGTTTGGTGCGGTCGACGAACTTTGGATGGCCAACGCCCTGAAGGATCTGTTCAGCCGGGTCCACGTCCAGCCGCAACCAGAAACGCTATAGACTTGGCAGTAGATCGGGTGCTGCAATGGGCTTCAGGACCGCAGCGATAGCCATTCCGATGCCGAGCAATTCGCGGTCGCTGCAGGCGGGGCCATCGATTTCGATGCTCAGAGGCAAATTTGTCGACGCGGTAAGGCCGGTGGGAATAACCAGTCCTGGCAGACCCGCCGTGCTGCCGGGCAGAATGTTGCGGCCGATCGCTGTGGCGAACGACATATCGGCGCCGCCTATCCGCACGGTTTCATCCGCGCCAATCGGTGTTGCCGGAACCATCGTGGTCGGGAACAGCAGCGCAGCAATTGCATGATCGGCGAAGCAGGCGGCCATAGTCCGCTGGAGTGATGGGCGGTCCAAGCCGCACGCGGCCTCGTAAGCAGCTTCCGAGACGACCTGGGGTGTGCCGGGCAGCATGAACCTGTCGAAAGCGAGCTTCACATCCGGGCTGAGGACCTGTTCGGACACTTGGCCAAGGCTGGCCGTGGCTTCATGACCGAGCAGATATTGAGCCAGCGCCGGTCCGGCGTCATGGCGCGAAATCGGGCTGGTGGTCGCGGTGATGGCAGCGGCAAGCCCGGTGATCTCGACATCCACGAACACCACGCCCGCGGCTTCCAGCAGTGCCATCACTGCTTCGACCATTTGCGCCACCTCGGGGTCTAGGTCAGTGAAGAAGAACGCCCGGTCAATGCCAAGCCTGAGCCCGGCAAGCGGTGCTGGTTCGATCGCGCGGTGATCGCCCGTCATTACCGTATCGAACAGCAACAGATCATCCATGCACCGTGCTTGCGCGCCGATCTGATCGAACAGCGGCGCAATCGGGATGACGCCGTCGGTGGGATAACGTCCGGTGGTCGGCCGAAATCCGAACAGGCCGCATAGCGCAGCGGGGATCCGGATCGAGCCCGAGGTATCTGCGGCCACGCCCAGCGGGGCCATTCGCGCGGCAATTGCGGCGGCGGTACCGCCCGAACTGCCACCCGCGATGCGATCTGGGTCATAGGGGTTGCGGACGGGCCCGAACGCGAAGTTGTTGCTCGTCCAGCCGAGCGACAATTCATGCAAGTTGGTCTTTCCGAGCACGATTGCGCCGGCCGCGCGAAGCAGGGCGACAGCGGCAGCATAAGACTTCGGCTGAAAATTACGCAGTGCGTTGGTGCCGCCGGTTGTGGGATAGTCGCCGGTATTGACGCTGTCCTTGACCGGGACCGGAAGCCCGTGGAGCAATCCCAGCGCCCCGCCACTGGCGCGGTGCCGATCGGCGGCACGGGCCGCCTCGAGCACAGTTTCCGGTTCGAGCGTGATAAACGCGTTGAGATACCTGCCTGCAGCGCAACGTTCCAACAGCGCGCGGGCATAGCTTTCGGCGCTGAACACCCCTGCGCGCATCGCCGCAACTGCTTCGGTCGCCGAAAGCTCGATCATCGCGGCATTGCTGAGGCGGGGCAAGTCGGTCTCCTGAGTTTCCGTCATGCGCCCTGATAGTTTCGCAGTCCGATTGATGCTGTCTGCCCGCTGCGGGAGGGAGGGATTTCTAAATCCGCCCAATGCTCGAATATGCGAAGCCCTTGGCGCGGACTTCGGCCGGGGCATAGACGTTGCGCAGATCAACCAGCACCGCGGCCTTGGCAAGCTTTTTGACCTTGGCGAAATCAAGCGCGCGGAAAGCGTCCCATTCAGTGACCAGCGCGATGGCATCGGCGCCTTCAACCGCAGCATAGGCCGAGGACATCATCTTGACCTGGGGCATCAGCGGTGCGGCAAGCTCCATCCCTTCGGGGTCATAAGCGACGACTTCCACACCGGCGTCGGTCAAGGCAAGTGCGATCGCCAGGCTTGGGGCGTCGCGCATATCATCAGTATTGGGCTTGAAGGTCAGGCCGAGCAGGGCGACCCTTTTGCCGCGCGCCTCGTCCATGCCGCCCAGCGCCTCGATCACCTTGCGGCCCATTGCCCGCTTGCGGGTTTCATTGGCCTTGACCACCGCCTCGACAATCCGGGTCGGGCTGTCGTAATCTTCTGCGGTTTTGAGCAGGGCCAGCGTATCCTTGGGAAAGCAGCTTCCGCCATAGCCGGGGCCGGCATGGAGGAATTTGCTCCCGATCCGGCCGTCAAGCCCGATTCCACGGCTGACATCCTGGACGTCGGCGCCGACCTTTTCGCACAGATCGGCCATTTCGTTGATAAAGGTGATCTTGGTCGCCAGGAACGCATTGGCGGCATATTTGATCAGCTCGGCACTGCGCCGGCTGGTGAACAGGATCGGTGCCTGATTAAGGAACAGGGGGCGATAGACCTCGCGCATCACACCGCGAGCCCATTCATCATCGCTGCCGATCACGATCCGGTCGGGCCGCTTGAAATCGCTGATTGCGGCGCCTTCGCGAAGGAATTCGGGGTTGGAGGCAACGGCGAACTGCTCGGTCAGCCCGGCATCTGCCAGGATCCGTTCGACCTCGTCGCCGGTTCCCACCGGGACGGTCGATTTGGTGACGATGACCGCCGGGTTCTTGAGGTTTTGGCCGATTTCTTCAGCAACGGCATAAACGAACGACAGATCGGCATGACCATCACCGCGGCGCGACGGCGTGCCGACCGCGATGAAGATTGCGCCAGCCCCGCCAATGCCTTCGGCCAGATCGGTGGTGAAACTCAACCTGCCAGAGCGGGCATTTGCTTCGACCAACTCGGCCAGGCCCGGCTCGAAGATGGGCATTACCCCCGCCTTCAGCAGGTCGATCTTGGCCGGATCCTTGTCTATGCAAACCACATCATGACCGAAGTCGGCAAAGCAAGCACCCGACACCAGTCCAACATAGCCAGAACCGACCATCGCAATCTTCATGGAACACCCCTTTGTGTGGCGCGGATTGCACCATCATTGTCGCTTGCCTCGATCAGCCAGCGGCTTGTTCCTTCAAGGCCAAGCGCGGTCAGGCGGCCGGATGCGTAGGCTCCGGTATCGATGCCGATGCGGTTATGGCGGAATTCTGCGTGGGTGGAAATGGTGTGGCCGTGAACGACGACCGGCCCAAAGCGGTCGGGCCAATCAAGGAAGGGTTGGCGAATCCACCTCAGATCGTGCAACGACTGGGCCTCAAGCGCCACGCCGGGCCGAATGCCGGCATGGACGAATAGATAGTCGCCGATCGTTATTTGATCTTCAAAGCTACCCAAAAAGATCAAGTCTTCGGCCGGAATAGCGGCCCGCATCAGGTCCTGCGTTTCGGCCAGATCGGCGCTTGTGTAGGTTTCAGGGTCAATCGGATAGCTGAGCAGGGTCTCACGCCCGCCATAGCGCAGCAAGTGCCGTAGCACCTCGATCTTTTCGAAGCTTCCGAGGAACACTTCCTCATGATTGCCGGTGAGGAAGCGCACCCGGCGGCGGGCCTGCCAAGCCCGTGCGAGGGTAATTACCCCGGCGCTGTCCGGACCGCGATCCACCAGATCGCCGAGCAGGATCACGGTCGTTTCGCAAGGATCTCGCGCTGCGTCGTCGGCATCGATCGCATCGATCAGCGCAGCGAACAGATCACGGCGCCCGTGAATATCGCCGATCGCATAGATCCGCTGGCCGTCTGGGACGGTGGCTTGTGGGCCAGTTGGTGGCGCGCGGAAGAGCTTGCGGATGAATGAGATCATGGTGATGAAGGGGTTGCCATCGTTATAGCTGCGCCGCGCTCTGTTCACAAGGCGCGAGGACTTCAAGGCGCAGTTATCGAACCAAATCGGCGTTGCTTCTTTGACACAGTCCAGTCGCGATACGCAATGATTGACTTGTTTCTCACTTGTGCAGTGCAGCATTTGTGTGCACGACCCGGGATGCACTGTCCGAATGCTTCCGAACAATGAGCGGCAAAGGTCAGTGCGCAGGTGGGACGAGGCGCCAGTCACTTAAGGAAAAATGACATGCTTACGTCCATCCGCGGCCTAATCGCCGCTTCTGTACTACTCGGCTGCGGACTGACCGCGGCTCCCGCTTTTGCCGACGAAGAAACCGCTCCACCGAGCGAATTCACCGTTACCGGCAATGTCGTGCTGACCACCGATTACCGTTTCCGCGGTCTGTCTTATACGGCTGGCGACGCGGCGGTCCAGGGTACGATCAACCTCAACCATTCCAGCGGCTTCTATGTCGGCACCTGGGCTTCCAACCTGGAAGATTCGGATGTTTACGGCAGCATCGAAATTGACGTTTACGGCGGTTGGACCGGCGAAGTAACCAGCGGTCTGACCGCAGATGCTGGTCTGGTCTATTACGCCTATCCCAACGGCAAGGTTGGCAACGCCAATGTCTTCGAACCCTATGCCTCGCTTTCGACCACAATGGGTCCGGTGACCGGCAAGGTTGGCGTCAACTATGCCTGGAAGCAGGATGCGCTTGGCGGTGACGACAATCTGTACGTTTACACCGATCTTAGCGCGGGTATTCCGGACACCCCGATCTCGGTTTCGGCGCACGTTGGCTACACCGATGGCGTTCTCTCACCCAAGTTCCTGACCAGCATCATTGCGGCTGATCTGGCCGATGACAGCTCGCTGATCGATACCAGCGGCGGCTTCGACTATTCGGTCGGTGCTACCTACAATGTCACTGACAAGCTTTCGGTCGGTGTCAGCTATGTTGGGGTCGAAGGCTATTCGTACGACAGCTTTTCAAACGACGCAGTCGTCGGAACGCTGAAGTTCGCCTTCTGATCTGACTATCCCATCTGGGAACCGCAGGCCCGCCTCAGGAAACTGGGGCGGGCCTTTGGTTTTCAGCGCAGGTAGAAATTGACGGTCGTGACCACGCGGACCTTCTTGTAGGGTGTGTCCGACACGCCCCAGCCGCCGCCGCTGTCGCCGTCGCGGGCGAGGACCTCGAAATAACCCTGCGTGGCGTTCTTGATCGAGCCCACCGATGTCCCGCTGTCCTTGGCAAACTGTTCGGCAGAGGCGCGGGCGTCCCTGGTGGCCTGGGCGATCATTGGCGGTTTGATTGCGTTGAGCTTGGTGAAGGTAAAGGCCATGCCCGAACCCTCTTCGAGGACTACGCCGCGACGCACGAGGTCAAACTGGCGTTTGACCGCCGATTGGGCGCGCTTGATGTCGGTCGTTCGCAGGGTCATGCGCTGGCGCACGGTGAATTTCGGGGCGCCGTTGTCAGAGAATTGCGAGACGTTAACGCCGGTCGGCTGGAGTTCGTCGGCGGCAAAGCCAAGTTCGCGGAAGAAGGCGCGGATTGCATCGGTATTTCGGTCGGCGCTGCCCTGCGCCGTGGCGAGGTCCGGGGCAGTGGCAGAATAGGCGATGGTCCAGGTGGCAAGATCGGCGGTCACGTCGCGCTCGGCCAGGCCGCGCACCGTGACCGAGCGGTCCGCGTCCTTGGCCCGGACCAGCCCATTGCCGAGCAGATAACCGCCAACCACAAGCCCCAACGCCAGCACGCCGGCGCTTCCCAGCCAGCGGCGGTTGGTGGTATCGCGCCAGAAGGGGCTGGCGGAAGCGGGGGTTTCGGGGTTAGGGTTTGGCATGGGAGGTTCCCTGGGTTTTTTCGACGCAAGTCATGCACAAGGCTTGCTTTACGCACGATGAACCGTTCTTTATGGGCGACGAATGGAGTTTGTAATGAGTGCTGGCGCTACCCGATTCCTCCACACCATGATCCGCGTTAGCGACCCCGAGGCGACGATTGCCTTCTTTCGCTTGATCGGGATCGAGGAAGTGCGCCGCTTTTCCAGCGAGCAGGGGCGCTTTACCCTGATCTTCCTCGCTGCGCCGGGGCAAGAGAATATCGCCGAGATCGAATTGACCCACAATTGGGACCCGGAGGACTATGGCGGCGGGCGCAATTTCGGCCACCTCGCCTACCGGGTGGAGAACATCTACGAAACCTGCCAGCGCCTGATGGACGCCGGAGTGATCATCAACCGCCCCCCGCGCGATGGCCATATGGCCTTTGTCCGGACCCCCGACGGAATCTCGATCGAGCTGCTTCATGACGGCCATCTGCCGCCCGCGGAGCCGTGGGCGAGCATGGCGAACACCGGCGTCTGGTAAAGGCTATTCTGCTGGTCTGGCCGAAGCAATCCGCAATATTGCAGAGCCCAGCAGTGCCGAAAGCAGTGAGCCAAGCAACACGCCCAGCTTGGCTTCCTCGACCAGCAGCGGATGGAGCGGAAAGGCCAACGCGCCGATGAACAGGCTCATGGTAAAACCGATCCCGCACAGCACCGCCATTCCCCACAGCTGAACCCAGCTTACCCCGGCCGGCCGGGGCGCGATGCCGAGCCGGTCAGCCGCTGCAATTGCGCCCAGAATCCCGAATTGCTTGCCCAGGAACAGCCCGGCGGCAATCCCCAAAGGCAGCGGCGCGAGCAGGCCATCCAGTCCAAGGCCGCTCAAGCTGACGCCGGCATTGGCAAAGCCAAATAGCGGCACGATCACAAAGCCGGTCCACGGCACCAGCGCATGCTCAAACCGCAGCAGCGGGCTGTCACCTCCGGCATCGAGACGCAGCGGAATGGTGATCGCCGCCAACACACCGGCGATGGTGGCGTGGACGCCGGAATGGAGCACCGCAAACCACAGCGCGGCGCTGAGCAGGACATAGGCCCAGCTGCGGCCCACCTGGTAGCGATTCAGCGCGATCATCCCGCCCAGACAGAGCACCGCCGCAGTCAGCCAGCCGAAGTCGATCCCTTCGGTATAGACCAGCGCGATGATGGCCACTGCGCCCAGATCATCGACAATCGCCACGGTCAGCAGGAACAGCCGCAGCGACGGCGGAGCCCGGCGTCCAAGCAGGCCGATGACACCCATCGCGAAGGCAATGTCGGTCGCTGCCGGGATCGCCCAGCCGCGCTGGAGTTCGGGGTTTCCGCCGCTGACCAGCAGATAGATCAGCGCGGGCACGGCCATCCCCGCTGCCGCCGCGATCACTGGTAACCGCCGCCGCTCCGGGGTGGAAAGTTCTCCCGCCAGCAGCTCGCGCTTGATCTCCAGCCCGATAACGAAAAAGAACACCGCCATCAGGCCATCGTTGATCCACAGGTGCCAGCTATCCAGCTTGGCAATCGGGGTCCAACCGAGCGGTGCGTGGAAAAAGCTGTGGTAGCCTTCGTAGAGCGGGGAGTTGGCCACCAGCAAGGCTGCGATAGCTACCACGATGAGCAGGATACCGGCAGCTGACTCGCCGCCGACAACGCGCATCACCGCGCTCGATAGCCGGGAAAATGGACGGTTCGGCAAATTCATTACGTCCGCTCATCAACCAACTGCAATCATGTTGCAAGCCACCTGCATTGTTACTAGGCACGAGGCGTATGTGAGAATCATACTGGGGGACGCACCGGGCATGACGGGGTCGATTTTCGACACCTTTACGGCGCTGCAATGGTTGCAGGTGGTCGAGCATGAATTGCTGCTTTTTGCAGCCTTTTGGTTTGTCGTCGGGTTGGTCGATGAGTTTGCCATCGACCTGAGTTTTCTCTTTCTCAAGCTTTTCAAAAACCCGCGCACCGCCCATCTGCCGGCCGGATATGGCGCTGCGCCGCTGGCCGGGCGGGCAGCGGTGCTCATCCCGACCTGGCAGGAAGCCCCGGTGATTGCCACGACGCTGGCCCATGCCCTTGGCGCCTGGCCGCAGGCCGGGCTGCGGATCTATGTTGGCTGCTATCGCAACGATGTTGCGACGATTGCTGCTGCCATTGCCGGCGCAGGGGGTGATCAACGGGTCCGGCTCGTGATCCATGACCGAATCGGTCCAACCACCAAGGCCGATTGCCTGAACCGGCTTTATATTGCCCTCGCGGCAGATGAGGCCCGCAGCGGCGAGGAGTTCCGCTCGGTCGTGTTGCACGATGCCGAGGATATGGTCCATCCAGCGGCGCTCGCCGCAATCGATACGGCGTTATTCGCGGTCGATTTCGTCCAGTTACCGGTCCGGCCTGAACTGCAGCCAGGCTCGCGCTGGATCGCCGGGCACTATGCCGACGAGTTTGCCGAGGCCCATGCGAAGCTGCTGGTGGTTCGCGATGCCATAGGGGCGGCTTTGCCTGCTGCCGGGGTTGGATGCGGCTTTGCGCGGCGCGCGCTGGCCGAACTGGCGGCACGGCGCATGGCTGAGGGAGAGGTTGGGCCCTTTGCAGCGGAATGCCTGACCGAAGACTATGAGCTGGGTCTGCTGGTTTCGCAGCATGGCCGGCGCAGCAGCTTCCTGCGGCTGCGCGATGCGAGCGGGCAACTGGTCGCGACCCGCAGTTTCTTCCCGACCGATCTGGGCCAGGCGGTGCGGCAGAAGACCCGCTGGGTCCACGGCATCGCCTTCCAGTCATGGGATCGGATGGGGTGGAGCGGCGGCCCGGTTGATCTGTGGATGGCGCTGCGCGATCGACGTGGGCCGTTGACCGCGCTGGTGCTTGCCGCCGCCTATCTGCTGCTGATCATCGATGCCGTGCTGCTGGGCGCGCATTGGGCCGGCCTGGTGCCGGCCTATGCCCCCTCTGGTGTTCTGAAGTTCTTCCTGTTGCTCAGCTTTTTCGGATTTGTCTGGCGGGCACTCATGCGGTTTACCTTCACCGCGCACGAATATGGACTGGCCGAGGGGATCTGGGCCGTAGCCCGCATTCCGGTCAGCAATATCATTGCGATCATGGCCGGACGGCGCGCCTTTGCTGCCTACTTCCGTACGCTGAGAGGCGGCGCGGTGATGTGGGATAAGACCGCTCATCTGGGCCACCCCGCCCGCCTCGCCGGGCACGAGGCCAGGGCATGAGCCGCTCCGCAAGTTCCCCTGCAAGCCGCGCGGCGCGGCGCGGCCAACCGGTTGTCGTGCTGATGTTGCTCTTGTTTGGCTGGGTCGCAGCCCGGGCGGCGGTATGGGAGATGCCGTTTGGCGGGCCGTCAGGGACTGCTCAGGAGGTGCAACTCGCAGACTATGCCGCACCTTCGGCACCGAACCGCATCTTGCCTGGGGGCATAGCAGACAGCGCGGGATCAAGCCCGGTCAAGGCTGCCCGGCCAGCAACGAATGCACCTGCGTCGATCACTTTGCCAAAAGTCATTCCTTTTGCCGCTCCCGTCCCCTCGGTGCCGCTGACAGCGCCTTTACCTGCCAATACAGCTGCGCAGCAGGGCCCAATTTCTGCGCCATTGGCAGCACCAACCCCGTCCGCGCCGCGCGTTGCGGCCGGTCACCAGATGTTGTGGCTGGCGGCCGTCGGGCAATTACCGCTACCGGCCGTGCTGTTTGAACGGCGCGGCGAACAGCCTTCCCGAATGATCGACCAGCCGCTTGTTCGCCGCGACGCTCCGCATCGGCGCTGGGCGGCTGATAGCTGGCTGCTGCTGCGTCCAGGCGGTGCGGTGACTGTGCGCAATGGATTTTCCGCTCCCAGCTATGGCGCAAGCCAGGTCGGCGCGGTGATCCGGTATCGCCTTGCGCCGGATAATCTGCGGAAGCCGTCGCTGTATCTGCGGGCATCGGCGGCGGTGCGCGCTTCCCATGATGCAGAGCTGGCGGTTGGCCTCGCCGCACGGCCGATCCCTCGCCTGCCGGTGCTGGCGATGGCCGAATTGCGGGCATCCCGGCCAGGGGGCGAAACAAGACTGCGACCGGCTGCGGCACTGGTCAGCGAATTTCCGCCACTTGATCTGCCACTGGGGCTGCGGGCCGAAGCCTATGGGCAGGCCGGGTATGTCGGCGGAAGGGATGCCAGCGCCTTTGTCGATGGCCAGCTGCACCTGACCCGCCGTCTTGCCCGGATCGGCGGGATGGAGTTGCGCGCTGGCGCTGCCGCCTGGGGCGGGGCGCAACAGGGGGCAAGCCGGGTCGATGCCGGGCCGACCGCCTCGCTGGGAATGCCGATCGGGCCCACCAATGCCCGGCTCTCGGCCGACTGGCGATTCCGCCTTGCCGGTAGCGCCACTCCGGGCTCGGGACCGGCCATTACACTCTCTGCGGGTTTCTAGGCGTCGCGGGGGGGGAATCCTGGCCAGGTGGAATTCTGGCCAGGTGGAATTCTGGGGCGACAAGCCTTTTCAGTACCGACGTGCTAGAGCATGATGGGTTTTAACAGAATCGCATCATGCTCTAGAATTCTTTGTTGGCGCGTGATTTATTACGAAAAACCGGTTCCCGCTTTTTCGCATCACGCTCTTGGGTAGGCTTGCCACTGCAATATGGACGTTTACCTCCCAATCGCCAACCTTTCGGTCAATGGCCTGGTGATCGTCGCTCTTGGGGCGCTGACCGGAATTCTTTCGGGGATGTTCGGAGTGGGAGGCGGGTTCCTCACCACGCCTCTGCTGATCTTCTATGGCGTGCCGCCCACTGTTGCAGCAGCTTCTGCGGCCAGTCAGGTGACCGGTGCAAGCGTTTCGGGGGTCTTTGCCCATTCACGGCGGTCCGGTGTCGATTACCACATGGGCGCAGTGCTGGTGGCGGGCGGGATCATCGGCATCGCGATCGGCACCTTGCTGTTCCGTCTGCTTCAGGAACTGGGCCAGATCGATACGGTTATCAACGTGCTCTATGTCTTGCTGCTGGGCAGTATCGGCGGATTGATGGCGCGCGAGAGCTGGCTGTCATTGCAAGCTACCAAGACCGGCGTACCGCTCCGCGCCCGCAAGCGGCGCCATCATCCGATGGTGGCCAATTTGCCGCTGCGCTGGCGGTTCTATCGCTCCGGCCTCTATATCTCGCCAATTGCACCGCTCTTGCTGGGGGTGACCACCGGGATACTGACGATGCTGATGGGGATCGGCGGCGGCTTCGTGCTGGTTCCGGCGATGCTCTATATTTTGGGGATGAGCGCCAATGTCGTGGTTGGCACCTCGCTGTTCCAGATCCTGTTCGTCACCATGGTCACCACGATGACCCATGCGCTGACTACCAAGGCGGTCGATATCGTGCTGGCGGTATTGCTGCTGATCGGCTCGGTCTCGGGCGCCCAGATCGGCGCGCAGATGGCGCAAAAGTTCCCGGCGGACCGATTGCGTCTGGCACTGGCCGTGGTTGTCTTGGCGGTGGCGTTCCGGATGGCGATCGGCCTGGGCTGGCGGCCGGATGAGATTTACACCGTGGTGCCGTTTTGAAGCGGCTTTTCCTCCTCCTTGCCTTGCTCGTGCTGGGCGGCGCACGCGACCCGATCCTGGTTCCGGAGGTGTCGCAGCATGAGATTCAGGTGCGACAGGGCTTCACTGGCACGGAACTGCTGCTGTTCGGTGCGATCCTGACGCCTGAAGGCTCAAGGGCGGGGCAGGATTATGACATCGTGGTGGTCTTGAAGGGCCCGACCCGGTCGATCATCCTGCGCGAGAAGCAGCGTTTTGCAGGTATCTGGATCAATGCCGACAGCGCCGAATTCCGCTCCGCACCGACGTTTTTCTCGATCGCATCGTCACGGCCGATCAAGACCATTGTCGATGACAAGACCGCCGCGATCTACGAACTCGGGCTGGGCTGGCTCCAGCTTTCACCGATCGGCGCGTTCGAGCCGAAGGAACAGGCGCGCTTTGCTGCCGGGCTGGTCGATCTGATGCATCGCGGTGAGCTCTATCAGGAGAACAACCGGGGCGTTCAGGTGAGCGAGCAGGTGCTCTACCAAGCCCGGATCAAGCTGCCCTCGACTGTGCAGACCGGCACCTATACCGCGGAAACCTTTGCCATAACCAAGGGCCGGGTGGTCGCCTCTGCGATCAGCCGGGTCGAGGTGAGGAAGCTGGGGTTTGAGCGGTTGGTGGCGCAATTCGCCCAGTACCAGTCGTTCCTTTACGGATTGCTGGCGGTGATGATTTCGATTGGGATGGGTTTTGTCGCCGGGCGGCTGTTCGCGCTGGTTTGAGAGCGTTGGCCTGTCCCGATTTAGGCCAATATTAACCGCTTTACCCTAACCAGTCCTGACAGCACCAGCTATCGGTGCACAGGACGGGCAATGCAGATGAATGACATAAGCGGGAATGGTTTTGCGCAGGCCCGCCCGGCAGGGGCAGGCGAGGTGCCTGCTGCCGCCGCTCCTGCGATCGACAATGCCCGCGAGCCGATCGGTATCGTGCTGGAAATTGCCGGATCGAGCAGCCAGATCGCGCTTGATCTGAGCCGTTTGCAGGAATGTTCGGCTGACAGCGATCCCTCTATCTCACTGGCCGGACAAGTTGGCAGCCAGGTCAAGATCCGGGTCGGCAAGAGCTGGCTGCTTGCCAGTGTCCGGACCCAGCGCCAGGATTCCAAATCGCCGGGCGGGATCGTCGCCAATATCGACTTCCTGGGCGAAGGCGATGAAGAACGCCTGACCGGACGGATCCACAGCTTCCGCCGCGGTGTGACGCGCTATCCGATCCCCGGCGCGCTGATCTACCCCGCCACCAGCAACGATCTGCGCCAGATCTATGCCGGCGATGGCCGCGCCAACATCGAGATCGGCACCGTCTTTCCCACCCGCGACATTCGCGCCGGGCTGTATATCGATTCCATGCTGGGCAAGCATTTCGCGCTGCTCGGTTCAACAGGTACCGGCAAATCGACCAGTGCCGCTTTGATATTGCACCGGATTTGCGAAGCTGCGCCCGACGGTCATATTCTGATGGTCGATCCGCACGGCGAATATTCGGCGGCGTTCAAAAGCACCGGCATGATATTCGACGTGTCGAACCTGCAGATGCCCTATTGGCTGATGAATTTTGAAGAACATTGCGAAGTTTTCCTCAGTACCACCGGCAATGACTTCCAGGAGGATTCCGACATCCTTTCCAAGTGCCTGTTGCAGGCCCGCAGCAAGAACCGCCTCGCTGAAACGATGGGCAAGATCACCGTCGATTCGCCGATCCCCTACCTTCTTTCGGATCTGACGAATGCGATCCAGAACGAGATGGGCAAGCTCGACAAGGCGGGGTCCTCCGCCCCCTATATGCGGGTCAAGACCAAGATCGACGAGTTGAAGGCCGATCCGCGCTATCAGTTCATGTTTTCGGGCATGCTGGTGGGCGACACCATGGCAGACTTCATCGCCAAGATTTTCCGCATGCCATCGCGCGGCAAACCGATCTCGATCATCGACGTTTCAGGCGTTCCGTCCGATATCACCTCCACCGTGGTTGCGGTGCTGAGCCGCTTGGTGTTCGATTTCGCGATCTGGGCGCGCGATGAAAAGACCCGGCCGATCCTGCTCGTCTGCGAAGAAGCGCATCGCTATGTGCCCAACGAGAAGAATGCCGATGGCTCGTCGGTTGGTCGCATCCTCAGCCGGATTGCCAAGGAAGGCCGTAAATACGGTATCTCGCTGGGTCTGATCACACAGCGCCCGTCGGATCTGGCCGAAGGCGTACTTTCGCAGTGCGGCACGATCATCTCGATGCGCCTTAACAACGACCGCGATCAGGCCTTCGTGAAAGCGGCGATGCCCGAAGGCGCGCGCGGCTTCCTCGATTCGATCCCGGCGCTACGCAACCGCGAGTGCATCATCTGCGGCGAGGGCGTGTCGATCCCGATCCGCGTCTCGTTCGATGACCTGGAAGAGGTCAAGCGGCCGGCCTCGGCCGATCCTTCGTTCAGCGAATTGTGGAATCTCAGCGGCGGCGAGGAAGAAATGGTCCAACGGACTGTCCAGCGCTGGCGTGCGCAGGGCCGCTAGACCTCTTCGCGCCGCAGCCTGATAATCTGGCGCGGCACCTGCACCCGGTAAGCAAGTCCGGCCAGGCTGACCGATACCGTCGTGCTGACCAGGAACGACCAATAGATCGCATCTGCCCCGAGCACGGGGTAGGCGAATAAATAGAACCCCAGTCGCACAGCATAGAGCGAGAAGATCAGCACCAGCAGGGGGACGATCACCACGCCATAGGCGCGCAGTGTGCCGAACAGTATGAACATCACGCCCAGCGGCAGGAAACTCCAGGTGGCGATGAACTGGATGTGCCGCGCGATCGGTATCGCCGGGCTGTCTCCGCCCAGAAACAGTGCCAATACTGGCCGGTCAAAGGCAAGAATCAGTGCAGTCAGAACCGCGGTCATGCCCAGATTGGTGATGATCCCGGCGCGGGTGATCTGGCCGACCCGGTCGTGCAGATCCGCTCCGATTGCCTGTGCGACCATAGCGCTGACCGCTGCTGCGACCGCCAGCGAAGGCATCTGGATGTAAGCCCACAATTGCGTTGTTGCGCCGTAAGCCGCGGTGACCACCAGCCCCTCGCGATTGACCAGCCCGATCATGATCACACCGGCGCCGGAAATCACCAGCATTTGCGCGCCCATCGGCAGACCCTGGGTGGTCAGATAGGCCAGCTCGTCACGGCGCGGGACGAGATAGCGCAGCTCTGCCCCGCGCAGCCGCAGCGGCAGATCCTTGGCATAGATCCAGACCACCAGCGCAAACATGCCGATTGAACTGGCGAGCGCAGATGCCAGCGCGGACCCGGCAATACCCAGCGCTGGCAGCGGTCCAACCCCGATGATCAGCAGCGGATTGAGAATGATATCGAGCGCGATGGTTAGGATCATAAACCGCAGCGGCGTTGTCGCATCGCCTGATCCGCGCAAGCCCATGCTGGCGACAGTCACGACTGCAATCGCCGGAACCGAGAGGAAGATCACGCGCAGATAGGCCAGCGCCAGGCCTGCCGATTCCCCCGGCGTCTTGAGCAACGCGAGCAGCTGGGGGGCGGTCAGCCAGCCTGTCAAAGCGATGAGGGTGGAAAGCATCAGTGTAAAGCCGATGGCAGTGCCAAAAGTTCGGCGCGCCGCGTCGATATCGCCTGCACCAAATGCGCGCCCGATCCGCACCGTGGCCGCCATGCCAAAGCCGAACACGGCAGAGAACACCAGAAACATGATGATGTTGGCATTGGCGGTCGCGGCCAGTGCGCTTTCGCCCAGCATCCGCCCGACCCAGATGGCATTGATCGTGCCATTGAGCGTTTGCAGTACGTTGCCAAGCAGCGTCGGCGCGGCAAACACCACCAGTGTTGCCAGGATCGGTCCGGACGTCAGATCGAGCGAGGGCCCGCGCGCAGGGGGTTTCATGTCCCTCTGGTATCCCCGTATAAATGGATGTGCAGCCGGTCGGTAAAACGCAGGCCGTGATCAAGTGCCAGGGCCGCCAGCCAGCGCGATCGTTCCTGCAAGATGGTGCTGCTGGTGCCTTCGGGCATGAGTATGATCCGATCGGACGGGACGGCGTATTGGGCTTGCAGGGCCAGCACCTCGGCGATGTCTTCCGGCGCCGAAATCACAAACTTAAAGTACGCTTTAGGTTCGGCTGCCCACGCAGCAAGCCGTTCGGGAATCAGTGCAATATCAATCGGATTGCCCGAATGGCTAAGCTTGGGGCTGACATTGTATTGCGCCACCAGCGGATCGAGCGCGGGATGCGGAGCGACGGTGCCGTTGGTTTCTATCTCGACCCGGTGGCCCTCCAGCAGTGCCAGCATTCGTGTGAGAGCCGCGCCTTGCAGCAGCGGCTCACCCCCGGTGATGACCAGCCGGTTGCCGCCCAGCGCCATGATCCGCGCGGCGACTTCCGCCTCATTCAGCGTCACCTGATTGACGGCGCGATCATAGGTAACGCCATCGCGGTGCGGGCGATTGTCGCCGGTGAAACGCCAGGTATAGGCGGTGTCGCACCATGTGCAGGCGAGGTTGCAGCGCGACAGGCGGATGAAGCTGCTGGGGTATCCGGCCGATGCGCCTTCACCCTGAAGCGAGGCGAAGATCTCGGGTTCACCCGGCGTGGTGGCGGCGAGGGTTAGCGGCATGGCGTGTGGCTGGCGTCGCGTGCGTGCTTCGACAAGCTCAGCATGAGCGGTGTTGGGTTTAGCCCCAAGAGATAGGCCCGCTCATCCTGAGCCTGTCGAAGGACACGCGCAACCCTCACCCCAACCGGGCCAGCGCCGCCGCCAGCCGCTCGGCCTCGGCGGCATGGGCAGCATGGTCAGCCCGCGCCTTGTCGACCGCTTCGGGTTTGGCCTTTTCGACAAAGGCAGGATTGGAGAGTCGGCCTTCGAGCGATTTGGCCTCCTTGGTGGAGGCTTCGAGGGCTTTGGTCAGGCGGGCCTTTTCGGCGGTGATGTCGATGAATTCTGCCAACGCAAGAATGAACGTAGCTTCACCCAAAAGGATTTGTGCTTCACCCCCGATGGCAACACCTTCTTCCATTCGAGCCATTCTAGCTATGGCTCCAGCATACTTCTTTACGCGCTCATTCGTCTCTGCGGATGCATCAAGTGTTGCGAATGTTACACGCGCACCGGGTGGGACATTTAGACCGGTTCGGGCGGCACGAACCTTACTGACCAATTCGATCAACCACTCAACCTCACCCTTTGCCTCCAGATCAACCCCAGCACCCGGCTCCGGCCACTTCGCGGTAATCAGCGGATAATCTGCCCGATCTCCCAGCGCGCCCCACAATTCCTCGGTCACGAACGGCATGAACGGGTGGAGCATCACCAGAATCTGGTCGAGCACCCAGCCCGCCACGGCCTTGGTTTCCTCGTCGAACGAGCCCTTGATCAGCTCGATGTACCAGTCACAAAACTGATCCCACACGAAGTGATAGATCGTGTTGGCCGCCGCATCGAACCGCAGATCGGCCATGGCTTTATCCAGCTCGGCCAGCGTTTCGACGACCTCCCCGATGATCCATTTGTTGACCGCCAACGTTGCCGCCGGGGCCGCCAGCGAGGAACTCGCGCCGATACCGTTGGATTGGCAGAACCGCGCGGCGTTCCACAGCTTGGTGGCGAAGTTGCGGTAGCCTTCGACGCGGGCCTTATCCATCTTCACATCGCGGCCCTGGCTTTCCATCGACGCCATGAAAAACCGCAGCGCATCGGCGCCGTATTCGTCGATCAGCAGCAGCGGATCGACGACATTTCCCTTGCTTTTGGACATCTTCTGGCCGTCCGCCGCGCGCACCAAGCCGTGCAGATACAGCCGCTTCCACGGCACTTCGCCCAGCAATTCCATCCCCTGCATCGCCATTCGCGCGTCCCAGAAGAACAGGATGTCGAAGCCGGAGATCAGCAGGTCATTGGGGTAATGGCGCTTGAACAGCTCGGTCTGCTCGGGCCAGCCGAGCGTGGCGAACGGCCACAGCGCGGAGGAGAACCAGGTGTCGAGGACGTCGGGGTCTCGCCACATGCCGATTCGTCGAACGCCACGAGGCGGGGAAGCATCAGCAAGCTCGTTGCCTGTTGAAACCGTCAGTTTGAAAGCCAAATCTTCATCTTCGACAACGGGAATGAAGTCGCCATGTCCCGCCACGAATTCGCGCGCCTCCGCCTCGGTTTCGAACACTTTTGACTGAAGGTTCTCATCACCGATGCTTGCAATGAGGGTCTGCGAATGTTCACGAAGCCATTCGAGACCTTCGGCAGCTGAAACGAAGACATTACCTTCGGTGTCATACCAAGCCGGAATCCGATGCCCCCACCACAATTGCCGAGACACACACCACGGCTGGATATTCTCCATCCAGTTGAAAAACGTCTTCTCCCATGTCTTGGGGATGATCTCGATCGCGCCGGAACGCACCGCCGCCATTGGCGCTTTCGCCAGTTCCCCGGCGTTGACGTACCATTGGTCGGTTAGCATCGGCTCGATCGCTACGCCGCCGCGATCGCCGAACGGCTGCATGATCAGCTTGTCCTCGACTGCGATCATCAGACCATCGGCATCGATATCGGCCACGACACGCTCGCGGGCTTCGTAGCGATCGAGCCCGCGGTACTCGTCGGGGACCAGATTGAGTGCGTCAATTTCGGCCGCACTCGCTGCTGCGCCTCGGGCGATGTCGCGGGCCCGGGCCGAAGATTCGGCATAAGGCGCGCCGTCAGTTCGCATCGCGGCTACCTCGTCCATCAGCCGGTACATCGGAATGCCGTTACGCTGGGCCACGCCATAGTCGTTTTCGTCGTGCGCGCCGGTGATCTTGACTGCGCCCGATCCGAATGCGGGGTCGGGGTATTCATCGGTGATGATCGGGATGAAGCGGCGCTGCGCCTTCGGTCCCACCGGGATTTCGCAGAGCTTTCCAATGATCGGCGCGTAGCGTGGGTCGTCTGGATGAACTGCAACTGCGCCATCACCCAGCATCGTTTCGGGCCGGGTCGTGGCGATCGCGATATAGTCGCGCTGTTCCTCAAGCACGACCGCGCCCTCGGCATCGCGCTCGACGTAGGTATAGGTTTCGCCGTCCGCGAGCGGATATTTGAAATGCCACATGTGTCCAGCGACTTCGCGGCTCTCGACCTCAAGATCGCTGATGGCCGTTTTCAGTGCCGGATCCCAATTGACCAACCGCTTGTCGCGGTAAATCAGGCCCTTGTTATACTGATCGACGAACACCTTCACCACCGCCTTGGTGAAATGCGGGTCCATGGTGAACTGCTCGCGTGACCAGTCCATCGAGCAACCCAGCCGCCGCAGCTGGCGCGTTATCTCGCCGCCGCTCTCGGCCTTCCATTCCCACACCTTCGCGATGAAATCCTCGCGGGTATAGTTGGTGCGCTTGTCCTGATTGGCCTCAAGCTGGCGTTCGACCACCATCTGCGTCGCGATCCCGGCGTGATCGGTTCCGACCACCCACAGCGCATCCTTGCCGCGCAGCCGTTCATAGCGGATCACGATGTCCTGCAGCGTGTTGTCCAGCGCGTGGCCAATGTGCAGGCTGCCCGTTACATTGGGCGGCGGGTTGACGATGGTGAAAGGCGTCGCATTCGGGCGCTCAGGCCGAAACAGCGACCTCCCTGTCTTGGGGTCGGGCGTTTCCCAATGGGCATACCATTTTGCCTCGATTGCGGCGGGGTCAAAGGTCTTGTCTAGGGTCTGGTCAGTCATGGTGCGGGCGCTTTGCCAGCGGGCTCCCTTGTGTGCAAGCCGCCACCGCGCGCGCCGACAAAACTTGTCGCCAGTCCGATTTTACCGCATGACCTGCAGCAATGCGTGAATGGGCTGACTTTACGACGGAAACTGGCGGTGATGGCGGGCTGACGCTTGCGCTTTCGGGCCCAATGGTGGTCGCCTCGATCGGGGTGATCGACCGCCGCCTGCGCGAGCTGGAAGAAACCGTCACCGAGCTCGATCTTTCCGCTGTCACCGCAATCGATACAGTCGGGGCGTGGATTGTCTGCCGTACCTGCCGCGATAATGATGCCACGATCACCGGTGCCAGCGAACAGGCGGAGCGGCTGATCGCGGCGGTCCGCGGGGCGAGCGGCGAGGGTGAGATTGCTGCGCCGCGGTTACCTTTGTTTACGCGGGTGGCCGACGCGGTTGGCCGGCTTGTCAGCGAAACGGGACATGGCTCGGTCGGCATCCTGGGCTTTCTGGGCGCAGTTCTGACTGGCGTTGCCAGCTTGATCCGCCATCCATCGCGGTTCCGGACCACAGCCCTGGTCCGCCAGGTGGAGTTGGTCGGCGTATCGGCGCTGGGTATCATCGGCTTGATGAGCTTTCTGATCGGGATCGTCATCGCCCAGCAGGGCGCAGTCCAATTGCGCCAGTTCGGAGCGGAGATCTATACGATCAACCTGACCGGCCGCCTCAGCTTGCGCGAACTGGGGGTGTTGATGACCGCGATCATGGTTGCGGGCCGCTCGGGCTCGGCCTTTGCCGCCCAGATCGGAACGATGAAGCTGACCGAGGAAATTGATGCGATGCGCACCATCGGCGTCTCCCCGATCGAGGCGCTGGTCATCCCGCGCGTGCTGGCGGCGGTGCTGATGATGCCGCTACTGGGCTTCTATGCGGCGGTTTGTTCGATCATTGGCGGTGCATTTTTGGGCAGCATGACGCTGGAAATTCCATTCGTCACCTTCCTCTCGCGGATCCAGGAAGTGGTTCCGCTTCACGATGTCTGGGTCGGCATGGTCAAGGCCCCGGTGTTTGGTCTGATCGTGGCGCTGACCGGGTGCTATCAGGGGATGCAGGTTAAGGGCAACTCCGAGGAAGTCGGCCTGCGTACGACGATGGCAGTGGTCCAGGCGATCTTCATGGTGATCGTGCTCGATGCCTTTTTTGCGGTGTTCTTCACCGAGGTGGGCTGGGGATGAGCGAAGAAATCATCGAACACGTTGCGGATATGGCGCGGGACGAGATGCCCGATGCATTCCAGGGCGAATTTCCGATCGTGGTCGAGGGGGTGTGCAACCGCTTTGGCGACCATGTGATCCATGAAGACCTGTCGCTCAAGGTTCGGCGCGGCGAGATTATCGGGGTGGTGGGCGGATCGGGGACCGGAAAATCGGTGCTGATGCGTTCGATCATCGGCTTGCAGATCCCGTCTGCCGGCACGATCGAAGTGCTCGGCCAATCGATCACCGATGCGCGCGATGATGACGATATCGATATCCGCAGCCGCTGGGGGGTGCTGTTCCAGGGCGGGGCGCTGTTCTCGACGCTGACGGTGGCTGAGAATGTCGAAGTCCCGCTTAAGGAATTCTATCCCGAGATCGGCGATGAGCTGCGCCATGAAATCGCGCTCTACAAGGTCATGCTGTCCGGTCTGCCGGTTGAAGCGGCGAGCAAATATCCGTCCGAGCTGTCGGGCGGCATGCGCAAGCGTGCCGGGCTTGCCCGGGCGCTGGCGCTCGATCCGGAGCTGCTGTTTCTGGATGAACCGACGGCGGGCCTCGATCCGATCGGTGCGGCAGCGTTCGATCAGCTGACCAGGGAATTGCAGGATACGCTCGACCTGACGGTGTTCCTGATCACCCACGATCTCGATACGCTGCACGAAATCTGTGACCGGGTGGCGGTGATCGCGGACAGCAAGGTGATTGCGGTGGGGACGATTGCGGAATTGCTGGCGCTCGATCATCCGTGGATTCAGGAATATTTCAATGGCCCGCGCGGCAGGGCCGCACAGCTCAGCCAAAAGGGCGGCAGGGCCGCGCAACTCAGCCAAAAGGGCGGACGCGGAGAGAAGGCCGCAAATCATCGCGTGACGGCGATGGACAATCCTAACGGCAAGGGGGCATAGGGCACACTGATGGAAACAAGGGCCAATCATGTCTGGGTAGGTGCGGTCACGCTGGTGCTGATGGCAGCGCTGGCGGCATTCGTCATCTGGATCGCGCGGCTGAATGCCTCGAACCAGAATGAATATGACATCTTCTTCAGCCAGTCGGTCGATGGGCTGGCCAAGGGATCGCAGGTGGCTTTTGCCGGTGTGCCGGTCGGCCAGATCAAGGCGATCGAATTGTGGCGCAAGGATCCCAGCTTCGTTCGGGTCCGGATCAGCGTGGACGATGAGGTGCCGATCCTGCTGGGCACGACCGCCACGATCCAGGGCAGCTTCACCGGCGTATCCAACGTCCAGTTGAACGGTGCGGTCAAGGACGCCCCGCCGATAACCGAACTGGGGCCGGAAGGGGTGCCGGTGATCCCGACCAAGCGCGGCGGTTTGGGCGACCTGCTGCTCAACGCGCCGTTGCTGCTCGAACGGCTGGCGACCCTGACCGAGAAGATGACCGGGCTGCTGTCTGACCGCAACCAGGAATCGATCAGCAATATCCTCACCAATACCGACCGGATGACCGGCGATCTTGCCCGGGCGACACCGCAGGTTGAGCGGACGATGGCGGAGCTCCAGACGACGCTGAGGCAGGCAAGCGCGACGCTCGCCAATTTCGAGCGGGTGGCAGGCTCCACCGACAAGCTGCTCAATGAAGACGGTGCTGCGCTGGCACAGCAGCTGCGGGCCACGCTCAAGACGGCAAACTCTGCTGCCGAAGAACTCAAGGCGACGCTGGGTGAAGCCCGGCCCGCAGCACGTCAGCTCAATGAAAGCACGCTGCCTGCGACCGAGGCTGCGCTGCGCGATCTGCGCGCTACAACCCGCGCCTTGCGCGACATCACCGAAAAGCTCGACGATCAGGGCGCAGGGGCGCTGCTCGGCGGATCAAAACTCCCGGACTACAAGCCATGAGGGGGCCGAATATGCGTTTTCAACCGTTGCTGAAACTGGTGCCTGCCGCGGCAATGGTGCTGGCACTGGGCGGGTGCCTCAGCCTGGGCGGCAAGGTTCCTCCAACATTGTTCAGCCTGACGCCGGCCATTAGCGCTCCGGCAGGTGTAGCCGTGAGCGGCAAAATCGAGGAGGCGATTGTAGTCGCCGAACCGGAAACCGACCGCCGCCTAGCGGTGCAGCGCATTCCGGTGCAGATTGATGACGCCAGCGTCGCCTATCTGCAAAATGCGATGTGGGTCGAACGCCCCTCGCGGCTATTCCGCGCGCTGCTGGCCGAAACGATCCGGGCTAAGGGCTCGCGGATGGTGTTTGAGGATAATGAAATCGTCGCCGGAAGCGGCTCGCGCCTGACCGGCCGCCTGCTCGATATGGGCTATGACGCGCGCAGCCTGTCGGTCGTGGTCCGCTATGACGCGATCCGCAGCGGCAAGGCAGGCGCACTCACCACGCGGCGGTTTGAAAGCATCGTCCCCGGCGTTGCGGCCAAGCCCGAAGCAGTCGGGCCGGCGCTCAACAAGGCGGCGAACGATGTCGCGGCGCAGGTGGCGGAGTGGATTGGGTAAGGATTACTGCCTTCATCAAGTGGTGGGCATCATCAAGCAGGTGATTTAAAATCCCCCGCCACCCACTGATCGCGCAACGCGAACTTCTGGATCTTGCCTGAGCCGGTCAGGGGCCATTCGCTCACTTCGATCCAGTGGCTCGGGGTTTTCTGGGCGGCGATATTGGCGCGGCAATGGGCGATCAACTCTGCCGGATTGAAGCCTGCTCCCGCCGCCACTCGCACGAATGCGGCAGCAGCTTCGCCCATCCGCGCATCTGGGACGCCGACCACCGCGACCTCGGCGACGTCTGCGTGTTCGAGCAGAATGTTCTCGATCTCGGCTGGAAACAGGTTCTCGCCGCCGCGGATGATCATCTCCTTGACCCGGCCGGTGATCTTCACAAAGCCGCGCGCGTCCATCGTGCCAAGATCGCCGGTGTGAAGCCAGCCTTCGGCGTCGATGGTTTTGGCGGTGGCCCCCGGATCGTCATTGTAGCCGAGCATCAGGCTGTATCCGCGCGCGCAGATTTCGCCGACGGTGTCCAGCGGCACTACGGCATTGCTCTTCGGATCGCGGATTGAAACCTCCGTATGCGGCATCGCCTGACCGACGGTATCGCAGACGTCCTCGAACCGGCCTTCGGGCCACGTGACGGTGATCAGTGGAGATGTTTCCGTCTGGCCGTAGACGGTGACATATTTGCAGCCGAACCGCTCGGTCACCCGGCGCACCAGCTCGGGCGGAACCATTGATCCGCCGCTTCCAGCCAAGTTTATACTCGAAAGGTCACGCGGTCGCACGGCATCGGCTTCGAGCATCGCAATCTGCATCGTCGGGACCCCTGTGAGCATGGCGGCGCGTTCTGATTCCATCAGCGCATTAGCCTTGTCGCCATCGAACAGCCGCATCAGGATCATGCGGCTGCCGAACTGAATTCCGCCAAGAATAGCCATCGCGCAGCCGGCCGTGTGGAACAAGGGGCTGACAACCATCGAAGTGCTGGCACGCGCAACCCCCATACGAATAAAGGTGTGTCGTGCATTATTGGTGACCCCGTGGTGGTGCAGCACGACCCCCTTGGGAAAGCCGGTGGTGCCCGATGTGTACTGGATTTGCGCGGGATCGAACGGATCGACCGGCGGCAGCATGCCAAGCGGTCCAGCCTCGCGATACAGCGCGGCATGATCCTCCATATCCACCACTTCGCGGATCGCTGGAATGTCCGCGACCACTTCGGCGGCAATCTTCGCCAGCGGGTTGCCGCGATGCTCGGCAATCAGAAACAGCCCGACCGCGCGCGATTGCTCGAGCACATATTTAAGCTCGCGCGGCTGGTAGCCGGGATTGACTGTCACCAGCACCAGCCCGGCCATCGCCAGCGCAAATTCGGCGATTACCCATTCGGGGATATTGGGTGCCCACACCGCGATCCGCTCGCCCGGCTGGTAGCGCGTCAACAGCGCGTGGGCGAGGCGTTCGCTATCGGCTAGGAGTTCGGCGTAGGTCCACTTGCGGGCGAGGATGCCGTCGCCATCGGCTTCATGCAGCGCAGGCGCGTCCGGCGTTTGCTGTGCGGTCGCGCGCAGGACACCGCCAACAGTCGTGTCGTGAAGATCTTCGTCGGTCTGGGCCGGGCAATACGATTCTGTCAGCGCAAGGGCGTACATTCCATCCTCCCGTTTTCGAACTTCGTGACCGGCGATTGGCACCCTTTTCTAGCCAGCGTGACGTCAGTGGTTACCAGCAATTGCCGCGCAGTAATAGACGGATTCCGGTCAGGCCCGAACCAGCCCCGCAAACCGCATCGCTGCGCTGAACTCCGCCAGCCGCCGCGCGCGCAGGGCCAGCGCCTCGGCATCCTTGCCCCACAGTTCGGCCTGCCAATCCTCTTCGAGGTTGGCGGCGGCCCACAGCGTCTCGCCATTCGCGCCCGGTTCCAGCGCGGCGAGGCCGATTACCAGCGAGGCAGTGAGCGTGGTCAGCGTGGTGAGGGCGCCAAGCGTGAAGGCGTCCAGCGGCACGAGAACGGCGGCCATCCGGGTGAGCGTGGCCTCAGGCTGGGGGCGATGAAGGATACCGTCGACGCGCTCGAAGTGGACGTCCCAGCGTGCTTCGGCGGCGCGCAGCAGCGGCTCCCACACCTCGCTCTGGCGGTCATGCAGCGCTTCGCCTGCTTCGGCGCGGTAGCACAGCGTATCGGTTTCGGCGTAGCGCAGCAGGTCTGCGGCAGCAGCGGCGGGATCGCGGGCGACCACGTCAATCGCGTAGTCGGCCATGTCGCGGAAGATGAAGGCGGCGGGATCGATTTCCTCGCCTTGGGCCGACCATTCCAGCGCCATCACCTGCGCCAGCGCCTCGCTCGGCACAATCTGCGCGGCCTTGGCGGGGGTGCGGATCGGCTTGCCATGCAGCAGCACCCGCCAGCCCGAGCCATCGGGCGCCACACTGACCTGCTTGTAGAAACGCTTCATCTGGGCGGGCTTTTCCAGCGGCGCGCCAGCAGGATCGGGGCAATCAGCGCGTCGAACGTGCCCGCAAGGATCAGTATATAGCCGGCCCATTCCGGGAAATTCGTCTTGCCGGCCATGATCACCAGCCCGATTACGATCAGGGCGAGCCCGCTCAGCCGGATCGCGGTAATGGCGAAGAACCGCTTCTTTGCGGCGTCATCCTCATTCATGCCAACAACTCCCCCAGTTCGGCGGGGCTGAGCGCTACCGCTTCGGCGCCTGCCTCCCGCAGTTCCTGCGCGGTGTGATAGCCCCAATCCACCCCGATGGCGCGCACCCCGCCATTGACCGCCATTTCCATATCATAAGCGGTATCGCCGATCATCACAGTCAGCGCCGGACCCGCCAGCGCCTGCGCCATCGCGGCCTCCAGCATCGCCGGATGCGGCTTTGACGGGTGGCGGTCGGCAGTTTGCAGCGTGATAAAATGCCCGGAAAGCCCATGCACGGCCAGGCAATGCTCAAGCCCCCGGTCACTTTTTCCAGTAGCAACACCCAGCGTCCAGCCGGCTCCGCGCAAATCATCGAGCAGCGCGGCAATCCCGTCATACAGCGGCTCGACCAGCTGACCGGTCTCGCGCGCCGAGCGAAAGGCGCTGCGGTAAGCCTCGTCGATCCCGCGCCGCAATTCCTCGCCCGCGCCGGGCAACAACAGCCGGATCGCCTGCGGCAGGCTGAGGCCGACAATCCGGCGGACCTGATGGCGATTGGGCAATGGTTCTCCGCAGGCGGCAAAGGCCGCGTCCATCGCGTTGCAGATGCTGGCCTGGCCATCGACCAGCGTGCCATCGCAATCGAACACGGCGAGCTTGACGCTCACGGAACCAGCGTCCGCATCAGCTCGGCAATCGCGGGGGAGCCAGCCGCTTGCAGCCCGGCAATCACCCGCGCGCGCTCGTCGGGTGACTTGTTCTGGCTGAGCTTCAGCGTCGGACGCCACGCCTGAATTTCGAGCTCAAAGCCGACGATTGCCGCCATTAGCCCGGCCTTGGTGCGATCCTCCAGCTTGTCCATCGTCCACGGGGTGCCTTCCGCAACGCGCGCTTCGTGGCGAGCGGACAGATCGACCAGCAGCGCCTCCAGCCCGGCGTTGTCGATCCTGCGGACCCGGCCTTCAAGTTCGAGCGCGATGTAATTCCAGGTTGGAACCTGCTGGGCATCCTCGTACCAGCGCGGGCTGACATAGCTGTCCGGGCCGTTGATCAGCGCCAGTGCCGTCACCCCGTCAAGGTGGCGGGTCAGCGCATTGCCGCGCGCGAGGTGGAACCGGACTTTGCCATCGCCCGAAGACAGCAGCGGCGTATGCGCCACGCGCGGGCCGTCTGGGGTGGCCGCAAACACCATGCCGAAGCCGATCTCTTCGATCAGCGACTCAAACAAAGCGCGGTCCTCATGGCGGAAGGCGGCGTTGGGATGCATCAGGGTTTGCGCGGCCTCGGTGCCGGCTTGCCGCTGGCCGGAACCTTTCCGCGCGGTTTGGGAGCCGGCTTGCCGCCGGGCTTGGCGGGGGCTTTCACCTTGGCCTTGACCGCAGCCTTGCCGGTATAGGCGCTGGTCGAGCCTGCCGGACCGCGCTCGCCGCCGGTCCGGCCGCGCCGCTCGCCGCGGCGTTCCTTGCGGTATTGCTTGGCATGGGCCTTGGCGGCGGTCTTGGTGGCCTCCTTGGTCACCGCCTTGGCCTCATCAACCAGCGCGGCGCCGTCTTCCACGTCAAAGCCCAATTGTTCCAGACTGGCGGCAAAATGCGTTGGCAGATCGGCCACCACATCCAGCGGGGTGCCATCCGGATGCTCGATGATCAGGCGCCGCGCGTGGAGGTGCATCTTGCGGCTGATGCTGCCCGAAAGGAACGCGTCGGGCCCGCCATATTTGCCGTCACCCACAATCGGATGGCCGATTGCCGCCATGTGGACGCGCAGCTGATGGGTGCGCCCGGTTTGTGGTTGCAGTTCGACCCAGGCGGCGCGGTTGCCGGCATGGTCGATCACCCGGTAGCGGGTCCGCGCGGTCTGGCCTTCACCGCTCTCGTCGACCATCATCTTCTCGCCGCCGGTGCCGGGCTGCTTGGCCAAGGGCAGATCGATGAAACCATCCTCGATAGCGGGCACGCCAGTGACCAGCGCCCAATAGACCTTGCGCGCCGAACGCCCCGAAAACCGCTTGGAAAAGAACGCAGCACTGCCCGCAGTCCGCGCGATCAGCAACACGCCCGAGGTATCCTTGTCGAGCCGGTGAACCAGCCGCGGGCGCGATCCGGTGCGGGCATCGTCAAACGGCAGGAACGCATCGAGCAGCCCGTCGACATGCTCGCGCATTCCGGTGCCGCCCTGGGTGGCAAGGCCCGGCGGCTTGTTGAGGACGATCGCGGCGCGATCCTGCGTAATCACCATCGCCTCGGCCTGGCTGATCTGTTCTGCGGTCAGCGCGCCGCGCGGCAGCGGCCCCTTGCGCTCGGGCGCGGTGCCGCCGGGGGGGACGCGCAGCACTTGTCCTGCGCTCAGCCGGTCATCGACCCCGGCGCGCTTGCCATCCACGCGGATCTGCCCGGTCCGCGCCCAGCGCGAGACCATCGCAAAGCCGATCAGCGGCAAATGGCGCTTGAACCAGCGGTCCAGCCGCACCCCATCGTCGTCCGCCTGAACGGTGAACTGGCGTACCGCCTCGCTGATACCCTCATCACTCATGCCATAATCCTCAGGCCCGCCATCAGGCCGATAACTCCGCCGACCAGCGAGAGCGCCGCATAGGCTGCCGCAGCGCCCACCGCGCCGCGCTGGGCCAGTGTCACGATCTCAAGGGTGAAGGCCGAAAATGTGGTGAAGCCGCCGAGCACGCCCACCCCCAGCAGCAGCCGCCAGCCCTCGCTGTCGAATGATCCCGGGCCGCCCTGCCGGGCCAGCCACCCGACCAGCAGCCCCATCGCAAAGCTGCCGAGGATGTTGACGGTAAGCGTCGCGTAAGGAAATAAGATCGAGCCAACCAGCCGTCCGATCGCAAACCGCAGCCACGCGCCAATCCCGCCGCCAATGACGACCAGCAGCGATGACATCAGGAAGGACGGCGGGTTCATGCCGAAGCCCTTAGAGCGATTTCCGCCCGGATGGAACACAGCGCGGCTCGCAAATCGGCATTGGCGGTGTTAGCCTGCCACCGATGCGCCAATCGCTTGCCCATATTGCCCTTGTGGTGCGCGATTATGACGAGGCAATCGCGTTCTATTGCGGGGTGCTGGGCTTCACGCTGGTTGCGGACGAGGTGCAGGCCGAACAGAACAAGCGCTGGGTACTGGTCCGCCCGCCCGGCGCGGGCGAAGCCAGCACCACGATCCTCCTCGCCCGCGCCTCAACGCCAGAGCAAGCGGGCTTTATCGGCGATCAGGCCGGAGGGCGGGTGTTCCTGTTCCTGGCAACCGACGATTTCTGGCGCGATTACCGCGCGATGCAGGCCAAGGGCGTGCAATTCGTCCGCGATCCGCTGGAGGCGGGATACGGCACGGTCGCGGTGTTCGTCGACCTGTATGGCAACCGCTGGGATCTGGTGGAGTTTTCGGCGGGGTGATGAGGGTGAGGGCCTTGCCGTAGCTCGGAAACGTTTGCTTTCGAGTTCTACCCAACGGAAGCGTTAAGGTCTTCGATCGCAGATATGAACGATAAGGATATTCTAGATGGCTTTGGGCTGGGCTCTGTTGATGCCAAGTTTTGATGAGGTCGTTATTGTCGATGTGGTGGCTGCGCAAGCCGCAGTTGCGTCGTTGGGACCCGACGTTACGATTCTAGGCTACGAAATGTCGAGCCCCGAGGTTCTTTTAAGGGAAGAAAAGAAAATTGTTAGGATATTACTGAAAGATAAAAAACATAACAAAACCGTCGGTATTGCAATTAGGGTATACGATAAAGAAAATATCGACGAAGCAATAGAAATTTTTAAATAGAATTACGCTGAAACGTAAATTACGATGAAAATTACAGTGACACGTGCAATGGACCATAAATTATCACCGCCTTACGCAGCAGCGCCCTTGCTCCACATCCTTACAGTTTACAATGTCCGTTCAATAATATACCTAAGTTTTTTCATATCACTTCTCTCTTCTGGTGTAGATGATCTATTTTTTCATAAAAAACTGCAAATAGATACCATCGATCTTGAGCGCCGACTATTAGAACCACCTCTTTCTCTGAATCAGATCCTGCAGCGGCATAGCTGGTTCCAAGGTTGTCCCTGCATCTAAATTTTCGATCCAAATTATTGGTTTCGAAAACATCCCTCACACGAACACAAAAGTTTGGAATCATTCTCGGCAGATCAACGTCACTTGTCGTCCAAAAGCCCGGATTCGACTCATGATTATCGTTCCTTGATCCGCATGACTGCGCGAGCAGGCATAAAAATACCGCCAATAATCTAGATTTCATTGCCAGACATTCCGGCAATTTCGGTGGCTCATTACTCAACCCCCAAACCCATCACCACACCCAGCAACACCCTTGCTCCGGGACACGGAATAGCATGTCCCCGGTCCGCGCAAAACCATCGCTTCGGCGCTCAAACCGCATCCCCGCTTGCCATTTCCGCCCCGCTTTGCTAGCCGCCCGCAGGTTCGAGCCGTTTCCCTTGGGATTCGGCCCGGTTTTTCGTTTCTGATTCGTATTCTAATCCAATATACATTGGGCTTTCCCCGCCCGTTAAACCGCGGGGTTCTGGCCTTTTTGATCCTGAGGTGTTTCGGTTTATGCAAATTCTCGTTCGCGAAAACAACGTTGATCAGGCCCTGCGCGCGCTCAAGAAGAAGCTGCAGCGCGAGGGCGTCTATCGCGAAATGAAGCTGCGCCGTCATTATGAGAAGCCGTCGGAAAAGCGCGCCCGTGAAAAGGCTGCCGCTGTCCGCCGCGCTCGCAAGATGGACCGCAAGCGGATGGAACGCGACGGCGCCAAGTAGTCCGTAGGAGCTTGCTCCCGACCTTTGGTTACGCCATGAGGGCGCGGACAAAATCCGCGCCCTTTTGCTATTATCGCTACAGGATATACGAATGACCGAAATTACCCGCGTACCGCTTGCACCCATCGCCAAGGGCGCTTTGACCAAGCTGTGGCTGGGAGTTGCCGCCGTGGCGCTTGCCGCCGGCGGGATCGCCTATGCGACCATGCCCGGTTCGGTCGAAGTGACCACGATCAAGGCCGGCACCGGCGTTTCGCCGACGATCGCCGATGTGGCGCTGATCAATTACAAGGGCACGCTGCCCGGCGGCAAGGTGTTTGACGAGGGCAAGCAGGCGGTGTTCCCGCTGGAAGGCGTGATCCCCGGCTTCACCAAGGCGCTGGAACAGATGCAAAAGGGCGGCAAATACAAGGTGCTAATCCCGTCCGCGCTGGCCTATGGCGAAAAGGGCGCGGGCGAAATCCCGCCCAATACCGATCTGACGTTCGAGATCGAACTGCTCGATTTCAAGAGCCGCGCCGAGATTGAGCAGCAGCAAAAGATGATGCAGCAGCTGCAACAGATGCAGCAAGGTGGCCCGCCCCAGGGTGGTGCGCCCCAAGGTCAACCTCCCGAGGGTCAACCGATGCCGGGCGGCCCAGCGCCGCAGTAAGCCCGCTTGCTGCAATCGGGAGCCAGTGCTAGCGCATTGGCCTGCCGTTTTCATAATGAAGAAGGAACGCCATGTCGGTCGATACCGCCACCGTGGCCAAGATTGCCGCGCTGGCCCGCATCAAATTGAGCGAGGCCGAAGTTGCAGGGATGGTGCCCGAACTCAACGGCATTCTCGCCTGGGTCGAACAGTTGAGCGAAGTTGACGTGACCGGGGTTGAGCCGATGACCGCGGTGATCGCCAACACGCTGCGGCTGCGCGCCGATGTGGTCGATGCCGATCCGTTGACCGGCGGCGGGATCCGTGATGCGGTGCTGGCCAATGCCCCGGCGGCCGAGCACGGCTTCTTTGGCGTGCCCAAGGTGATCGAGTGATGGTGGGGGCCTGGACTGGGCGCGTGTCCTTCGACAGGCTCAGGATGAGCGGATTTTGTATGGCATTCAGTCTTTCTTCCGACCCATTTCCCCCACCCGCTCATGCTGAGCCTGTCGAAGCACGCGCGCTGACGGGAGAACCGGAGGCATGACCAACCTCACCGAACTGGGCGTCGCCGCGATCCGCGATGGGGTTGTGGCGGGGGAATTCACCGCGACCGAGGTGGCAGCAGCGTTCAACGCCAATGTTGCGGCGGCGCAGTCCGCGCTCAACGCGTTCATCGTCGCCACCCCGGAAAAGGCGCTGGAAGCTGCTGCCGCCACCGATGCGAAGCGCGCCGCCGGGCAGCCACTCGGCAAACTGGGCGGCGTGCCGATCGGGATGAAGGATCTGTTCGCCACCAAAGGCGTGCAGACCACGGCGGCCAGCCACATCCTCGAAGGCTTCACGCCCCAGTATGAAAGCACCGTATCCCAGAAGCTGTGGGATGCGGGCGCGGGGATGCTGGGCAAGCTTAACCTCGATCAGTTCGCGATGGGCTCATCCAACGAGACGTCCTATTTCGGCAATGTAATCAGCCCGTGGCGCAGGAATGACGGCGGAAACGCCGCGCTTGCTCCCGGCGGGTCATCGGGCGGCAGCAGCACGGCGGTTGCCGCAAGGCTAGCCCCTGCCGCGACCGGCACCGACACCGGCGGCTCGATCCGCCAGCCTGCGGCCTTCACCGGCATTTGCGGGATCAAGCCCACTTACGGCCGGTGCAGCCGCTGGGGGATTGTCGCCTTCGCCTCCTCGCTCGATCAGGCCGGGCCGATGGCCCGCGATGTGCGCGATTGCGCGATCATGCTGGGCGCGATGGCCGGGTTCGATCCCAAGGATTCGACCAGTCTCGACATGGCCGTGCCCGATTGGGAAGCGGCGCTTTCAGGCGATATGCGGGGCAAGCGCGTCGGCATCCCGCGCGAATACCGGATGGACGGGATGGACGCTGATGTCGCCGCCAGCTGGGATCAGGGGATCGCCTGGCTAAAGGATGCCGGCGCGGAAATCGTCGATATCAGCCTGCCGCACACGAAGTATGCGCTGCCCGCCTATTACATCATCGCCCCCGCCGAAGCCTCGTCCAACCTCGCCCGCTATGATGGGGTGCGTTACGGATTGCGCGATCTGCCAAATGGCGCAGGCCTGCAGGATATGTACGCCGCGACCCGCGCCGCAGGGTTCGGGGCAGAGGTAAAGCGCCGGATCTTGATCGGCACCTATGTGCTCTCGGCAGGGTTCTATGACGCCTATTACACCCAGGCGCAAAAGGTCCGCACCCTGATTGCGCGCGATTTTGCCGAGGCGTTCAAGGCCTGCGACGTGATCCTCGCCCCGACCGCGCCAACCGCCGCCTTCGGGCTGGGCGAAAAGAGCGACGATCCGCTGAGTATGTATCTGAACGATGTGTTCGCGGTACCGGCCTCGCTGGCCGGGCTTCCGGCGATGTCGGTTCCGGCTGGCCTTAACCGTCAGGGATTGCCGCTGGGCTTGCAGATCATCGGGCAGGCGTTTGATGAACAGGGTGTGCTCAATGCGGGGCTGGCGATCGAGAGCCGCGCGCTGTTTACGGCGCGGCCGGAACGGTGGTGGTGAGAGGCGGAATCACTGCACTCGGGATGGTCGCTATCTCGACTATGCTGACTGGGTGCAGCGGAACGGTCACTCATCGTGAACGAATACCTTTTTCGCATGGAGATGTGGAAATGGTCGTTACTTCGATCGGTGGTGCACTTGGTGACGAGCGGTACGAATTGAGGTTCATGAATGGCAAGAACGAACAAACGTTTTTCCGCGGAGCCAATTTCAGCGAGTTTTCAGCGGAAGAGAAGGGCAAGAAGTTCTCAATTCATCTCTGCAACGGATGGATTGATCGTGCCG
>JANOFJ010000233.1:0-11328 GCA_031413595.1 Novosphingobium sp.
GGGTGCGGCGCCATCGGTGCCCACCGCCCTCCTGCGCCGCTTGCTGGCCCAGCGCCTGCAGGAACGAAGGCACGGGGCGCTGCCGGTGATGGTGGCGCGCGAGCTTGACCGGATGGCGGGCAGGTCATCATTGCCTGCACCGGTGAGGCAGCGCCGCGCGCTCACCAATGGCACGCGGCTGATCCGCGAGTGGAACGGCCAGACCATCGCGGTTGAGGTAGTCGAGGGCGGGTTTACCCGCGATGGCCGAACCTACCGCTCGCTGAGCGAGATCGCCCGCGAGGTCACCGGTGCCCACTGGTCGGGCCCGCGCTTCTTCGGATTGAAAAGCAATGGCTGACAAGGTGCTGCGCTGCGCGGTCTATACCCGCAAGTCGACCGAGGACGGGCTGGAACAGGAGTTCAACAGCCTCGATGCCCAGTATGAGGCCTGCGCCGCATATGCGGTCAGCCAGCGTCATGAAGGCTGGGTGCTGCTGCCCGGGCGCTATGACGATGGCGGCTTCTCGGGAGGCAACATGCAGCGGCAGGGATTGCAGCGGCTGCTCGCCGAGGTCGCCGCGGGCAGAGTCGACATCATCCTCGTCTACAAGATCGACCGTCTGACCCGCAGCCTCGCGGACTTTGCCAAGATCGTCGATGTGCTCGACAAGGCGAAGGCGAGCTTCGTCTCGATCACCCAGTCGTTCAACACTACCACCAGCATGGGGCGGTTGACGCTCAACATGTTGCTCTCGTTTGCTCAGTTTGAGCGCGAGGTCACCGGCGAGCGGATCCGCGACAAGATCGCCGCCTCCAAGCGCAAGGGAATGTGGATGGGCGGCCCGGTGCCGCTGGGTTACGTGGTCGATAACCGCAAGCTGGTAGTTCATCCGAAGGAAGCCGACCTCGTCCGGCATATCTACCAGCACTATCTCGAACTGGGCTCGGTGGTCGAACTGGCCGTGGAACTCAACGGGCAGGGCCACCGCACCAAGGTCCAGAGCCGCGCCAGCGGCCCGCACAAGGGCGGCTGCATCTTTCGCCGCGGCACGCTCTACCATCTGCTGTCGAACCGGATCTACCGGGGGATGATCGTCCACAAGGGCGAGTACTTTGCCGGCGAGCATGAGCCGATCATCCCGCTGGACCTCTGGGATGCCGTGCAGGCAAAGTTCAAGGCCAATGCCTCGGGCACTTCGCGACGGCTCCGCAGCCAGCAGCCCAGCCTGCTGGTGGGACTGGTGTTCGACGGCGAGGGCAGGGCGATGACCCCGAGCCATGCCACCAAGCCCGGCAAGCGCTATCGCTATTATGTCACCCGCAGTGACCAGCTGGACGATGCACCCGCGTGGCGGGTGTCAGCCCATGATCTTGAACGACTGGTCTGCAACCGGCTCTCGGACCTGCTCATGGACCAGCAGATCCTCTGCGACCTCGCGGCCGACAGCACGGCTGAGGTCATCCGGCAGGTGCTGGCCAATGCCGACCTCGTTGCTGCCAACCTGCGCAGCGGAGCAGCACGCGAGCGCGCAGCGCTGCTACCGACAATGATCACGCGAATCGACCTCCACGAAGAGGGGATCGATCTCACCATCGAGCGATCGCGGCTTGGTGCAGCGCTTGGGCTCGACACCATCGCCGATCCGGCGGAGCGATTGCTGCTCCTGACCATGGCCGCAACCAAAGTACGCCGCGGGCACCAGCTGCGGCTGGTCATTCCTGGGCCCCAGACCATCGCGATCGCGCAGGCCACGCGCGACGACAAGCTCGTCGCACTGATGGCCGAGGCATACCAGGCGCGCCAGTTGATCCTCGCCGGTCCAGATCAATCGATCGCGGCCATAGCCGCCAGTTCCAATCGGTGCCGCACCCGGCTGGGCAAGCTGGCTGCACTGTCCTGCCTTGCGCCGGATATCGTCACCGCCATCGTCGAGGGGCGTCAGCCTGCCACGCTCACCGCGCGCAGCCTGCAGGACATCGACCTGCCACCCTCCTGGCCCGACCAGAGGGCGCTGCTCGGGTTCGGCTGAGACCAAACAGCCACATATCAACTGCAGTCAGGATTCTGGCGCCAGAGACGGCGGGGTTTCTGGGCGCCAAAGTTGCGTCAATTGCGCGAGTCTCTGACTGCACCTGTACCTTGGCTATGCGCAAAGTCCCGCAGAACTGCGCCAGTTCTGGCGCAAATCCGACCGGGGCGCCCTTCAGGGAAAGGTGTGCAGGACTGTTTGGTGCGGTCGAGAAGACTCGAACTTCCACGGGCTTTCGCCCACAACGACCTCAACGTTGCGCGTCTACCAATTCCGCCACGACCGCTAAATCAAGGGGTTGGCTAAATCGCTGGGATTCGGGCCGCCCCGGGGGGTAGGAGGGCGCCCTTAGCAAAGCCATTCCGGTGCCGCAAGCGATGATGCCGGTCATAGGCGCTCCGAAGGCCGTGCCGCATCTGGACAGACAGGTTGTGCCGCAAGTGGATCCATGGATTGTGCCGCAAGTGGACAATGCCGAAACCGCGCTTGCGACAAAGGTAAATACCGCGTTCACCATAATGGATGGGACCTTTCACCGCCTTGTTGTTTGCTGCCGCAGGGCTGGCGGCCGAGCCGGTGCCCGCGCGAGGCATTCAGGTTTCGGCCAGGGCGACGGCGACCGTGACCATCATCCGCGCCGAGCAGGCCAGCGCCGATCCGGGACCCGAAGGTGTTCAGCGGCGTGTCCGCAGGATGGCGGGCGGTGGCAGGTTGATCGAATTCGACTAGGCGACAGAACTGCCTAGAATCACGAGGTCCGTTCAGCCCGGTTTCCAGCCGATTTCGGTGACAATCTTGGCGCTGCGAGGCACGTCGGTCAGCGCTTCATTGATGTCGACGCTTTCGCCCGGGGCGAGGACCCGCTGTGAGGGCACCAGCTCGCGCGAGTAGACAATCCGGTCGCGCTCGCCGCGCAGCACCACCAGTACCGAAGGCACGCTGCGTTCCTTGCGGCCGACATTTGTGATCGTGCCGTTCACGCTGAAATAATAAGAGCCATCTGGCAACTGGCGCCGTTCCTGGCGTTTGGCCGGGAATTCGAGGACCAGTCCGGGCTGGTCTTCGGCGAAAGTCGGGCGGGCGAATGGTAACCAATCCGGCAAGCCGTACCAAGCCGTCGCACCGATCGCGCCCATCGACATAACCGCGAACAGGACCGCTGCCATGGTCCACATTTTTGCCGGATTGCGGCGCGGACGAAACGGTGGCTCATGCGCGAAGCTGGACTGATCGTCAGCATAGGCAATGGCCACTGGCTCGGAAAAGGGCGGTGGCGGAGCGAAATCCTCGTCGTGCCGAAGCGGCGGTGGGGTGGGATCGCTCGCCGGTTCAGCATCGGCAGGCGGCTCGGCCTCGGGCGCGATTTCGGGTCCCGGTTCGGCCTGCGAAACAGGCGGTGGAGCTGGCGGGGGAGTTGGAACTGGCGCCGGTGTTGCCGCTGGTTCCGGTGCGGCGGCGGGAGTGGGCCGAAGTTCCAGCGGGGGACCATCCTGGAACCAGCTGTGACGGCACTTGGCGCAGCGCACGGTGCGGCCATCCACACCAACCGCGCTGTCGGGGACGACATATCGCGTCGCGCAGGCTGGGCAGGAAATGATCATGGTTGTGCTGTTAAGCATGTTGCACACGCATCCGACAAGGTGCGCTGGGCCAAAGCAGTGCGGCTATACCCTTTTTTCCACATGGATTGACAGCTATAGGGTCTGCTGACCGGCCGATCCCCGTGCCGCCAACTGTGGACTGACCCAGCGCACATGATTAACGGCACCAACGGGGAAATCGTCCAATTTGATAATGTTGGCCTTCGCTATGGCACCGATCGCGAGGTGCTGAGCGATATTTCCTTCACATTGCATCCCGGCAGGTTCTATTTCCTGACCGGTGCCAGTGGCGCAGGCAAAAGCTCATTGCTCAGGCTGCTCTACCTCGCACAGCGCCCGTCACGGGGGATGATCCGGATGTTCGGGACCGATGCGATCACCCTGCCGCGTGAGCGCTTGCCGGGCCTGCGGCGGCGGCTGGGCGTCGTGTTCCAGGACTTCCGGCTTGTCGCGCACCTCTCGGCCTTCGATAATGTCGCGCTGCCGCTGCGGCTGGCCGGGGCGAGCGAAAATGACCTCGCCAAGCCGGTCGCCGATATGCTCGAATGGGTCGGCCTGGCTGACCGGATGGATGCGCGCCCCGCCTCGCTTTCGGGCGGCGAGCAGCAGCGCGTGGCCATCGCCCGCGCTGTAATCGGCCGACCCGACATGCTGGTAGCCGATGAGCCAACCGGTAACGTCGATCTCGAAATGGCGGTCAAGCTGCTGCGGCTGTTCGAGGCGCTTAATCGGCTCGGGACTACCGTGGTGGTGGCAACCCATGACGTCCAGCTGCTCAAGAAGGTCCCTGATTCGCTGATCATGCGGCTTTTCAGGGGAAGGTTATCCGATCCGACCGGAGCGTTGCGCTATCCGCCCGGGCGGCCAGCGGTGCGGGGCTGAGATGGACGAGCAGGTTCCATCGGCAACAGGCAATTTCCTGGCGCGCGTCTGGCGAGCTATCATCGGCGCGGACGAAAACCAGCTGGTGCCGCAGACACGCCTGTCCGGGCCGATGCCTTGGGTAATAGCCATCATGATCGCGCTGACCGTGATCGCGGCGGCAGCCGGCCTTGCTCTGAGCAACACGGCGCAGGCCGCAGCGGACGAACTTTCCGGCGGAATCACCATCCAGATCATCGAGGCTTCCCCCGAATCGCGTCGGCGCCAGTCCGAGGCGGCGGCCCAGCGACTGCGCGTGACGCCCGGGGTGATCAATGTGCGGGTGATCTCCGAGGAAGAGGTCAACCGGCTGATCGAGCCCTGGCTTGGGACCCGCGGTGTGGAGGAGGAGGCTGTGCCGGTCCCGGCGTTGATCGATGCGCGGTTGCGCGACGGGGTCACGGGGGAATCACTCGGAGCGGTGCGGCGGACCGTCCGCGAAGTTGCTCCTTCGGCGCGGGTCGATGCGCAGTCGAGCTGGCTCAAGCCGGTGTTCGGCGCGATAGATTCGCTGCAATGGCTGGCGGTCGCGCTGGTCGCGCTGCTCGCACTTGCCACTTCGGCGGCGGTGCTGCTGGCGGTTCGCAATGCGCTGGAGGCCAATCACGAGACGATCGAAGTCGTGCATCTGCTGGGTGGCAGCGATGCGCAGATTGCCCGGGTATTCCAGCGCTCGATCGGGTTTGACGCAGCGGCCGGCGGGGCGGTTGGCCTGGTGCTGGGACTGGTTGTGGTGATGTTCTTTGGTCAACGCTTTGGCGAACTGGGGGCGGGGCTGGTGAATGGTGGAGCGCTCGGACTGCTCGAGTGGCTGCTGCTCGCGCTGATCCCGGTGTTTGGCGTGATGCTGGCCATTATCACTGCCCGTCTGACAGTGATGCGCACTTTGCAGCGGATGCTCTAAGGGTCCTGGACATGATTCGCCGCATTGCCTCCGCTTTCCTGCTCGTCTGGGCATTCGGCTTCATCTGGTTTGCCGTTGCACTGCCGCGTCCGGCTGGGGCAGGAACTGCCGATGCGGTGGTCGTGCTGACTGGCAGCAGCAGCCGGATTGATCGGGGTCTGGAAGTGCTGCGCAAGGGCTGGGCCAAGCGGATGTTCGTCTCCGGCGTCAACCGCGAGGTGCGCCCGCATGAATTTGCGATCGAATATGGCGTCAGTGCGCAAATGATGGCCTGTTGCGTTGCGCTGGGCTTTGAATCGGTTGATACCCGCTCGAATGCGCAGGAAATCGCGCGCTGGGCCGCCCATGAGAAGATCAGGTCGATCCGGCTCGTTACCAATGACTGGCACATGCGGCGCGCGGCTTTCGAGCTGTCGGTCGCACTGGGGAAGGACATTACCGTGACTCAGGATGCGGTGACCAGCCTGCCCAGCTTCCAGACTCTGTTCCTGGAATACCACAAACTGCTGGCCCGCCGGATCTCGCGGATCGGAGGCGCATAGCTTGACGCGGTTCGGCGATATCCTGCGCAGCCTGGCCTTCTATTTCGCCTTTTATGGTGGGGGCGCCTACTTCATCGTAGCCGCAGTTGTGCTCTATGGATTTGGTTCGCACCGCCGTTTTCGCGGGGTCGTCAAGAGCTGGTCGAGGTGGCACCGCACCTGCGTCAGGCATCTGCTTGGCATAAACATCCTAATCGAAGGCAAGATGCCAGAAGGTTCGGTGCTGGTGGCGATCAAACATGAATCGTTTTTTGAAGCGATCGATGTTCCCGGACTGCTCGACTATCCGGTGGTCTTCGCCAAGGCCGAGTTGATGCAAATCCCGCTGTGGGGCCGGGTTGCGGATCGCTTTGGGGTGGTCAAGGTCGACCGGGAAGCGGGCGCTAAGGCACTGCGGGCGATGGTCGCTGCGGCGCGGCGACTGAGCGCAGATGGCCGGCCGCTGGTGATTTTTCCTGAGGGCACCCGTATTCCCCATGGCAGCCGCGCTCCGCTGCAGGCAGGCTTTGCGGCACTTTACAAGCTGCTGGACCGGCCGGTTGTGCCGATCGCGGTCAACAGCGGTCCGCTGTACCAGCGCGGCTGGAAGCGCCGCGGCACGATCACCATGCGGTTTGGCGAGACGATTCCGACCGGGCTTTCCCGCGAAGAGATCGAGGCCCGGGTGTCTGATGCGATCAATGCGCTCAACCCGTCAGCGACAGCATGAGCGAGGAGCCCGCAAAGCGCGGAATGCTCGATGTCCTTGGGCCGGGGTTGGTGACCGGGGCTGCGGACGACGATCCTTCGGGCATCGGCACTTACAGCCAGGTTGGGGCGCAATTCGGCTATGGAATGGCCTGGACCATGCTGTTCGGTTTTCCGCTGCTCGCCTCAATTCAGGCGATCTGTGCGCGGATCGGGGCGACTACCGGGCGGGGGATCGCGCATAACCTTCGCCGCCATTATCCCAAGCCCTTGCTGCGGGGCGTGGTGCTGCTGTTGCTGATCGCCAATGTCATCAATCTGGGCGCAGACCTTGGCGCGATGGGGGCGGCGCTGGCGCTGCTGATCCCGGGTCCAGTGCTGCTCTACACGATCATCTTCGGGGTTGTCAGCATCTTGCTTGAAGTGCTGATCAGCTATGATCGCTATGCCCGCATCCTCAAATGGACCACGCTTTCGCTGCTGTCCTATGTTGCGGTGCTGTTTGTCGCCGATGTCTCGTGGGAGCAGGCTATGCGCGGAATTCTGGTGCCAAGCTTCACGGTGGACAAGGCGCATGCGATGGCGCTGGTGGCGATTTTCGGGACGACGATCAGCCCCTATCTGTTTTTCTGGCAGGCCGGGCAGGAGGTCGAGGAACAGCACCGCCATCACACCAAGCCGCTCTGCATCGCGCCCAGGGAAGCCGGGCCCGAGCTCAAGCGAATCCGCACCGATACGTTGGTCGGGATGGGGTTCTCGCATTTTACCGCACTCGCCATCTTGGTGGCCACGGCCGCTACGCTGCATGCGCACGGCGTGACCGACATCACTTCTGCGGCACAGGCCGCCAATGCGCTCAGGCCGATTGCGGGCGACATGGCCTTTGCGCTGTTTGCGATCGGCCTGATCGGTACAGGCATGCTGGCGGTGCCGGTGCTGGCGGGCTCTGCGGCCTATGCGGTCAGCGAGACCTTCGGCTGGGTCGAGGGACTGAACCGCAAGCCGCTCGAAGCAAAGGCGTTTTACAGCGTGATTGCGCTGGCGACGTTGGGCGGGCTGGGGATTAACTTCCTGTCGATCGATCCGATGAAGGCGCTCTATTGGTCCGCCGTGGTCAATGGCCTGCTCGCCCCGCCGCTGATGGTGGTGATGATGCTGATCGCGCGCAACCCAAGGATCATGGGGCGGCTGACGATCTCGCCGATGCTGGCGTTTGGCGGCTGGCTGTCAACCGCGGTCATGGCGCTGGTGGCGGTGATATTCCTGGTGGTGTGACCTATCCGGTGTGATCGCTCCGCCCGAAATCGGGCCGGGCATCGTCCTGACCTTCTTCGATGATCGAGCGGCGAATGGCGCGGGTGCGGGTGAACTGTTCGAACAGTTCGTCCCCGTCGCCAATCCGGATCGCCCGCTGCAACGCGGTCAGATCCTCACTGAAACGCTGGAGCATCTCGAGCACGGCGTCCTTGTTGGACAAAAACACATCGCGCCACATCGTCGGGTCCGAAGCGGCGATCCGGGTGAAGTCGCGAAAGCCGCCGGCGGAGTATTTGATCACTTCGCCGCGGGTCACTTCCTCAAGATCGGAGGCGGTGCCAACGATCGTATAGGCGATCAAATGCGGCAGGTGGCTGGTCACCGCCAGCACCAGGTCGTGGTGGCCTGCGTCCATCAGCTCGACCTTGGCGCCCAGCGCTTCCCAGAATGCGGAAAGGCGTGAGACCTGCCCCGGATCAGCCCCTTCGGGCGGGGTAATGATGCACCAACGGTTGTCAAACAGGCTGGCAAAACCGGCATCAGGCCCGCTCCGCTCGGTCCCGGCAACCGGATGGGCGGGGATCACGGTATGACCTGGCAGCGCCTGCTCGATTGCGCGGGCGACTGATTGCTTGGACGAGCCGACATCGCTGATCACTGCGCCGTCTGCCAGCGCCGGGGCGATCTCCGCTGCCGCTGCGCCCATCGCACCGACCGGCACGCATAGGATCACCAGGTCGGCGTCGCGAACGGCCTCGGCCGCGCTGTCGCACACATTGCCGACGAGGCCGCGTTCGCGGGCGCGGGTGCGGGTGGCAGGATCGGCGTCATAGCCGGTGGAAATGGCACCCGGCAGGCGCTCTGCCACGGCGAGCCCGATCGAGCCGCCGAGCAGGCCGAGGCCGATGATGGCGATGCGTTCGAAGTTCATCGCAGTCCCTCTGCCATCTCACGCAAGCCCCGGGCGACTGCGTCCATTTGTTCTGCGGTACCGATGGTGATGCGCAGGCCATGAGGCAAGCCCTGTCCCGGCAGCCAGCGGACAACGGTACCGCGCTCCGCCAGACCTTCGAGAGCCGCTTCAGCGGTGAGTTTACCCTCAAACAGCACCAGCACGAAGTTGGCCTCGCTTGGCAAAGCGCACAAGCCGTAGTTACCCATTGCCGCCAGCGCCGCCACAAAGCGTTCCCGCTCCAGCCGATTCTGGGTCCGCGAGCGGGCGACAAAATCCTGATCCGCCAGCGCCGCCAAGGCCATGGCCTGACCTGAATTGGTGACGTTGAACGGCCCGCGAATCCGGCCCAAAGTCTCGATCAGATGCGGCGCGCCGCTGGCCCAGCCAATCCGCTCCCCTGCGAGGCCATAGATCTTGGAGAAAGTCCGCGTGACCAGCACATTGTCATGCGCGGCAGCCAGCGCGAGGCCCCCATCTTCCTGGTCAGGCGCCAGATATTCGGCATAGGCCTGATCGAGCACCAGCAGCACATCGGCGGGCAGCGCGGCGTGGAGCCGGGCAATCTCGCCGCCCGCAAGATAGCTGCCGGTGGGGTTGTTGGGATTGGCGAGAAACACCACCCGGGTCCGCTCGCTGACCAGCCCCAGCAGGGCATCCACGTCGGTCCCATAGTCGGCATCGGGTGCCACCACCGGCGCTGCGCCGCAGCGCCGCGCAGCGATGTCATAGACCGCGAAGCCGTAGCGCACGTAGAGCACCTCGTCACCGACGCCAGCATAGCCCTGGGCGGCAAGGTTGAGCAACTCGTCCGAGCCGGTGCCGCAGACGATCCGCGCCGGATCGATCCCGTGCAGTGCGCCGATGCTTTCGCGCAGGGCAGTGCTGTCGGGATCGGGATAGCGGCTCGGTTCAGCGGCGTTCGAACGCGCCGCCAGCGCGGCCGGGCTGGAACCAAGCGGATTTTCATTGGCGGATAGTTTGACCAATGGCCGTCCGTCAGCGCCCGCCGATTTGCCGGGGACATAGGCATGGATTGCCTCGATCCAGGGTTTGGGGAGGGGCTTGGGCCCGGGCTCTGGCGTGGGTAAATCGGTCATTGCGCGGCAGCGCATAGCAGCCTCCCGGGCAAATGACAGCCCGGCGAATGCGTCCGGTGATTGACAGCACAGCGCTTTTCCCGCCAATCGGCCCGACTATGGCCTCCGCTGCGCAATCCCTCTCCAGTCAGCTGCTGGAACTTTCCGCTCCCCTGCCGCTGGATGGCGGGCAGAGCCTTGATGGCGCGGTGATTGCCTATGAGACTTGTGGCACGCTTAATGCCGATAAATCCAACGCTATCCTGATCTGCCATGCGCTGACTGGCGATCAATATGTTGCATCACCCCATCCGATCACCGGCAAGCCCGGCTGGTGGGAGCGGATGGTGGGGCCCGGCAAGCCGATCGATACCGGCAGGTTCTATGTGATCTGCGCCAATGTGCTGGGCAGCTGCATGGGCTCGACCGGTCCGGCCAGCCTTGCAGCCGACGGCCAGCCTTATGGGATGCGCTTTCCGGTCATTACTATCCGCGACATGGTACGCGCGCAGGTGGCGCTGCTCGATGCGCTGGGTATCGCGCAGCTGCACGCGGTGGTCGGCGGCTCGATGGGCGGGATGCAGGCGCTGAGCCTCGTCGCCAACTTTCCGACCCGTACAGCCGCCGCGCTGGTCATCGCCAGCACCGCGCGCCATTCCGCCCAGAATATCGCTTTTCACGAGGTGGGCCGCCAAGCGATCATGGCGGATCCGAAGTGGAAGGGCGGCGACTACTACGCCAGCGGTAAAAGCCCGGACGCGGGCCTCGCGGTGGCACGGATGGCTGCGCATATCACCTATCTGTCGGAAGAGGGGATGCACGAGAAATTCGGGCGCCGCCTGCAGGACAGGTCAGCCAAAACCTTCGGTTTCGATGCCGATTTCCAGGTGGAAAGCTATCTGCGCCATCAAGGGCTGAGCTTTACCGACCGGTTCGATGCCAACAGCTATCTCTATATCACAAGGGCGATGGATTATTTCGATCTGGCCGAAGAAGTTTCCGGCGGTGAGGGGGGCGGCAGGCTGGCCGATGCCTTTGCCAAGACCACGGCGCGGGTCTGCCTTGTCAGCTTTGACACCGACTGGCTTTATCCCACTGCAGAATCGCGCGGCATCGCCCATGCGCTCAACGCGGCAGGCGCCCCGGTCAGCTTTGTTGAGCTGTCCGCGCCCTACGGCCACGACAGCTTCCTGCTGGACGTGCCCGCGCTTGACCGGGTCGTGGAAGGGTTTCTTCGGGTATGAGCGGACTACCATCCGGCTACCGGTTGTCGCTCGTCGGCACAGACGTGGATATCGACGCAGCGCATGCATTCCTGACCCAGAGTTATTGGTCGCCGGGGATAGGCCGCGAGACAGTCGCACGCGCCATTG
>JANOFJ010000234.1:0-20821 GCA_031413595.1 Novosphingobium sp.
GACCACGTAGGCGAGAAAGCCGGGCAGTCCGATCGATTCGAAGTAGCCGGCCGTGCCCGGCAGCGTGAACGTGAAGTGCTTCAGCACCACGCTGTGGGCGATGAACATGACTCCCAGGCTGATGCGCAGGAGCGCGATCCCGTATTCCTTGCTGCGTTCGGCGTTCCTGGGGTTCCTGAAGGAGAGGTTTGGGCCGGAGGCTTGAGTTGACGCCGGTTTGTGGACGCCCCTGGAATTCGGGCGTATCGTCGCCCGCCGAGCCGGTGCAACAAACCGGCGGTTTAGAACCAATACAGACTCGACGTCAGGGGGGAACTCATGAACGCAAAACAGTGGGTCATCGGCACCGTCGTTGGCGCCGTCGTGGTGTTCGGGGCTGGGTGGGTCCTGTTCGAAATGCTTCTGGGCGACTACTACGCGGCCAACGCCGGCTCGGCCACCGGCGTGGACAAGGATCCGCCGATCATGTGGTCACTCGCTGTCGGCGCACTTGCGTACGCTGCGCCCGCGCATCATGCGGCGCGGTGACGATCCAGAACTGTCCGCTGCTGTCCTTGAGGAACAGGTTCTTGGTGTGCAGGCCGGCGATGGTCCGGTGCAGGTGCTCGCTGGCCTCTACCGTGAATACCGCCTCATGTTCGTGCAGCGTCCAGCCGATCCCGGCGGCATCGAGTGCATCGAGCAGGGGCTGTTCCGCAGTCACTGCTGGATCGCGCCTATTTGAACACGACGGTTCGCGCACCATTGAGCATCACCCGGTGCTCAAGATGCAGCTTCACCGCGCGGGCCAGCACCCGGCTTTCGGTGTCCTGACCCTGCGAGATCAGATCCTCAATCGTATCGGCATGATCGACGATCGAGACATCCTGCGTGATGATCGGACCCTCATCGAGATCGGGGGTTACGTAATGGGCCGTGGCCCCCACCATTTTCACGCCGCGCTCATAGGCGCGGTGATAGGGTTTGGCGCCCTTGAAACCGGGCAGGAAGCTGTGGTGGATGTTGATCACCCGGCCGTCCAGCTTGCGGCACAGCTGATCGGACAGGACCTGCATATACCGCGCCAGGATAATCAGATCGACCTGCTGCTGCTCGGCCAGATCCATCAGCTGCGCCTCTTGCTCCAGCTTGTTCTCGGGCGTGATCGGCAGATGGTGGAAGGCAATCCCCTCATGCTCGGCGCGGCGCTGCCAGGTGGTGTGGTTGGAGACGATGCTGGTAATCTCCATCGGCAGGCGCCCGGTGGAGGTGCGGTACAGCAGGTCGTTCAGGCAATGGCCGCCCTGACTGACCATCACCATCGTCCGCAGTTTACGGGTCAGATCGTGGATCCGCCATTCCAGCCGGAAGGCAGTGGCAACCGGAGTGAAGGCCTGGGTAAAACTCTCGACCGACATGCCCGCTGGCCCCGCAATCGCCACGCGCATGAAGAAGCGCCCGGTGTTGCCGTCACCATATTGCGAGCTTTCGACTATGTTGCAGTCCTGGCTCGCGATTGAATTGGCGACCGCGGCAACAATGCCCTTGCGGTCCTCACTGGCGATAGAAAGTACGAATTCAGCGCCTTTTTGCATCTCAGATCCCGGTCATATCGTGATGGCGGTTCGGGCTAGCGTTGAGGCGCAGGCCGGTCCATCCACGCGGCGCTACATTAGTCGTTCTGATTGCAACATGTAGATGTTGTGATCAGTACGAGAATAAAATTTACCGGTCTGGAAAAATTGCTCAATTGCAGGTTGATGGATGCGGGGACAGCCTTCATAGTCTGAAGAAACAAATCAAAACCCTCGTGCACGGGGGATTCATGGGGAGACTTACATTGAAAGCCAGCTGGAAATTGTCGACGGCTATTGTTGCCGTAACGATGCTCGGGGCAGGCGCGGTTCCGGCCTTTGCGCAGGATGCAGCGCCGCAGGCCGATCAGGCCGATGACGGCAGCATCGCTGATATCGTCGTCACCGCCACCCGGCGCGATGAAGCGCTGAACAAGATCCCGCTCGCGATTCAGGCACTCAGCGGTGATGCGCTGAACAAGCTCAACGTCACCAGTTTTGACAAGCTGATCGAGTATCTGCCCAATGTGCGCAGTGCTTCGCGCGGGCCAGGGGCTTCGTCGATCTTTATTCGCGGCCTTTCCACGGATTCGCCCGGACTTCAGGTTTCAGGCACCGCGGGCACCGCGCCAAGTGTTGCGCTATACGTCAATGATGCACCTGCATCGCTTGTCGGCCGCAATATTGATCTTTACGCGGCCGATCTCCAGCGCGTCGAAGTGCTGTCCGGGCCGCAGGGTACGCTGTTTGGCGCAAGTTCGATGGGCGGCGCGGTCCGCTACATCACCAACAAGCCCGATCTACAAGAGTTCAAGGCTGGCTTCAACGGCAGCTATTCGATGACCAAGGGCGGCGACGACAGCGTCGCTGGCGATGTGTTCGTGAATATTCCGATCATCGAGGACAAGTTTGCAATCCGTGCGGTGTTCTACAACGACAACCAGGGCGGATATATCGACAATGTTGCCGGCACCTACCAGATGCCGTTTGACGCCCATGTCGGCCAGGCCGGCAGGTTGCCGACTGGCAACCCGCTGCTCGTGATGCGCGCGATTCAATCCTGCCAGACCAGCGCGACCACCGTTCTGGCCAACTGCAATGGCAGCCAGTATCTGAACGGCGGGCAAGGCCCGGGGCGCGGGACGATCAACAACGACCGTTTCGTTGAAGAAAACTATAACGACGCCAGCTATCGCGGTGGCCGCATCGAAGCGACCTTCAAGATCAATGACGACTGGTCGATCAACGCCATGCATGTGCGCCAGCAGTTGAATACCGATGGCGCGTTTGATTATGAGCCAGGGGTAGGTGATCTGAAGGTCACCCAGTTCAACGAAAACTCGCTGCGTGACAAGTTCGACATGACCACCTGGACGGTCAACGGCCGTCTTGGTTTCCTCGATCTGATCTACACGGGTTCCTATTTGAACCATTCGGCCCTGCAGAAGGCTGACTACGCATCCTATTCGAATATCGGCCTCTACCTCCCATATTACGAATGCGATGCGGGGATATACTATAGCAACCCTTCTTATGGTCTGCCGACACGGTGCTATTCACCAAACAAGAGCTATCAGGTTCGCAACAAGACCCAGCGCACTACCCATGAATTCCGGGTGACGACGCCAGCTGGCGAGCGGATCCGGGCAACGGCCGGTGTGTTCTATGATGTCAATAAGCTGTTTGATAATACCGATTGGTCTTATTTGCAGCAGGATGCCGGCTTCATCTATCCGCGCCGCCCAGATCCCGCAGTGAATGCCTATGATACCAGCGTTCGGCCGGTTAACGTTGGCTTCTTCAATGATGTACAGCGCCGCGACCGTCAGTTCGCGGTTTACGGCGAGGCCTCGTTTGATATCGTACCTGAAAAGCTGACGATTACCGGCGGCGCGCGATATTACAATGAAAAGGCGTCGATGAACGGTGCTTCTTCAAACAGCTTCTGTTCAGCGGCTCGTGGCGTTTACAATCCGGCGACCGGCACCTATTCGCCGTCGCCAACGCCTCCGGCCAATTACTGTGTCAGCGCAAATCTGAATGTGCTGCTCGCCGATGTATCGCCGGCAACCTACTCGGGGGTGCTGTTCAAAGGCAATCTGACCTATAAGTTCGGCGAGGGATCGCTGGCTTATGCCACCTATTCGGAAGGGTTCCGCCCGGGTGGTTTCAACCGCAAGCCCTGTACGCCTGGCAATTCATTCGGCAGTCCGTCCGTTGTGTGTACACCTGCCGTGTTTGCCGATCTGGCCGTTTACGTTCCAGACCAAGTCAAGAATTACGAAATCGGCGGTAAGTTTGCGCTGCTCAATCGTACGCTGCAAATCAATCTGGCGGCCTATCTGATTGACTGGACGAACATTCAGATGACGGTGTTCGATCAGAACATCTCGAACCAGACCTTCACCAATAACTTCGTCGATGCCCGGATCAAGGGCATTGAAGGTGACATAACCTGGCGTGCGACACAGGATCTAACAATAAACGGGGCGTTTTCGTTCAATGATTCAGCGCTGACCAAGTATCGCAGGCCGACCCAAGTGCTGTTGCCAATCGGCAGCCCACTCGCGCTCAGCCCGAAGTTCCAGTTCAACGTCCGCGCCCGGTATGAGACGGAATTGTCGTCAGGCCTGCGGCCCTTCATCCAGGCAGCATTCCACCATGTCGGCAAAAGCATATCCTCCGACTTCTCGGATGTTTCGATCCGTTATCCGGGATCCAACCCGACCGTTGGCTATGCTGGCAGTCTGCCGGTCGTGTATAACGGTGTGACGGTTAACCCGGGCGATATCATCGTGCCATTGGATGCCTCGGAAGAGCAGGCTGCCTACAGCACGGTCAGCGCCTCGATCGGTGCCGGCTATGATAATTGGAGCCTTGAGCTGTTCGTCGAGAACATTACCGACGAACGGCCCGAGCTGTTCAAGAATGGCAACGATGGTGAACTGCGGATCACCACTTCGCGGCCACGCACGGTTGGCCTGCGCATGTCTTACAAAATGTGACCACTTCGGGTCGCACCTTCCCAATATTGGGAAGGGCCGGGGTAACTGCTAGGTTAAGATCAGGAATGGCCGGAGGTGGATCGAAATCGATCGCCTCCGGCTCATTTCATTGAACAAGCAATCGCTATCGCCTGGCAACAGAAATTCTTACTTTGGCCCAGCTTTCGGCTATCACCGTGCCTGATCAAAAGGCTTCACCAATGACGCAGACCGCGATTGAACCGACCAGCAGCGAGCAATCGCTTGGTCGCGCGCGGAAGCTGCTTCAGGATGGTCAGATGCCGGCTGCAGCGCAGCTGTGCGAAGACGTGCTGCGGACCGAACCCAAAAATCGCGATGCGCTCTACACACTGGCAGTAGTGCGCCGGTTTCAGCGGGATCTGCCCGGTGCGTTGGCACTGGCCGATCAGCTGATTGCCGCGGACCCCTCGAACGGCCGGGCACATCAAGAGCGCGGCCATTGCCTGCGGGATATGGGCGATACGCCCGGTGCTTTCGCGGCCTATCAGAACGCGGTGGCGCACAACGCTGCTCTCGCGGGGAGCTGGAACATGCTTGCCAAGATCCACACTGCGGCGGGGCGGACCGAACCGGCCGAATTCGCCGAGACCCAGCGCGACTATCTGACCAACCTTCCGCCCGAACTTCAGACTGGCGCCAGCCTGATTCAGGAAGGGCGTTACCTCAAGGCCGAGAAGATCTGCCGTGGCTACCTCCAGCGTAATGGCCACCATGTCGAGGGGATGCGGATGCTGGCTGAGCTTGGCACCAAGTTCAGCGTGCTCGATGAAGCCGAATTCCTGCTCGAATCCGCGTTGGTGCTCGAGCCGGACAATGCCGGGGCGCATTACGATTACATCGAAGTGCTGCACAAGCGGCAGAAGTTTGCTCAGGCGCTCGAACAAGCGAGCCTGCTGCGCGCGAAGGAGCCGGACAGTCCGCAGATCGAGATGCTTTATGCCAACGAAAACCTCTCGGTTGGCAATTTTGACGAGGCGCTGAAAGTCTATGGGCTTCTCGCCAAGGAAACACCTAACAATCCTGGCATTCATCTGACTATTGGCCACGCGCTAAAAACGGTCGGGCGTCAGCCAGAAGCGATTGAAGCTTACACGCGCGCCTACAGCGTCAAACCGGACTATGGCGATGCCTATTGGAGCCTCGCAAACCTCAAGACCTACAAGTTCGATGAAACCCAGATCGCGGCGATGCGCGAACTGGAAGCGGCGCCTTCCACCCAGCTGGTCGACCGCTATCATCTGTGTTTTGCACTGGGCAAGGCGCTCGAAGATCGCGGCGATTATGCGGCCTCTTTCACTTTTTACGAGCGCGGCAACCGGCTGAAGCGCGATGAGGTGGGGTATGACTGGCGCAAGATCTCGCATGAGATCGCCCTGCAGATTGAACACTGCACCCCGGCGCTGTTTGCGGGCCTTGCCGGTTCAGGCAGCCCCGCGCCCGATCCGATCTTCATCCTCGGCCTGCCGCGCGCTGGATCGACCTTGCTTGAACAGATCCTCGCCTCGCATAGTCAGGTGGAGGGGACGATGGAGCTGCCCAATATCCTCGCGCTGGCGCATAAGCTCGACGGGCGGCGGCGGGTGGATGAAGAGGCGCGCTACCCGGCCAATCTGAGCGAACTTACCCGCGAAGAGCTGACCGGCTTTGGCGAGGCCTATATTCGCGACACGCGGATCCACCGCAAGCAGGCCACGCCGTTCTTCATCGACAAGATGCCCAACAATTTCCGCCACATCGGCCTGATCCATCTGATCCTGCCAAATGCGAAGATCATCGATGCCCGGCGCGGCGCGATGGGCTGCTGCTTCAGCGGCTTCAAGCAGCTGTTCGCCGAAGGGCAGGAGTTCACCTATGGCCTTGAGGAAATCGGCCATTACTACAGTGATTATGTCGCGCTGATGGACCATTGGGACAAGCTGCTGCCGGGCAAGGTGCTGCAGGTCAGCTATGAAGCGGTCGTCGCCGATCTTGAACCACAAGTTCGCCGCTTGCTCGATTTTTGCGGGTTGCCGTTTGAGGAAGCCTGTATCAATTTCCACGAAACCGAACGCGCGGTCCGCACCGCCAGCTCGGAACAAGTCAGGCAACCGATTTTCAAAAGCGGCGTCGATCAATGGGAAAACTTCAGCCCGTGGCTCGATCCGCTGCGCGATATTCTGGGACCGGAGCTGGTCTCAACCTAGAGGGGAACGATGATGGCTAGTAGGCCACAACCTAAGCTGATTGATGTCGATCAGGTCTCGACGCTCGGGCAACGCTGGTATGTCCTGATCATCATGATGCTGGTCTACACCATCAGTATTGCCGACCGCTATGTGCTTTCCACCTTGCTGGGGCCTATCAGTAAGGAGCTCAAGCTGACCGACACGGGTGCCGCGTCGCTGGGAATACCGCTCGCACTTTTCTATGTGACGATGGGCATCCCGCTCTCGTGGCTATGTGACCGAAAAAATCGCCGCACGCTGCTTGCCGCATCGGTGGCGGTCTGGTCGCTCATGACGACGCTGACGGGATATACCCGCGGATTTGTGGACCTGTTGCTGGCGCGGATCGGTGTTGGCATTGGCGAGGCGGGGGGAACGCCCGCCTGCAATTCGATCATCGCCGATTATTTCCCCGCTGACCGCCGCTCAATGGCGATGACGGTTTTTGCATTGGGCGCGCCGATTGGTGCCTGGCTGGGATCGGATATCGCCGGCTATGTTTCCGCAGAGTACGGATGGCGCGCGGCGTTTCTGGTGCTCGGCATTCCCGGTATCATTCTGGCGCTGGTCATCTTTGTGACCATCAAGGAACCTACCCGCGGCCGCCTCGATGCGGTTTCCGTCGACAAGACCCCGACCGTCATGGAAACACTGAGGTTCATCTGGTCGCAAAAGTCGGCGGTTCATGCCATGGCTGGCAGCGGCCTGTCCGCTTTCTGGGGCTGGGGCCTGATGTGGTTCACGCCGCTGTTCCTGCAACGGACCTATGGGATGGACGAGGGCGCTGCAGGCGGCTTGCTTGGCCAGATCTATCTGGTCGGCGGTATCGGAGCATCATTGGTGACGGCTTATATCGTCGCGCGACCGGCCTATACCGATCCGCGCAAGATTGCCCGCCTGCTCGCGGTTGTCACTGCCGCCGCAACGATCCCGTCGTTTCTGGCTTACTGGACGCATGATCTTGGCTTTGCGAAGCTGATGTGGTGGCTGTTCATTCCGGCAATCTATTTCTACATCGGCCCGGCGTTTGCACTTTGCCAAAACCTTGCCGCCCCTAAAATGCGCGCGATGGCGGTTGCGATCTCCCTGTTGGTAGCCAACGTGCTTAATCTGATCATTGCACCGGGGATCGTCGGGGCGCTGAGCGATTACTTCGATGCTACCGGCGGGGGCAACGCGGACTCCTTGCGATTGGCGCAGCTCATTCTCGCCCCGACCGGTCTGTGGGCAGCGTTCCATTACTGGCGCGCCGAGAAGTATATTGTCGAAGATCAGAAGCGGGCGGTGGGTTATGTCTGAGCAACCACTCAAGTCCTACATCGGCGGCAAGTGGACCGCGCCGAAAACGTCGACCCAGACCTTTGAGGCAGTCAATCCCGCCACCGAAGAACGCGCTGCATTGGTCGCGCTGTGCGGACCCGATGATGTCGATGCGGCGGTGACTGCAGCCCGCGCGGCCTTTCCCGCCTATTCCGCCATGTCACTCGATCAGCGGATTGCGCTGGTGGAAAAGCTGATCGCGGTGTTCGAGCGGCGCTATGACGAAATGGTTCGTGCGATCTCGACCGAGATGGGGGCGCCCTATGATCTGTCGTTCAATGCCCAGGCCGAATGCGGCCCGGGCCATCTCAAGGAAACGGTCAAAGCCGCCCGCGCGATGGAGTGGGAGCGCAAGATCGGCAGCAATGGCAGGCTGGTCCATGAACCGATCGGCGTCTGCGTCCTGATCACCCCCTGGAACTGGCCGATTAATCAGCTGGCTGCCAAGATCGGCCCAGCGTTGGTGGCGGGCTGCACCATGGTGCTGAAACCCAGCGAAGTCGCGCCGCTTTCGGCGCAGTTGTTTGCCGAGTTCATCGACGAGGCCGGTTTTCCGGCAGGCGTGTTCAACATGCTCCACGGCACCGGCGCGGCGATCGGTGATGCGCTGACCAGCCATCCCCAGGTCGATATGGTGTCCTTCACCGGATCGACCCGTGCCGGGATCCAGGTGGCGAAGTCAGCCGCTGAAACGGTCAAGCGCGTCTCACAGGAACTCGGCGGAAAATCGGCCAATATCGTGTTTGCCGATGCCGGGCTTGAAGCGGCCGTTACGCGCGGCGTGATGCATTGCTTCGGCAATACCGGCCAATCCTGCAATGCGCCGACCCGGATGCTGATCGAAGCCTCTGCCTATGACGAGGCGGTGGCGATTGCGGCCAGGGTTGCGGCGGGCGTCACACTGGGCGATCCGCTGGAAAAGGGTCCGCATCTTGGTCCGGTGGTCAGCAAGGTCCAGTATGACAAGATCCAGGCGCTGATCCAGACGGGGATCGATGAGGGCGCGAAATTGATTGCTGGCGGCACCGGCCGGGCTGAGGACTTTACGCGCGGCTATTACGTCAAACCGACGATCTTCGCCGGCGTCACCAACCAGATGACCATCGCCCGCGAAGAGATTTTCGGCCCGGTGCTGGTGATGATCCCCTTCACGGATGAGGCCGATGCCATCACCATCGCCAATGACACGCCCTATGGTCTGGCCAGCTACATCCAGAGCGGCGATCTGAACCGCGCGCAGCGTGTCGCCGGGCAAATCCGTGCCGGCAGTGTCTATCTCAATGGCGCAGGCCAGGATTATTGCTCACCGTTCGGCGGCTACAAGCAGTCCGGCAATGGCCGCGAATGGGGCGAGTTTGGCTTGCATGATTTCCTTGAGATCAAGGTGATGAACGGATTCTATCCGGCATGAAACTGGCCGATATCCAGACCTTCGTGGTCGGCAATCCTCCGCCGCATTTTGGCGGGCGCTACTTCGTGTTCGTCAAGTTGACCACCGCCTGCGGGATTTCGGGCGTGGGTGAGGCCTATTGCGTTCCGTTCGAGCCGCATCTGGTGGCAAAGATGATCGAGGATGTGTTTGCGCGTTATGCGCAAGGCACCGATCCGCATGATATCGAGGCACTGTGGCGCCGGGTCTATTCGAGCGGTTTTACCCAGCATCCCGATTTGACCGTAATGGGCGTGCTGAGCGCGCTCGAAATGGCCTGCTGGGACATCATCGGCAAGGCGGCGGGCCAACCGGTTTACAAACTATTGGGCGGCCAGGTGCATGAGCGGCTCCGCGCCTATACCTATATCTACCCGCGCCCCGGCGATCAAAGCGACGTCTATCACGATCCAGACCTTGCAGCAGAGCGCGCGGGCGAATATCTGGCGCAGGGCTTCACCGCACTGAAGTTCGATCCGGCCGGGCCTTATTCGGCGTTTGATGGCCGGCAGCTGTCGCTCGAAGCGCTGGAACTGTGCGACCGCTTTGCCCGCACCATGCGCGAAGCGGTTGGCACGAAAGCCGATCTGCTGTTTGGCACCCACGGCCAGATGACTGCGGCGGGCGCGATCCGGCTGGCAAAGCGGCTTGAGCCCTATGATCCGCTGTGGCTGGAAGAGCCGGTGCCGCCCGATGCGCCCGAGGAGATGGCCAAGGTTGCCCGCGCCACCAGCATCCCGATTGCGACCGGTGAGCGACTGGCGACCAAATATGACTTCGCCCGGTTGCTGGCCGCCGGCAGCGCGGCAATCCTGCAGATGAATCTGGGCCGGGTTGGCGGGCTGCTTGAGGCGAAGAAGATCGCCGGGATGGCCGAGGTGCATCACGTGCAGATCGCGCCGCACCTCTATTGCGGGCCAATCGTGGGGGCAGCCAATATCCAGCTCGCGACCTGCTCACCCAATTTCCTGATCCTCGAGAGCATCGAGACCTGGGGCGGGTTTCACTCCGAGATCCTCAAGAGCCCGATCCCGTTCGAGGACGGCCATGTCATTCCGCCGACCGCGCCGGGGCTTGGCGTCGAACTCAACGAGGAAGTGGCGCTGGCCAATCCCTACACCGGGACAATGCTGCATCTCGAGATGACCCAGCACCCGGTCCGCTGAGATGCCAGCGGACATAGATGAATTTGACTATGTGATCGTCGGTGCAGGAACGGCCGGCTGCGTGCTGGCGGGCCGGCTGACTGCGGATGGCAAGACCACCGTGCTGCTGCTCGAAGCGGGCGGCAGCGATTTGTCGATCTGGATCCAGGTGCCGATCGGTTACGGCCGCACCTTCTTCGACCGGCGGATCAACTGGATGTATGATACTGCGCCGGTTCCGGGCCTTGGCGGGCGCAGCAGCTATTGGCCGCGCGGCAAGGTGGTGGGCGGCTCGGGCTCGATCAACGCGATGGTTTACGTCCGCGGCCAGCCGCATGATTTCGATGGCTGGCAAGCACTCGGCAATCCCGGCTGGGGCTGGGACGAAGTGCTGCCGTTCTTCAAGAAATCCGAGGATTTTGACGGCGACAGCGCCTGGCACGGCAAGGGCGGGCCCCAGCATGTCACCGACATCTCGCCGCACGTCCATCCGATCTGCCACAGCTTCATCGAATCCGCCGAGGCTCTGGGGTTTGCCCCGACCAGCGATTTCAATGGTGGCCATTCCGAAGGGGTCGGGTTCTATCAGATCAACACCCGTGGCGGCTGGCGGGCTTCTACCGCCAATGCCTTTCTGCGCCCGGCATTGGGGCGCAAGACGCTGAAATTGCAGACCAAGGCGCTGGCCACCCGGATTGTGTTCGAAGGCAAGCGGGCTGTCGGGATCGAATATACGAGGAATGGCAAGGTCCATCAGGTCCGCGCCCGGCGCGAGGTGATCCTGAGCGGCGGGGCGATCAATTCGCCGCAACTGCTGATGCTGTCGGGGATCGGTGACCCTGCGCAATTGCAGCGCCTTGGGATCAAGCCGCTGATTGCCGCCGCAGCAGTCGGCCGCAATCTCCAGGATCATCTGGCGGTCTCTTACTTCTACAAGACCCGGGTACCGACGCTAAACGATGTGCTGCATCCCGCGCTCGGCAAGGCGCTGGCGGGCCTGCGCTATATGTTCGACCGGTCCGGGCCGCTCTCGCTCAGCGTCAACCAGAGCGGCGGGTTCGTGCGCAGCGATCCCAAACAGCCCCAAGTCAATCTGCAGCTCTATTTCAGCCCGGTCAGCTATACCCAGACGCCGCTGAGCGAACGCAAGCTGCTCAATCCCGATCCGTTTTCGGCGTTCCTGCTCTCGCATAACCCCTGCCGGCCGACCAGCCGCGGGCATCTGGAGCTGGCCTCGCCCGATCCGGCCGTCCATCCGCTGATCCAGCCCAATTATCTCTCGACCCAGCCGGACATCGACGATGTGATCGCGGGCAACCGCTTGCTGCGCCAGATCGCCCGGACGAGGCCACTGGCGGATATCATCACCGAGGAAATCATCCCCGGCGTGGGCGTCGATGGCGATGAGGCTCTGCTCGCGGATTTTCGAAAGCGCGCCGATACCGTCTATCATCCGACCAGCACCTGCATGATGGGTCCCGACGCCGCGAGTTCGGTGGTCGATGCGCGGCTGCGGGTTCACGGGGTGCAGGGCTTGCGGGTGATCGACGCCTCGATCTTCCCGACCATCACTTCGGGCAATACCAATGCGCCAACCGTGATGGTCGCCGAAAAGGGTGCGGCGATGATCATCGAGGATGCGCGGGCTAGGAGCGAGCAGCATGCTGTATAGCAAACTCGGGCCGTTCCAGAATGTCAGCCGACTGACACTTGGCGGCGGCGGGCTGGGGCAAATCTGGGGCGAGACTACTCGCGATGAGGCGATTGCGACCCTGGACGCGGCTGTTGCGGAGGGGATTACCCTGATCGACACGGCGCCAATCTATCTCCATTGCGAAGAGGTTGTGGCCGAGACGTTTGCGGGCAATCTGCCAGACGGGGTCCGGATAACCAGCAAATGCATGCTGGGTGAGCCCGAGAACGGCAGCATTGCCCGCCTGCTCGAAGCATCGCTCGGCGCGAGTCTGGCGGCGATGCGGCTGGATCATGCCGACATCTTCTTCCTCCACACCAACATCTGTGAGGATGATGCCGTTTTTGCCTTCGGGAATGAGCATCGCCGCAGCTTTGCCACGCCGTGGAGCCAATATGTCGGTGAAGTGGTCCCGGCATTCGAGCGGCTCAAACAGCAAGGCCGGATTGGCGCCTGGGGGATCACCGGGATCGGTGTTCCGCAGACGATCATCAAGGCCCTGAACCACGAAACGAAACCCGATGTGGTTCAGGCGATTACCAATCTGCTCGATTCTCCCGGCGCTATCCGTCGTTTCGCCGAAGCCCCCATTCCGCGTGAGATCATCGCGGCGGCCAAGGCGCAAAATGTTGGAGTTATGGGGGTCCGGGCAGTTCAAGCCGGCGCGCTGACTGCGGCGATTGACCGCCCGCTCAAGGACAGTCACCCGGAAGCTGCCGATTATCGCCGGGCCGAACCATTCCGCGCGCTCTGCGCCGAACTCGGCGTCGATCCAGCGCTGCTCGCGCATCGCTATGCACTTGATATGGCCGGGGTTGATACGGTTGTCCTGGGCGTCAAGAACCGCGCAGAACTGATGCAATGCATCGAGGCAGAAAAACTCGGGCCCTTGCCGCCTGACCTCGCGATCAGACTAGAAGAGCTGCGCCAGCAACTCGCCGCCTAGCCGTTGCGATTGCCCATCCGTCAATTTATTTTACCAGTCTGGGCGACGGTGGTAAGCTTCAACCCGAACCAAGCCCGCGCGAGTCCCGCCTGATGCAAAACAAGATTGAACTTCGCCGCTTGCCCCCGCTCAAAGCGCTCAAAGGCTTTGAGGCTGCAACCCGGCATCAGAGCATTCGCGATGCGGCGGCGGAGCTGTGCCTGACCCATCCGGCGATCAGCCACCAGGTGCAGTTGATCGAAGAGGCGCTGGGGGTCACGCTGTTCGCGCAGGAAGGCCGCCATATTGTTTCGACCGAAGAGGGCCGGGTGCTTTATCCGTTTGTCCGATCGGCGTTTGAATCGCTGCTCGAGGGGGTCGAGGCGGTGCATCGCCACGCGCTGGACAAGCCGCTCAGGGTACAAACCTATGTCACTGCTTCGATCCGCTGGCTCGCCAAGCGCGTGCCGCAGTTCCTCCATCACCATCCCGAGATCAAACTGACGCTCAGCACCTGTGCGGTCGAGTGGGAGTTTGACGATGTCCATGCCGATGTCGGACTGGTCTATTGCGCGGAACTTCCCGATCCGGCCAAGTTCCACTGGGTTCCGCTGTTCGATTATGCACTGTTCCCGGTCTGCAGCCCCGAATTTCTGGAGCGGATCGGCCCCGCGGCCAGCACGGCCGATCTGATGCAACAGCCGCTGGTGGCGATCTATACCGAGGTGCAGAACTGGGACAGCTGGTTCACTTCGGCCGGGGTCAGCTTTGAGCCCAAGGTGCCTTACCTGATGGTCGATACGCTGGCTGTCGCGCTGGAGATGGCGCTGAATGGTGAAGGCGTGGCGCTGGTCAACGGGCCATTCGTCGATCAGGATCTGGCGGCGGGACGACTGGTCAAGCCATCGCCGCATGTTGAGGTCTGCCCCGGCGCCTGGGGGCTGATCTGCCGCAAGGATATGAAAGAAAACCTGCGGATCCGCACATTCATGGACTGGATGGAAAACCACGTCACCGAAGTGGTGGCTATTCCAGGCTGAACCCTATTCCAGGCTAAACCACGCGGACTTCGATTGCATGTAACCGGCCAGGCATTCGAGCGACTTGTCGCGGGTATTGCCCGATTGCTTGTAGCCGCCAAACGGCTGGGTCATGTCGCCATCGCCGAAGCAATTGACCCAGACCACGCCCGCCTCAAGCGCCCCCACCATCCGGTGCGCGCAGTTGAGATCGCTGGTCCAGACACTGGCGGCAAGGCCGTAGATCGAGTCATTGGCAAGCTTGATCGCCTCGGCCTCATTGCGGAACGAAAACAGCGCCGCAACCGGCCCGAACACTTCTTCGCGGCCGATCTGCATCGCCGGGGTCAGCCCGGTGAACAGGGTGGGCATGACATAGGCCCCCTCGGCGCGCGAAGCGTCTGCGCTGCCGCCCAGCGCCAGTTCCGCACCCTCAGCCTTGCCGGTTTCGATCCAGCGCAACACGTCGTTCTGATGTGCCTTGGTGACCATCGGACCAAGGCTGGTCGACGGATCGAGCGGATCGCCGGGGGAATAGAGCTCGCCCGCGCGCGCCACGAAACGGCTGACGAACGCGTCGTGGATGTCCGTATGGACCAGCAGCCGTGAGCCGGCGTTGCAGACCTGTCCGGCATTGTCGAAAATGCCCATGATCGCGCGATCTACGGCGACATCAAGATCGGCCAGATCGGGCATGAAAATCTGCGGACTCTTGCCGCCAGTCTCAAGCGAGACGCGCTTGAGGTTGGATTCTCCGGCATAGATCATCAGCTGCTTGCCAACTGCAGTCGAGCCGGTGAAGCTGATCTTGGCCACATCGGCGTGCAGCGCCAGCGCGCGCCCGGCATCCTGCCCGCGGCCGTTGACCACGTTGAACACGCCCGCCGGTCCGCCCGCTTCAAGGAACAGCTGCGCCAGGCGGATGCAGGACAGCGGGGCCTGCTGGGCGGGCTTGAGGATCACGCAGTTGCCCGCCGCCAGCGCCGGAGCGACCTTCCATGTCGCCATCAGCAGCGGATAGTTCCAGGCCGAAATCGCCCCGACAATCCCCAGCGGCTCGCGCGCGATCATATGCACCGCGCCATGCGGACTGTTGGTGACGCTGCCCGCCACCTTGTCGATCGCTTCACCGAAATAGCGGATCGTGACGATTGTTTCGGGCAGATCGATGCTCAGCGCATCGCTTACCGGCTTGCCCATGCTCAGCGTTTCGAGCATCGCCAGTTCGGCCGCATGGGCCTCGACCAGATCGGCCCAGCGACGGAAGATATCCATCCTTGCGCGCGGCGCCATGTGCCGCCAGCGGCCGTCGTCCCATGCGCGCCGAGCCGCAGCCACCGCCAGTTCGATGTCAGCCGCTGTTCCGCAAGCCATTTCGGCCACTGTGGTTCCGTCCGCCGGATTGATCACTGGAAACAGCGCACCGCCGCTCGCGCTCTGGTTCTGTCCGTCGATCACCAGCCCGGTTTCGAGTCTCAGCGAACCCGCCAGGGCGCTCCACCCGGCATGGTCGGTCGGCGCGGCGTTGGTCATGGCAAATTGTCCGTCATTCAGCGTTTCGGAACGACCTCATAGCCCGGTTCTTCGGGCTCATCATCTGTCATTTCGGCAGGGAAGCCGGTCCCCAGGACCTTGATGCCCAGCGGCTCTTCATAGCGGCGGATGATGTTGGGCGAGAATTCGCGCGGGCCATAGGCTGCCTCTGCTTCCTTGAACAGCCGCACGATCAAAGGTGAAAGTTCCACCGGCACCCCTGCTTCATGGGCGATCTTGTCGAACAGGCCGATGTCCTTGCTGACCAGATCCATCGTGAAATTGATGTCGCGGCTGCCGTTGAGGATCACCTGGCTTTCGGTTTCATGGACAAAGCTGTTGCCCGACGAGATGCGGATCGCCTCGTAGGTGGTGTTCATATCCAGCCCGATCGCCTTGCAGGTGGTCAGCGCTTCGGCCAGTGCCACCAGATGCACAGTGCACAGATAGTTGGTCATGACCTTCAATTGCGAGGCTGTACCCAGCGCCCCCGTGTGGAGGATGCGGCGGCCCATAGTGGTCAGCACTGGCAGCACGGCCTCAAATCCCGCGCGCGGCCCGCCGGCAAAAATTGCGATATTGCCGGTATCGGCGCGGTGGCAGCCGCCTGAAACCGGGCATTCCATGAACATGGCGCCGCGCGCCTCGACCAGCGCGCCAAGGCGGATAATTTCCGAATAGTCGGTCGTGCTCATTTCCAGCCAGACCTGGCCGGGACGCATCACAGCCAGGAACCCATCTTCGCCCTCAGCGACGGCTGAACTGGCGGCTGGCGAGGGCAGACAGGTGACTATCAAATCTACCGCTTCGCCAAGCGCCCTTGGCGTTGGGGCCGACTTGGCGCCGCTTGCGACATAATCGGCGACCAGCGCTTCATCGAGATCGCGAACCGTCACATCGTGACCATTGCGAAGCAGGCTTCCGGCCAGCTTCCCGCCGACATTGCCCAGGCCGATAAATCCGATTTTCATAGCTGCTGCCTGCACCCGAATGCTCTTGTTTTCAGCGCCGATTAGACGGGTGTGCTCTTGTTGCCACAAATGAAAAATTTGGCCCGAGGGGTGAATTTTTTTGCGTCAAGACGCGGGCCTTCGCGCGTTCTAACCGGCCCGGGAATTGATCCGCAGGGCGTCCCAGCTGGCATCGGCAATCCAGCCGCCATCGACTGGCAGCGACACGCCGTTGATGAAGCTGTCCTCGCGGGCCAGAAACAGGATCGCGGCAGCAACATCCTCGGGCCGGGCGAACCGCGCCATCGGCACGCGGTCGATGATGTCTGCGTCGGAATAAGCGCCAGAGCCCTGATCGGCCAGATCCATCTCGGTCTTGATCCAGCCGGGACAAACTGCGTTGACCCGCACCCCGCGCCCGCCCCACTCGCCCGCCAACGTCCGGGTTAGGCCGATCAGCCCGTGTTTCGAGGCGTTGTAGGCCGCCCGGTGGATCACCCCGTGCAGGCCCGCAATAGAGGCGACATTGACGATACTGCCAGACCCGCGCTCCAGCATCTGCTTGCCGAATGCGCGGCACAGCAGGAACGGCCCCTGCAGATTGATGGCCATGACCCGTTGCCACTGATCGAGGCTGGTATCTTCGGCGGCGCAGATCAGGCTGATCCCGGCGTTGTTGACCAGCACAGCCGCGCTGCCATGATCGGCCGCAACGTTAGCCGTCAGCGCTGTGGCGAAATCTTCCGAGGCGATATCGCCGCTCAGCCCCGAAGCGCTCAGGCCATCGGCGGCAAGTTCTGCCAATGCGGCGCCCAGCGGCTGGATGTCGGTCAGCACCACATGATAGCCGGCATTGGCAAACAGCCGCGCGGTGACCAGCCCGAGGCCCTGCGCTGCGCCTGAGATAACTGCGGTTTTCATGCTGCTTTCGCCCCCTTGCGCTCCCCTCTAACAGTCAGCCCCGGCCCTGACGGATAAATTTTTTGAACCAATCCAGCCGAATTAGCCATTTGTCGCAGTGCCCCTCTACCCCCTAAGGTCGCCGCAAAATATCCTCGCGGTGAGAGTGCAGATTTCGATGAACACACAGGCGCGCGTAGTCATCATCGGCGGCGGCATCATGGGCGCCAGCCTGCTCTACCATCTGGCTGAGCTTGGCTGGACCGATTGCATGCTGATCGAGAAAGACGAGCTGACTTCGGGCTCGACCTGGCACGCCGCTGGCCAGTGCCCCAGCATCACCGGCAGCTTCAACCTTGCCAAGATCCACGCCTACAGCAACGATCTTTACCCCCGGCTCGAAGGGCTGACCGGGCAATATGTCAGCTGGCACAAGTCGGGCGGGATCCGCTTTGCGACAAACCAGCGCGAACTCGACTGGTTCAAATATATCCACGGCTTCTCCAAGATTATCGGCTTCGACATGGAGATCATCACGCCGGACGAAATCCGCCGGATCAATCCGTTCGTCACCACTGAGGGCGTGATTGCGGGCGCTTATACCACCGGGGATGGTCATGCCGATCCCTCGGGGCTTTGTAACGCCATGGCGATAGGGGCGAAAAACTTAGGAGCTTCCATCGTCCGGCGCAACCGGGTGACCGGGCTGACCCAGCTGCCGAGCGGCGAATGGGACGTGGCGACCGAGCAAGGCACGGTCCGCGCTGAAATCGTGGTCAATGCAGCGGGCTGCTATGCAAGGCAGGTCGCCCAGATGGCGGGAATCGACATTCCGGTGACCAATATGGAGCACCATTACATCGTTACCGATCCAATCCCGGCTTTCATGGAGCGCGACGAGGAAATTCCGGTAATGCGCTGCCCGCATGTCTCGGGCTATTTCCGGCAGGAGCAGAAAAGCGGGCTGATCGGGATTTACGAGAATATCGGCCTGGCCGAGGCATGGGCGCCCAAGGGCCAGCCCGAATGGGCATCGACCAGCGAGCTGTTCATCGATGATCTGGACCGGATCTCGAAATGGCTTGAGCGCGCGATCGAGCGGATGCCGATATTTGGGGAAGTCGGCATCCGCCGGATCGTCAACGGCGCGATCCCGCATACGCCCGATGGCGGGCCGCTGCTGGGACCAGCTGGGGGCCTGCGCAATTTCTGGCACTGCGCCGGCACTTCGTTCGGCATCGCGCAGGGTGGCGGTTCGGGCAAGTACCTTGCCCAGTCGATCGTCTATGGCGATGCCGACATCAACATGGCCGAGTTCGATCCGCGCCGTTATGGCTCGTTCGCGGATGAGGACTATTGCCGCGCGAAGGTGTTCCTCGATTACCGGCTGACCTTCACCACCCGCCCCCCGGGTGAGGAGGAGTCGGACGGCCGCCCGCAGAAGATCAGCCCGCTTTATGGGCGCTTGTTGGCCGCAGGCGCGGTCTATGGCGAAACCTATGGCTGGGAGCGGCCCAAGTGGTTCTCGCTCGATGGCAGCCCCGAAGAAGCCGGCTATCACCGCACCAACGTGTTCGAAGTGGTCGCCGCCGAAGTGCAGGCGGTGGAGCAGCGGGTTGGCGTGCTCGATCTGTCGGGCTTTGCCAAATATGAGGTCACCGGGGCTGATGCCGAAGCGTTCCTCAACCGGATCTGCGCCAACCGGATGCCGAAGAAGCAAGGCGGGATCGGCCTGGTTCATCCGCTCTCGCGGCTCGGGCGGATCTACGGCGAAATGACTGTGACGCGGATAGGCGACGAGCAGTTCTATTGCCTCTCCGCTGCCGCTGCCGAACAACGCGATCTCGATCATCTGCTGCAAAGCAAGCTGCCGCACGAAAATGTGACCATCACCAACACCAACATGGACCGGGGCGTGCTGGTGCTGAGCGGACCGCGGTCACGCGAGGTATTGGCAAAGCTCACTGATGCGGACTTGTCCAACGAGGGCTTCCGCTGGCTGAGCGGGCAGGACATCACGATCGCGGGCCTGCCGGTTCGCGCGCTCAGGGTGTCCTATGTCGGTGAGCTGGGCTGGGAACTGCATCCCGCGATGGATGACCTCGCCGCTCTGTATGACGCCGTCTGGGCAGCGGGACACGAGTTCGGCATCGCCAATTACGGCCTCTATGCCGTCAACACGATGCGGATGGAAAAGGGCTACAAGGCCTGGGGCAGCGAGCTGACCAACGAGCTGACCATGATCGAGGCGGGGATGGACCGTTTCATCAATTTCAAGAAGGATCACTTTGTCGGCAGGCAGGAAACGCTGGAAGCGCCCGACCGGTTCCGGATCATATATGGCGAGGTGGATGCGGCACACGTCGATGTGCGCGGAGCGGAGCCGTGCATGGTCGGCGATCAATGTATCGGCCTCACTACCTCGGGCGGCTATGGTCACCGGGTCGGCAAAAGCCTGTTCTTCGCCTGCGTGCCGCTGGACCATGCCGCGCCCGGATCGCGGTTCGATATCCAGCTGCAAGGCGAACTGCGCAGCGCGACGGTGCTTGAGCATCCGGCCTACGATCCCGACAACGCCAAGATGAAGGTATGAGCAGGGTGGCTGAACTGCCCAGGAAGGCCCGCGTCGTCATCGTCGGCGGCGGGGTGATCGGCTGCTCGGCCGCGTACCACCTGCTGGCCGACGGCCGGCCGGTCACGGTCGCGGTGATCGAGCGCGACCCGAGCTACGAGTTCGCCTCGACCCCGCGCTCCGCCGGCGGCATCCGCCAGCAGTTCAGCCTGCCCGAGAACGTCCTGATGTCGCGCTATGGGCTCGGCTTCTACCGGCGCTTCTCCGCGATCATGGCGACCGACGGACACATTCCCGACGTCGGCCTGCGCCAGGGAGGCTACCTGTTCCTGGCGACCGATGACGGCGCCGCGGACCTGCGCGCCAGCCACGCGACACAGACGGGCCTCGGCGCGCCGGTCGAGCTGCTGGACCGCGACGCGCTGGCCCGTCGCTTTCCCTCGCTCAATCTCGACGGCATCGCGCTCGGCACGTTCGGGCCCGAGGACGGCTGGATGGACCCCCATGCCATCCTGATGGGCTTCCGGCGCAAGGCGAGGAGCCTGGGCGCCG
>JANOFJ010000235.1:0-1852 GCA_031413595.1 Novosphingobium sp.
GGTATTTGTCTGGCCCTGTTTTTTTATCTGCCACGCCAAAAAAATATTTAACGCCGGTTGGGCGGCCCCGGGTGGCGCGGGGCACGACGTCAATTCTCGGCCCCCGGGAAATCCACCAGCAGGTCATAGACGCGGCTGTCCGCCACCCCGGCAACCGACCAACCATTCCGCATCATGAAAGCATGCCGAACGATTTCCGCCTGCTGCTCCAACCCGTAACGCTCCAGCTTCCAGCCCGGTTTCAGGCTGTAGCTATAGCGACAGAACGGGTGGCGGCGGAAGATCAGGTAGAAACGCCCGCGCTTCTGTGCCTGCCAGACATGGGTCATTTCGTGGATGAAATGACCTTGCAGATGCGGCCCAACCCGCGCGAAATCATCGCAATAGCTGGGGGATCGGGGGTGAAAATGCAAATGGCCGCTGGGTGCCATGGTGGTGCTACGCGGCTGCAGCGGAAACCAGCGTTTGCGGCGGATCCGCACTGGGGCGGGATCGATTGCAGTGCCGAAGATCCGGCGAACCAGCGCGATCTCGCCAGCTGTCAGCCGCCGTTCGCCGCCGACCGGGCAAGAGTACTCCACCTCGCTCAGCGCATATCTCCGTGATCCACCGGCATCTGGCCCGGTTCCACAACCTCAAGCGGTGCCGAAAGCTTGTCGCCATCGGCAAAGATCAGCGTTAACTCGGCCTTGCTGCCCGCAGTGATGCTGGCATTCAGCTCAAACACCATGACATGCTTGCCGCCGCGCGCGAACTTGGCGGTTTCACCTCCTTTGAGCGTGACAGCCTTGAGCGGTGCCATCGATCCGCCGACCGTTTCGTGCATTTCCGCCTTTTCCGAGCCTGCGATGCTTACTGCCGCCAGTGTCACCGCGTCGCTGCCGCCGTTGGACAGAGTGAAATAAGCCGCGCCCGGATTTCCCGATACTGCAGGCATGATTAGCTTGCCGTCGCTTAAGGTCAGGCCGGGTTTAGCATCAGGGTTGGCTTCCTGTGGTGCCGCAGCCTTTTCCTGACATCCGGCCAAAGCCAGCGCGACAAGCAAGCCAAGGGGAGTAAATTTCATTTGGACATAACCTTCTGTTCCAAGTGTGGACATCCCTTGCCGCTAATCCGCCCGCGCACTTGTGCCAAGCAAAACCGCACCTATATCCGCCCCCTAGGACGAGAAATACCAGAGCCGCACTATCCGCTTCGCCGATAATCGGGAAGCGCAGGTGGCGGTGTCACACATGATGCAAGGATGGGGTTATAATGGCTAAAGTTATTGGTATCGATCTTGGTACAACCAACAGCTGCGTGTCTGTCATGGATGGCGGCAAGCCGAAGGTTATCGAAAATTCAGAAGGTGCGCGCACCACGCCTTCGATCGTCGCTTTTACCAAGGATGGTGAACGGCTGATCGGCCAGCCGGCCAAGCGCCAGGCTGTTACAAACGGTGACAACACGATTTTTGCGGTGAAGCGCCTGATCGGCCGCCGCTTTGACGATCCGGTGACCAAGAAGGACACCGAGCTGGTTCCCTATCCGATCATCAAGGGCAAGAATGGCGACGCTTGGGTCAAGGCCGGCGGTGAGGATTACTCGCCCAGCCAGATCAGCGCGTTCATCCTCCAGAAGATGAAGGAAACGGCTGAGAGCTATCTGGGTGAAACCGTTACCCAAGCGGTCATCACCGTACCGGCCTATTTCAACGACGCACAGCGCCAGGCGACCACAGATGCCGGGTTGATTGCCGGCCTTGAAGTGCTGCGCATCATCAACGAGCCGACGGCAGCGGCGCTGGCATATGGCCTCGACAAGACCGACGGTAAGACCATTGCTGTCTATGACCTTGGCGGCGGCACCTTCG
>JANOFJ010000236.1:0-4448 GCA_031413595.1 Novosphingobium sp.
TACCTCGGGCTCGTGCAGCTCGAAGATGTGTCGATCCGCGGCGTCACCGAGGAGAAGTACCATGTTCGAAAACCTCCAGAAAAGCGATCAGGCTCAGCTGCAGGCATCAGCCGCACTTCCGCCCGAACAGCGCTTTGTCGCCATCGCCGCAGCGGCGGGAATGGACCAGTTCTTCGCAAGCCGCGGAATAGCGGCCGATCAGGGCAAGAGCTGCCTGGCCGATAGCGCCAAGGCTACCCAGCTTGCGACAAACTCAACCGCCCAGAGCGAAAAATTCAAGATCGAGGGCACTCCCACGCTCACCCTGAACGGCCAGAAGATTGACGGAAATACTTGGGAAGTCGTCAAGGTCGAACTCGAAAAGGCCGGTGCGCGCTAGGCGCGTCTGACCGCCAGGGAAACGAGCGCGACATGCGCATCAGACGGCTCAAACTAAGCGGCTTCAAAAGCTTCGTTGAGCCCGCTGAACTGCGTATCGAGCAAGGACTGACCGGAGTTGTCGGGCCCAACGGCTGCGGCAAATCAAACCTGCTTGAAGCGATCCGCTGGGTAATGGGCGAGAGCAGCCCCAAATCCATGCGCAGCGGCGGCATGGACGATGTGATATTCGCCGGCACAACCCAGCGTCCACCGCGCGATTTCGCCGAAGTTGTGCTCCATGCCGAAATCGATGGCGGGGCGGGCGGGCGCGAAGAGCTGGAAGTCGTTCGCCGGATCGAACGCGGTGCCGGCAGCGCCTACCGGGTCAATGGCCGCGATGTGCGGGCCAAGGATGTGGCGCTGGTGTTCGCCGATGCCGCAACCGGCGCGCATTCTCCGGCGCTGGTCAGCCAGGGACGGATCGCCGCGGTAATCGCCGCCAAACCGGCCGAGCGCCGGATGATGCTGGAGGAAGCCGCCGGGATCGCCGGGCTGCACGTGCGCCGCAAGGACGCCGAGCAAAAGCTCCGCGCGACCGAGGTCAATCTGGCCCGGCTGGAAGACATCATGGCCGGGCTCGATGCCCAGATCACTGCCCTGCGGCGGCAGGCCCGCGCGGCGGATCGCTACAAGGCCTTGTCCGACAAGATCAAACTTGCCGAAGCTCGGCTGGTTTTTGCCCGCTGGCGCGATGCCGCAGCTGCCGCCGATGCCGCGCGCGCAGAAGCCCAAGCCGCCGATGCGCGGGTAAGCGAGGCGCAGGGTTCGGCCAAGGCAACGCAAACCGCGCAGCACGCTGCCGCGCAGGCATTGGCCGAAGCGCGCGACACGCTGGCCGACCGCCGCGACGATGCCACCGCGCATGGCCACCGGATGGCCTCGCTGACCAGCCAGCTGGAAGCCGCCGAGGAACGGCTGAAGGACCTCGACCGCCAGAAGACCCGGCTTGACGAAGATCGCGGCGATGCTGACCGGCTGACCAAGGATGCCGCCGCAGCACTGGCCCGGCTGGAGAGCGACCTTGCTGAGGGAGAGGCGGCGCTCGAGGCTGACGAACAGCGCCGACCGGTCATTGCCGCCGCGCTGGACGATGCCGATCGCAATCTGCGCGCGGCCGAGCTTGCTTTTGCCCAATCAACCGCCGCCCAAGCCGGGGTCGAGGCCGAATGGCGCGTCGCCGAAGCTGCGCTGGCAGCTGCCGAACAGCGCCTCGCCCGCCTTGCCAATGAAGCGGCCCGCCAGGACGAACTGCGCGCGGTTCTCGCCCGCGAAGGCGATCCCGATGCGGCTGTGGCTGCAGCGCTTGTGACGCGCGATGCAGCAGCCTCTGTACTGGCCGAAGCACGCGCCGCGCTCGATGCGCAAAACACGCGCAAGGGCGAGTTGCAAGGCTTGCGCGATGCAGCGGGCAGTACACTGGCGGCGGCCAGGGCCGATCTCGCCGGCATAGAGCGCGAATGGCTGGCCCTGCAGCGCGACCGCGACATGCGCGCAAAACAGGCCAGCGCCAAACATGGGCTACCCGTGGCGCTCGACCGGTTGCGCGCCGAACCGGGCTATGAGCGCGCGCTCGCCGCTGTGCTGGGGCGCGATGCGCGCGCGCCACTGGGGGCGGCCCCTGCGGACGAGGACGGACGCTACTGGACCGGGGCCAGCGCGCCAGTGCCCGTCAGCGACAGCCTGGCCGCGCATGTCCCCGAATGCCCGCCGCAGTTGCTGGCGCGGCTCGCACTGGTCCGTGTCGCTGAGAGTGATGATGGCCGGGTGCTCGCTCCGGGCGAATGGCTGGTGACCCGCGCCGGGCGGCTGCGCCGCTGGGATGGGTTTGTGTCGCGCGGCGAAGGTGCGGTCGAAGCGGCGCGGCTCGAAGCAGAGAACCGCTTTGCCGCACTGGAGGCCGAGTTACCCGCACTGCGCTCTGCGGTGAGCGAGGCTGAAGCAGCGCAGGGTGCAGCTCAGTCCGAGTTGGCGGGCTTGCAATTGGCAGTCATCTCAAACGAACGCGCACTGGCCGCCGCCGCTGAGAACGAACGCAGTGCCTTGCGCTCGCTCGATCAGGCCGAGGCGGCCAAGACCCGGCTTGAGACCCGCCGCGCCGAACTGACCGAGGCTGGCGCAGACCTGGCCGAACAGCGCAGCATCGCGGAAGCCGAGCGTAATGCGGCGATGGCCAAGCGCGCCTCGCTGCCCGATCCCGAGGCCGGGCGCGCTACACTCACCGCCTCGCAAGCGCGCCACGATGCCGCGCGGGCAGGCTTGCAAGCCGCCACCGCAGGCCTTGCCGCGCATGATCAGGCGCTGGCTGTCGCGCGCGAACGGACGGGCGGCCAGCGCGGTGACATCAAGGGCTGGCAGGCCCGCGCCGGCGATGCCGCCGGGCGGCTGGCGGAAATGGGGAGGAGGTTCGAGGAAATCGAGCAGGAGCGCAATGTCGTTGCCGCCAAGCCCGCCTCGCTGATCCGCGAGATCGAATCGGGCGATGCCGTGCGCACCCGGCTGGGTGCGGAACTGACCGAGGCCGAAGCCCTTGTGGCTGAGACGAACGAGATTGCACGGGCGGTGGATAGCGCTTTTGCCGCCGCCAATGAAGCCCTCGCCACCGCGCGCGAGGCCCGCGCCGGGGCTGCCGCCCGGGCCGAGAACGAGGAAGAACGCCGCAGCGAAATGGCGCGTATTTCGGGCGAGCGTTTCCAGTGCCCGCCACCACTGCTGGCCTCAAAATTCGAATTCGATGCAGCCAGCGTCGCCCATGCCGGCGAAGAATCCGCCGCGATGGACCGGCTGGTGGCCGACCGCGAACGGCTTGGCCCGGTCAATCTGGTCGCTGCCGATGAGCTGGCTGAGGCTGAGGCAAAGGCCAGCACTTCAACCGCCGAGCAGGCCGAACTGACCGAGGCGGTCCACCGCCTGCGCGGCTCGATCGGCAATCTCAACCGCGAGGGCCGCGAACGGCTGCGGACCGCCTTCGAAGCGGTCGACACCCATTTCCGCCGCTTGTTCACCCGGTTGTTCGAAGGCGGTCAGGCGCATCTGGCATTAGTGGATTCGGATGATCCGCTGGAGGCTGGCCTTGAGATTTACGCTCAGCCGCCGGGCAAGCGGCTGCAATCGCTGACGCTCCTTTCGGGCGGCGAACAGGCGCTGACTGCGATCGCGCTGATCTTCGCGCTGTTCCTCACCAACCCCGCCCCGATCTGCGTGCTCGATGAAGTCGACGCGCCGCTCGACGATGCCAATATCGAACGCTTCTGCGATTTGCTCGACGCGATGGTGCTGGAAACCGACACCCGCTACCTGATCGTCACCCACAACGCCGTAACCATGAGCCGGATGCACCGCCTGTTCGGCGTGACCATGGTCGAACAGGGCATTTCGCGGCTGGTGAGTGTCGATCTGGGGGCGGCGGAGGGGTTGCTGGCGGCGGAGTGACGGAAAGTGGGTTGAGTTTTTTGGTGGGGTGCTGACTGTCCGGTTTCAAACCATCTTTTGAAGTTGCGGCCGTTTGTTCAGGTTGCGCCTTTAACCCACTGCGGTTGCAACACCTCAACCTGTGGCGGTCCTTCGAGCAACGGCTCAACGTCGCGTTGATACGCACGGTATTCGTCTGACTGGAGAAATGCGTTCGCGCTCGCTTCGCTGTCGTAAACCTGAAAGGCGCAGATTCGATCTTTATCGGAGCCAAACGAATAGACATAGACTTCATGTGCGTCGTTTGCGCTGATCGCTGGCTGCATGTGCTTTTGCCAAACCTTCTGCACGGCATCGCGCTGACCCGGCTTTGTCCGATGCTGCAAGAAAAGTGCGTATCGGTTCATTTTGATTTCCTCGGTTGAATGCCAAGGTAACGTGTAGGAACCAACAAAGTGCCGTTTACTGACTGATGTCGGCTTTCGCCTGATCTGCGATCGGAACCGAATGTGGCAAAAGTTGTCGTCTGCGGACATTGCCAATGCGTAGCGCCTAAACTGCCCTAACCCAGCACATACCTTGGCCCGGTCCCCGCCGTCCCCGCCCTGTCGTCCCGGTTA
>JANOFJ010000237.1:0-19141 GCA_031413595.1 Novosphingobium sp.
TACCCAAACCAAACCTCGGTTGGTGTCTCGCTATGGCGACACCCCGCGCCCACCGTCACCCCACTCCGCCCCCCACGAACGGGCTTAGGGCGCGTTCGCGTTACGTTTTGCTCCACCCCGGTGCCGGCGCCCGATGCAACCGCGCTTCGGGAATTATCGCCCGGATCTTCTTGGCAAAGCTGCGCAGGCAGACCTCGCTCGAACCGATCGGCCCGGCGGTATAGCTCTTGGAAGCCATGCCCTGCTGGACCCGCTCGATCAGCCAGGTGTCTTCCTGGTTGACCACGCGGTTGATCCGCCAGTTGGCATAGCGGGCCAGCTTCATTTCGCGGGTTTTTCCCGCCGGAGTATAACGATCGGGGAGGGTGAACACCATTTCGCGCAAGTCGCAAGTTGTTGGCCCGGTCGGCAGCCACTGCATGAAATCGATCTGATCGGCATAGATATCGAAGGCCATGTTCGGCCACAGCTTGAAATAGAGCCAGCGGCGCTGGCTGCCCTGTGGCAAATGATCCACGCGCGGCAGATGCGCCTGATAGAACCGCTCCCAGAAATTGCCCGAGGGCCGATCGACCAGATCGCCCTTCATCCGGTCCACCCACGGCTGCGCCTCGATCGCATAGCTTTTACCGACGATCCGGGTCAGCCCGTCATGCGCCACCGGAATGTGGAGATTGTCGGAGTAATTATCCCCGATCTGCTTCCAGTTGACTGCGCGGGGCCGGGTGCGGACTTCGCCCATCCGGCGCATCTCCGCAAACTTGTAAGGGGCGATTTCGGCCTCATAGGGCGCCATCATTTCGGCCACCGAGGGGAAGCCGGCGTCTTCCAGCCGGACGAAAATGAAGCCGCGCCAGATTTCCAGATCAACCGCGATCAGCCCGTTTTCTTCCAGCTTAAGCGCCGGATAATCGCCCTTCATCGGCACGCCGGTCAGGCGGCCATCGCTGTCATAGGTCCAGGCGTGATACGGGCAGACCAGCTTTCTCGCGCAGCCCGCCGGACCCTCGACCAGCCGCATGCCGCGGTGACGACAGACATTGGTGAAGGCGCGAACCTGACCATCATCGCCGCGGATCGCGATCACGCTTTCGCCCAGATAATCGAGCGTGCGATAGTCTCCGGGCGCGGCAATATCGCTTTCATGGCAGACGATCTGCCATGAAGGTCGCAGCACCCGGGCCATTTCAAGGTTCAGGAATTCGGGATCATGATAGACCCAGCCAGGCAGGCCCCGATCCGCATCGGGATCGACCTCATCTGCGTTCAGCGCGGTAAAGGCCTGTTCGAGCTTGCCCATGATCGGCGAATCCATATTACTTGTTGGACGATCGTATAACAAGTGGTAGGAAATGCAAGTGAGCTCTAAACCCGCCTTTAAACGCGCCGAACCGGATGCGCGCCGCCAGAGCCTGATCGAGGCTTGCGCCGCCGTGCTGGCGCGCGAGGGTGCCAGCGGCGCGAGCGTACGGACCATCGCCGTGGCAGCCGGGGTTTCGCCCGGGCTGGTTGGCCATTATTTCGGCAGTGTCGATGCGCTGGTCGCGGCGACTTATGTCCAGACCGGTGCAAGGGTCGATGCTGCGCTTGAGGCCGCGCTCAGCGAGGCGGGAGCAGAGCCGCGCGCGCAGCTTGAAGCTTTCGTCACCGCCAGTTTTCTGCCCCCGATCGCCGATCCTGCGCTGCTTGCCACCTGGGTTTCTTTCTGGAGTCTGGTCCGCTCCCGCGCTGACATCGCTGGGCAGCACGATCTCCAATACGCCAGCTTCCGCGCCCGGCTGGAGGTGCTGCTGTCCGGTTGCGGGATACCGGCAACCGAGCTGCGCCTGGCCGCCATCGCGATTACCGCGCTGGTTGACGGGCTGTGGCTCGAGCTGTGCCTCTCCCCCGGCAGTTTCACCGCGGACGATGCCTGCGCGATTGCCCGCGCCCAGCTTGATGCGCTTATTTCGCCAAGTTCCGCTATTTGGAAAGCTCGGTGAACAGGCTGAGGTAATAGGTGATGCCGGGACGGATATTGCTCAGCGGCACCCGCTCGTTGAGGCCGTGGGCAAACTCATCCGAATCCTTGATCATCGAGGGGCTGGCCCCATAGCTCGGCACGCCAAGCGCACGGAACCACATGCTGTCCGATGCGCCCGAGGCTTGCGCCGGAACGATTGGCACCCCGGGATAGGCCTTGCGGATTGCCTTGGTCACTGCATTCACAAAATCGGACCGCATCGGCGAGGCTGGAGATTCGACCGAATCTCCGCCGGTCGCGTCGGAAATCTTCACCACCGGCGAATCCACCACCCGCGTCAGCTCGGCCATGATCTCGGCGCGGCTGTGACCGGGGAATATCCGGCAATTGATATTGGCGGTGGCGCGCTGCGGCAGGGCGTTTTCAGCGTGTCCGCCATTCATCATTGTTGGTACGCAGGTGGTGCCGATCTTGCCGACATAGGCGGGCGAGGCGCTGAGCGCGGCGATAGCCCCGGAATCCGACGGATTTACGGCAAAGGCCCGCATTGCGGCGGCCAGCTTTGGGTCGCTTTCAAACGCAGCGGCTTGTTCGAAATAGGCCTTGGTCAGCGGGCTGATCTCGGGCTTGAACCGATAGACGCCGATACGGCCCAGCGCAGCAGACAGCTGGACGATGGCGTTTTCGGGCCGGGGCTGCGAGCTGTGGCCGCCCGGATTGGTCACTTCCAGCCGGTAATCCATATAGGTCTTTTCCGCGCCCTGCCACGTCCAGTAGGCGGGCTTGCCACTGACTTCGTCCAGCGTGCCGCCGGCGCCATCGACATTGAGCACCAGCTCGGCGTTCTTGAGCCGCTCGGCGATGATCCGCGCGGTTTTCATCGTGGTTTCCTCGTCGCCTGAAAACTCGATCACGATCGACCGGCGCGGGCGGTAGCCCTGGCGGCGCAGCTCGATCAGCGTGGACAGCGCCAGTGCGGCATCGAATTTGGTATCGCTCGCCCCGCGGCCGAACAGATAGCCGTTTTCGACCACCGGGGTGAAGGGATCGCGCTGCCAGTCCGCCGGCTTGGCCTCGACCACGTCCATATGCGCCGAGATCACCAGCGGCCCCAGCTTGGCATCGCTTCCGGTCCAGGTCGCGATGAAATAGGCCGTGTCATCCACCGGGGTGATTTCGACATCACGGTCGGCCCAGCCGCCAGCAACCAGCGCCGCCTTGAAAGCGCGGGCGACCTCGATCGTCCTGTTGTCCAGCCCCCGCACCGAGCGCATCGCGATGGTCTGCTTGGCCAGCGCCAGCACCTGTGCTTCGGCCTGCGGATAGGTCTTGGACTTGGCCGCAGCGGCCGGAGTACCGGCCAAGGACAGCGCGGCTGGAACAACTGTGGCAAGCAACATCTGGCGCATCTGAAAATCTCCGTAACCGTGATGCCTTAAACGCCGGGCGGCGCAAGCCAAAGCGCAGATTGGCACCCGGCAAGGCAATCTTAACCTTGGATAACCTACAAGCTGTTGAATTGAGTAAATAACAGGGTCGGGTGCAGTTTTATGGTGAGCAAGCACGCAGCGCTCCGCGCTGCGGTTCCGGAGGAATTGCGCGATTGGGTCGATAACCGGCTGATCAGCGCGCATATCCGGATGGTCAAGCCGATGGTGCTGGGCAGCATGCTCAATGCTGCCATGATCGTAATCGCCCTTTACGCTGAGTTCCCGGCTTTTCATCTGGTCTCCTTTTTCAGCACCATGACAGCCGCCTGCCTCCACCGGGTGTGGCTGGCGCGCGGCGTCGCACGCGGTCGCCGCCAGCGCCGCACCGAAAAGATGCTGCTCGCCTTCCAGATGAACAGCCTGTGGTTGGGGCTCAATTTCGCCGGAGCAATGGCGTTCTGGTTGCCCCATCTTTCCCCCGGTTCGCAGCTCCTGCTTGCGATCTGCGGTGTCACCCAGATCGCCTCTGCCGCTTATACCGTGCGCACCCTCCCCCGTGCCGCAGCGCTCTATATTGCGGCGCAGACGCTGGGCCTGGGCTTCGGACTGGCCAGTTTGGGCAGCTGGCCGGCGCTGGCTTCGATTGTGGTGTTGCTCGCCGCCAGCGGATTGCTGATCCGGATGGCCTTTGTTGCCCGGGATATGTTCATCACCCGTATTCTGAGTGACCGCGAGCTGGCCGCATCGGCCCGCACCGTCAGGCTGCTGCTCAACGAATATGAAGCCAGCGGCTCCGATTGGCTGTTCGAGCTGGACAATCAGGGCCGGATGCTCGGCGTGTCAGCCCGGTTCGCCGAAGCTGTTGGAGAAAGCGTCACCGCGCTTGAAGGGCGCAAGTTCGAAGCGCTGTTTGAACAAGGCGGCGCCCGCGAGACGCTGGCCGAGACGCTGGCCGAGTTGCGGACACTGCGCGATGAAGTTCTGCCGCTGGCCGGAAACGCCAACTGCTGGTGGTCGATCAGCGGCAGGCCTTGCTATCATGCGGGCGAAGACCGGGTCGCCTTTCGCGGGGTGATTTCCGACGTAACTGTTCAGCACCTGGCCGAAAGCCGGGTCCACCACATGGCGCATTACGATGCGTTGACCGGCCTGCCCAACCGGGCTTTGTTCAACCAGTCACTCGGCGAACTGCTCGACGAGACGGAAGAATGCGCCAATCTGGCGCTGCTGCTGATCGATGTCGATCACTTCAAGTCAGTCAACGATATGTTCGGCCATCCGACTGGCGATGCTTTCCTGCGCGCAATCGCGCTGCGGATTTCGGCGGCAGTCGACGACAGCGGTCTAGGCGGGACACACCGGCTGGTCGCGCGACTGAGCGGCGATGAATTCGCTGTCGTCGTGACCGGCGACAGCGCCTGCGATCACGGCGTTCGGCTGGCCGAGCACCTGATCGAGGTCATGCTCGAGCCAATGACGATCGAGGGTCACGAGCTGGGCAACGGCCTCAGCATCGGCATCGCCCTTGCCCCGCAACATGCCTCGCTCAAGCAGCAACTGGTTTCCAATGCCGACATGGCGCTTTACGCAGCCAAGAATGCCGGGCGCGGGACCTGGGAAATGTTTGAGCCGGGCATGGATGCCAAACTTCAGGAGCGCCATGCGCTGACCCGCGACCTGCGCCATGCGGTTGCGCGCGGCGAGCTGAGGATGTTCCTGCAGCCGCTGGTCGATGTCGCGACCGAGACCATGACTGGCTATGAGGCGCTACTGCGCTGGGAGCACCCGGCCCACGGCCTGGTCATGCCCGACGCCTTCATTCCGCTGGCCGAAGAGACCGGGCTGATCGTCCCGATCGGTGAATGGATGATCCGCACCGCTTTGACCGCGGCGGCAGGCTGGGAAGGCGAGCAGACCATCGCGATCAACCTCTCTCCGGTCCAGCTGGACAGCCCCAATTTACTACCCGTGATCGTCAATGCCCTGGCAGAGAGCGGGATCGATCCTACGCGGGTCGAGTTTGAAATCACCGAAAGCGTGCTGCTGCATAATTCCGAAACCAATATTGCGGTCCTCAACCGGCTTCACGATCTGGGGGTGAAGATCGCGCTCGATGATTTCGGCACCGGCTATGCTTCGTTGAACTATCTGCTGACCTTCCCGTTCGACAAGATCAAGATCGATCGCAGCTTCATCAGCGGGCTAAGCTCACGCGAAGATTCTCGGGCGATCGTCGGCGCGGTGATCAGCCTGGCGAACCAGCTAGGCATGTGCACGCTGGCCGAAGGAGTGGAAGATGCCGAGCAGCTTGCCAGCCTTCGCGCGCATGGCTGCCAGATGGTCCAAGGCTGGTTGTTCGGCAAGGCCCAGCCCGCGCTGCACTACCATCCGGTTCCGATCAACGCTGCGGAAGCGCCTATAGTCGCTGCGCCGCTCCGGGCTGGAAATACTGCGCCCCAGCCTCCACTGACGCAAACGTATTCACGCCGCGCCCGGGGCTGATTCGGCGCGCGCCGCACTGGCGCACCGCCCACCGCACTGCTAACCCGTTTGCAAGCGGGGCCTTGGCGTCCCGGCTCTCGGGAAGGCGCTTATGATGAGCAAGACCGCGGTGACGCGACCATGAGCTTCACAGCTGACCGCCTGCTGTTGTTCGGGGCGACCGGAGATCTGGCGCAGCGAATGCTGCTGCCATCGCTTTGTGCCTTGCACGCCGACCGGCTGGTTTCCGATAACCTCAGGATCATCGGTACCGCGCGGCAAGTTTTCGACGACGCCGGATTTCGCAATTTCGCCCGCGAGGCGCTTGAGAAGTATCTTCCGGCAGAACGCCGGGGCAGCATGGCAACTTTCCTCAACCGGCTGCATTACCAGCCGCTTGATGCCAAGGATTCGGCCGGGTTTGATGCGCTCGCCAAAAAGGTTGGCGGCACCGATAATGGCCTGGCCATCTTCCTGTCCACCGCCCCCAATCTGTTCGAACCGACCATCGCGGGACTGGTCGCCAGCGGTCTTGCCGGTGAGAAGGTGCGGATCGGTCTGGAAAAACCGCTTGGAACCGACCTCGCCTCAAGCTGTCAGATCAACGATGCGGTGGCCCGTGCCTTCCCGGAGGACCGAACCTTTCGGATCGATCATTATCTGGGCAAGGAAACCGTCCAGAACCTGCTCGCGCTGCGCTTCGCCAACATCCTGTTCGAGCCGCTGTGGAACGCGGCGCATATCGATCATGTCCAGATTACGGTGGCCGAAACGGTTGGGCTTGAAGGCCGGGTCGGCTTCTATGACGGGGCGGGCGCGCTGCGCGATATGGTCCAGAACCATATGCTCCAGCTGCTGGCGCTGGTGGCGATGGAGCCGCCGGCACACTTTGATGCGACTTCGGTTCGGGATGAGAAGGTCAAGGTGCTGCGTTCGCTGCGCCTGATCGCGCCGGAAGAGACTGTCACCGGCCAGTACCGCGCCGGGGCCATATCCGGGCAAGCCGTGCCGGGATATGACGAAGAGCTGGGCAAGCCTTCGGACACCGAGACTTTCGTGGCGATCAAGGCGCATCTCGATAATTGGCGCTGGAAGGGCGTGCCTTTCTACCTGCGCACCGGCAAGCGGATGCCCGCCCGCAAGACCGAAATCGTCGTCCAGTTCCGCTCGGTCCCGCATTCGATCTTTGCCGGCAAGGGCGCGCGGACCGAACCGAACCGGCTGGTGATCGGGATCCAGCCCGAGGAAAACATCAGCCTGTCGCTGATGGCGAAGTTGCCCGGTCTGGACCGCGAGGGCATTCGCCTGCGCAGCGTTCCGCTCGACATCCGCATGCCCGATGCCTTCGCCGGCCCGACCAGGCGGATCGCCTATGAGCGGCTGCTGCTCGATCTGATCGAGGGTGATCAGACGTTGTTCGTGCGGCGCGATGAAGTGGAAGCGCAATGGGACTGGGTCGACGCGATCCGGGCCAGCTGGATCGAGCACGGCGTTACACCCAAGAGTTACACCGCTGGAAGCTGGGGGCCTTCTGCTGCAATCGCGCTGACCGAGCGCGACGGAGTGCATTGGCATGACTAAACTTCACCCTGCTGTCGAACGCGTTACCCAGCGGATTATCGACAAGTCGAAAGACAGCCGCCGCCGCTATCTGGAACTGATGGAGCGGGAGGGCGAGCGCCACCCGGATCGAAATGCGTTGTCCTGCTCCAACCTCGCCCACGGCTTTGCCGCCTCGCTGGAAGACAAGCCTGCGATAGCCTCGGGCCGGGCCGCGAACCTGGCGATCGTCACCGCCTATAATGACATGCTCTCGGCGCATCAGCCCTATGGGCGTTATCCCGAGGCCATGAAGCTCTATGCCCGCGAAGTGGGTGCGACCGCGCAGGTTGCCGGCGGCGTCCCCGCGATGTGCGACGGGGTGACGCAAGGCCAGGACGGCATGGAGCTCTCGCTGTTCAGCCGCGACACCATCGCGCTCTCCACCGGGATTGCGATGAGCCATGCGATGTTCGATGGCATGGCTCTGCTTGGCATTTGCGACAAGATTGTGCCGGGCCTCGTCATCGGCGCGCTGCGGTTTGGGCATCTGCCCGCGATTTTCATCCCTTCCGGGCCGATGCCCTCGGGCCTCGCCAATCGCGAGAAGCAGAAGATCCGTCAGCTTTATGCCGAAGGCAAGGCAACCCGCGCCGATCTGCTCGCCAGCGAAAGCGCCAGCTATCACTCGCCCGGCACCTGCACCTTTTATGGCACCGCCAATTCCAACCAGATGATGATGGAACTGATGGGGCTGCACATGCCCGGCGCCGCGTTTGTTTCCCCGAATACGCCGCTGCGCTCGGCGCTGACCCGCGCTGCGGTGCATCGGCTGGTCGCGATCGGCAAGGACAGCGCCGATCCGCGGCCGATGGCGCGGGTGGTTGATGAAAAGGCGATCGTCAACGCCTGCGTCGGACTGCTGGCGACCGGCGGATCGACCAACCACGCGCTCCATATCCCGGCCATGGCCCGCGCCGCCGGGATCATCATCGACTGGCAGGATATGGACGAGCTGTCCGCCGCGGTGCCCTTGATGGCGCGGGTCTATCCCAACGGTTCGGGCGATGTGAACCATTTCCACGCTGCCGGCGGCATGGGTTATGTGATCCGCGAATTGCTGGATTCAGGCCTGGCTCACCGCGATCTGCTGACTGTGGCGGAAGGCGGCATGGACGCCTATGCCGATGAGCCGCTGCTGGATGGCAATGTGTTGAAATGGCAGCCCGCGCCCGCAGTCAGCGGCGATGATGAGATGCTCCGTCCGGTCGCCGCCGCCTTCACCGCCGATGGCGGCATGCGCCTGGTCCAGGGCAATCTGGGCCGCGCGACTTTCAAGACCAGCGCGGTTGATCCCTCGCGTTACACCATCGAGGCTCCGGCCCGGGTGTTCGATACCCAGGACGCGGTCAACGCCGCCTTCAAGGCAGGGGAACTCAACGGCGATGTCGTGGTCGTGGTTCGCTTCCAGGGCCCGCGCGCCAACGGGATGCCCGAGCTTCACAAGCTGACCCCGCCGCTCGGCGTGTTGCAGGACAAGGGCTTCAAGGTGGCACTGGTCACCGATGGCCGGATGTCGGGTGCATCGGGCAAGGTTCCCGCCGCGATCCACGTTACCCCCGAAGCATTGGGCGGCGGCCCGCTCAGCCTGATCCGCGACGGCGATATGATAAGGCTTTGTGCTGATCGCGGCAGCCTTGAAGTGCTGGCCGATCTGTCGGGCCGCATTCCGGCCCAGCCAACTGAGAGCATGTCGGGCATGGGGCGCGAGCTGTTTTCGATGTTCCGCCGCCTCGCCGATGGCGCGGAAATGGGCGCATCGGCGATGCTTTCTGAGGCCGGGCTGTGACGACAGAATTGGTCACGATCGATATTGGCGGCACCCATGCGCGCTTTGCGATTGCCACCATCGCCCGCTCGGGCGCGATTACGCTGGGTGAGCCAGTAACGCTCCACACCAAGGATCACGCCAGCTTCCAGACCGCGTGGGAAGATTTCGCGCGGATGAAAGGCGGCACGCTGCCCAAGGGTGTGGCGATCGCGATTGCCGGGCCGGTCGGCGGAGAGGTGATCCGCTTCACCAACAATCCGTGGATCATCCGCCCGGCTCTGATCCCCGAAAAGCTGGGTGCGGAGCGTTACACGCTGGTCAATGATTTCGGCGCAGTCGGTCATGCCGTGGCGCGCGCCGGGGCAGAGGATTTCGTTCATCTGGCCGGCCCCGATGTGCCGCTGCCAGCCGCCGGAACGATCAGCATCGTCGGCCCTGGCACTGGCCTCGGCGTCGCCCATATCTGGCGAGATGGCGCCGAAAACTACCGCGTTCAGGCAACCGAGGGCGGACATATCGATTTCGCTCCGCTCGACAGTATCGAGGACGCGATCCTGGCACGCCTGCGCCAGCGCTATCGCCGGGTTTCGGTCGAACGGGTCGTCTCCGGTCCCGGGATCGTCGACATCTATGAGGCGTTGGCGGGCATGGAAGGCCGCTCAATCCAGTCCGCCGATGATCGTACGCTGTGGCAAAGGGGCACGTCGGGTGAAGACAGCCTTGCCGCCGCCGCCGTCGATCGGTTCTGCCTGTCGCTCGGCTCGGTTGCGGGCGATATCGCGCTGGCGCAAGGCGCATCGGCCGTGGTCATCGCTGGCGGGCTGGGCCTGAGGATCCGCGACACGCTGCTCAAGTCCGGCTTTGCCGAACGGTTCCGCGCCAAGGGCCGGTTTGCCGAACTGATGGCAGCGCTGCCGGTCAAGCTGATCACCCATCCCCAGCCCGGCCTGTTTGGCGCCGCGGCCGCCTTTGCCAAGGAGCACGGCGCATGAGCCGGATCGAAGAAATTATGCGGATGGCCCCGGTCATTCCGGTGCTGGTGATCGACGATGTGGCCCAGGCCGCGCTGATCGCCGCCGCGCTGGTGGCGGGCGGGCTGTGCGTGCTGGAAGTGACGCTGCGCACTGCCTCGGCGCTCGAAGTGATTCGCGAGATGAAGCAGGTTCCCGGAGCCATCGTTGGCGCGGGCACGGTTCTGAACGAACACGCGCTGCAGGATGCGCTGGATGCGGGGGCTGAGTTCATCGTCTCGCCCGGGCTGACCGAAACGCTGGCCAAGGCCGCGATCGCCATCGATGTGCCATTCCTGCCGGGCATCGCCACCTCGTCCGACATCATGCGCGGGCTCGATCTGGGGCTCGACCGGTTCAAGTTCTTCCCGGCCGAGGCCAATGGCGGGATTCCGGCGCTCAAAGCCATTGCCGGGCCGTTTGGTGCAGTGCGGTTCTGCCCGACCGGCGGGATTACCGCCGCGACTGCGCCCGATTGGCTCGCGCTGGATGCCGTGCTGTGCTGCGGCGGCAGCTGGCTGGTACCCAAGGGTCCGCCAGACCTCTCCGCGATCGAAGCGGCCGCCCGCAGCGCGGCGGCCTTCGCCAAGTGACTCTGGCGGCGGCCCTCGAAGCGCGGTTGCAGGAACTGCATCTCCGCACTGCCGAGACCCCGCTGTTCAACCCGGTGTTCCAGCTGGGGCTGGAACTCTCACGCAAGATCGAGACTGGCGAAATGCCGCTGGGTGCGGTGGAAGCGCTGGTTGCCGAGCTGGAGTGCGATGGGCTGCAGACCCGCGCCGCGCGGCTCGCCCGGCTGATCGCCCCGGTCGAGCCGGCGGACAACGCTACACGGCTGGCGGCGCTGGCTGATGCGCCCGACTTTGCAGCTTTCGCCGCGCGCTGGCAGCACCCGCTGATCCATGTGGTTTTCACAGCACACCCGACATTCCTGCTCAGCAGCGTCCAATCGGCAGCCGTGGCCGACGCCGCCACCTCTGGCAGCATCGAGGCCGAGACCGTCTGTGTTGCCCCGCATGGACGCGACACCATCACGCTCGACAGCGAACATGACGCCGCCATGCGGGCGATGGCCCGGGCGCAGGGCGCGCGTGACCGGCTGACCGGGATTTTGTTCGATGCGGCCCGGGCGAACTGGCCGCAGGATTGGCGCAGTCTGCGCCCGGTGCCGCTGCGGCTGGCCCATTGGGTCGGCTATGACATGGACGGCCGGACCGACATCAGCTGGACCACCTCGTTGCGCTATCGCCTGTCCGAAAAAGCCGAGCGGCTGGCAAGCTATGCCGCGATGCTGGCAGACGTCGCCCCGGAGATTGCCGCGCAATTGCAGCGGGCCCAGACCCGCGCCGCCGAGATGGCGGCATTGTTCGCAGCCGATCTGGCCGATCCATCGGCGCTTTCCGCTGCCGCCAATACGCTGACTGCCGATCATGCAGGCAAGCTCACCAGTCTGGCTCCGATGATCGCCGCGCTCGAAACCGCGGCCGCCGATGCAGACGACGCGACTGCCCGCACTCTGCTGATTGCGGCCTCGGCGATGCGCGCCGATGGCCTTGGGATGGGCTGGATCCATTTCCGGGTGAACGCCTCGCAGCTCCAAAACGCGATCCGCCGCCGGATCGATCCTACCGGCAAGCTTGATCTGGGTAGCCAAGCGGCGCTGGTCAAAATGCGCGAGCTGCTGGCCGAGGCGGCGCCGCTCCGCTCAAACTTCGCAGCGCTGGCAATCGAAAATAGCACCGCAATCCGGCAATTTCTGGCGATGGCCCAAATCCTCCACCATGTTGACGGCGATGCCCCGATCCGGATGCTGGTGGCCGAATGCGAACAGCCGACCACCATGCTTGCCGCGCTCTATTTCGCGCGGCTGTTCGGGATCGCGGACAAGGTCGATGTCTCGCCGTTGTTTGAAACCGAAAGTGCGCTCGAACATGGCGGGCGCTTCCTCGATGCGCTGCTCGCCGAAGAAGCCTACCGCGATTACGCCAAGGTCCGCGGACGCGTGTCGGTCCAGACCGGCTTTTCCGATGCCGGGCGGTTCGTCGGCCAGATCCCCGCAGCTCTGGCGATCGAGCGGCTGCAAGGGCGGCTGGCGCAGGCGATGAGCGCCAATGGTTTGAGCGAAGTCGCCGCGCTGATCTTCAACACCCACGGCGAAAGCATGGGCCGCGGCGCGCACCCGTCGAGCTTTGCCGACCGGCTGGGCTGGCCGCTGTCCCCATGGGCGCGGCGGCGGTTTGCCCGCGCCGGAATCCGGCTCGAGCCCGAAGTCAGCTTCCAGGGCGGCGACGGCTATCTGTTCTTCGGGACACCCGAGCTGGCGCTGGCAACGCTGACCCGCTTTGCCGAACTGGCCCCGCGCGAGGCCGATCCCGAAGCACCAACTGATCCGTTCTATCGCCGGACCGATCTCAGCCTCGATTTCTACCGGGCAATTCGCCGGGTCCAGCAGTCCTATCTCACCAGCCAGACCTACAGCCGCGCGGTTACGGCCTTTGGGCTCGGCCTGCTGAATGATACCGGCAGCCGCAAGTCGCGCCGCCAATCAGACCTGGCCGCAGACCGGGCCATGAACCTGCGCCAGATCCGCGCCATTCCGCATAATGCGGTGCTGCAGCAGCTTGGCTATCCGGTCAACGTCATCGCCGGATTCGGCACTGCAGCGGATGGAAACTACGAGGCGATCGCCGCGCTGCTGCGCGAAAGCGATCGCGGCAGCCAGATGGTACGGCTGGTCCGCGCCGCCAATGAACTGGCCTCGATCAAGACCGTCGCTGCCTTTGGCGAGCTGTTCAATTCGGCCTATTGGGCAAGCAGGCCCTACCGCGGCGACGAAACCGGAATTTCCGATGCCTGCCTCGCGCTCGCCGAATACCTCACCACCGATGACCGGACCGGCGTGTTCCGCCGCCTCGCCTCGCGACTCAGGGTTGATGCGCTCAAGCTGCACCGCCTGCTCGATCTGATCCCCGATGAAGCGCCGCCGGCCGACCGCGAGCATACCCGCCGCACTTTGGGCGTTCTTCAGGCGCTGCGGCTGGCGCTGTTCCAGCATATGTTCCTGCGCGCGGTGATGGTACCGCCGTTCAGCCGCGCCAACGATATCGCCCGGGAGGATGTGCTGGAGATGGTCTTCACCTTGCGGATCGATGAAGCATTGGTGCAGCTGCGCCGCGCCTTCCCGACCAGCTTCCCCGGAATCGAGGATTTCTCGGTGGCGGAACCGAGTGACTATCCGGATGAAGCGGCCACTGGCTATGGCGCGATACACCGTGATTTCATCGATCCGATTGCCCGCGCCAATGGTTTGGCGCTGCGGATTACCACGGCGATTGCCAATCAATTCGGAGCGCACGGCTAGGCAGAACTGCATCTGCTTGGTAATGGCTTGGCCCAATTCAAGTAATCCTCCGGCTTTCCCCTCAGCAAGGAACATTGATGTACCGGCCTTCATGGTCTGAACGACTGCGCTTTCTGGTTGGCCTGCCGCTTAGCCTTATTTACCTGCTGATCATGCTGCTGACGGTGCTGGCCTATGTGGTGATGCCCCGGCGGTTGTTCGTGGCTTTGCAACAGGACGTCCGCAACAAGGAAGTGGCCGCTCGGATGGCGGCCCTGCGCCCATTTGTGCAACCCGGCGAGCGGCTGCTTGATGTCGGCGCGGGCACCGGCGATTTCCTGAAGATCATCGGTGCAGGGCTGGGCGCTGAGGTGATCGGCGTCGATATCATCGATTACAGCGACAATGATGTCGATGTGCTGCTGTTCGATGGCAAGACCATTCCGCTCGAAGGCAAAAGCGTCGACATCAGCATCGCTGCCTTTGTGCTGCACCATACCCGCGATCAGGCTGCCCTGATCGCCGAGATGAAGCGGGTCACGCGCCAGCGGATCGTCATTTTCGAGGACGCCTATTTCACGCCCTGGCAATGGCTGTTCCTGGTGTGGAACGATTTTTACGCCAACCAGATCGTCGGCTCAGTCAAGGCGTTCAAGAGCTTCGGCAAACTCTCGATCGTTACCATGCCCATGCCGCTGACCTTTCGCCGGGTGCCGCAATGGGAGACCTTCTTTGCGCAGAACGGCTTGCGGCTGATCAGCACTTCGGTGCGCCACGCCCGGATCAAGCCGATGAGCAAGGTAACCTTTGTGCTGGAGGTTGAGCCCAAGGCTTAACCATTCGCGGCTCACAAGTCCCTGTCTGAAACGCCGCTTTCGCCGGGCTGGCGCTGACCCGCTGGATGCGCAACAAGCCGGGCATGGGATTCTCATTCAATCTGCGGACGGCAATGCTGGCGGGCTTGGCCGTTGTGGTGATTACCGCTGGCGCGTTGCTGCTATGGCAGGCTCGGCCAACCTCGCCGCCCGCCCCAGCCGCTGCGACGGCGCTCGCCCCAAAGCCGGTTGACCAGCAGTTCGTGATCAAGCGGATCCTGCCGATCAGCGGCCCGATCCGCTATGGCGAATGGCATTGGGACGAGGCCGGAGTTCCGGCTGGCCCGCTGGTCATCACAGTCGATCTCGACGCCCGGGTCCTGTCGGTATTTCGCGGCGGTTATGAAATTGGCGCTACCGCGGTGTTGCTCGGCACGCAGGAGAAGCCCACGCCGCTTGGGGTTTTCCCGATCATGATGAAGAAGGCCGAGCACTATTCCAGCACCTATGACGATGCGCCCATGCCGTTCACCATGCGGCTGACCGACGATGGCATTGCGATCCACGGCACCACGGTCGAGCGCGGCTATGCCAGCCACGGCTGCGTTGGCACGCCCACGCCGTTTGCCAAAAAGCTGTTCTCCGCCGCCAAACTCGGCGACCGGGTTTTCATCACTCGCGGCAAGCGGATCGGCATGGGCGACGCGCTGATCGAGGGCTAGGCCAGGCCGGTTCCCAGTTCTCGCGGCGTGGCGTCGCCGAGCGAGCTGCCGCCATCGCATTCAAGGATGATCCCGGTGATATAGCGCGCCGCGTTCGAACACAGGAACACTGCGCTTTCCGCCACTTCCTCAATCTCGCCCCAGCGCTTCATCGCGATCCGCGCGAAGTGCTTTTCCTTGGTGCTTGTATCGGGCGCGAGCCTTGCCATGCCTTCGGTATTGGCGATCGGGCCGGGCGATATCCCGTTGACCCGCACGTCCGGTCCCCACTCAAGAGCGAGCACCCGGACCAGCTGGTTGACCCCGGCCTTGGCTGCACAGGCATGGGCCTGAAGCTGATAGGGGTGCTCCGCTTGACCGGCTGTTATCGCGATCAACGAGGCATCGGCGGCGAGCAGATCATGGCAGCCGCGGAACACATTGAACGTGCCCAGCAAATCGATATCGACCACGGTCTTGAAGGCATTGGCCGACATGCCAAGCGCCGGGGCAAGGAAATTCCCCGCCGCGCCGGAGATCACAATGTCGAGCGGTCCGAACTGATTGCGGACCTGTTCCATTGCCCCCCGGATCGCACCGTAATCGCGGACATCGGCAGAAAGTCCGATCGCATCGTGTCCGATTTCGGCGGCAGCGTTGTGCGCTTTCTCGGGGTTGCGCCCACACACCGCTACCTTTGCGCCCAGCTCGGCCAGGCGTTTGGCCATACCCAGATTGATACCGCTGGTGCCGCCAGCGACGAAAGCGACCTTGCCTTCAAAAATACCGTCACGAAATGGGGATGTCATGGTGAAAACTCCTTAGCGGGGGGCCATCCGGATCGCGCCATCAAGGCGGATACATTGGGCGTTGAAATAGCTGTTGCGGACCAGTTCGAGCACCAGACTGCCAAATTCTTCCGGCTTGCCCAGACGCTTGGGGAACGGCACCGAGGCGGCCAGACTATCGAGCACTTGCGGCTTCGCGGCAAGCATCAGCGGAGTAGCGAAAATGCCTGGCATGATCGAATTCACCCGGATCCCCAGATCGGACAGATCGCGCGCCATCGGCAGCACCAGCCCGTTGACCCCCGCCTTGGCCGAGCCGTAAATGACCTGGCCGATCTGCCCGTCCTGCGCTGCGACCGACGCGGTCAGCGTTATCACTCCGCGCTCACCGTCATCCAGCGGCGCAAGGCCTGCCATGCCTTCGGCCGAAAGCGAGGCAATCCGGTAGCTCGCCACCAGGATGCCCTGCACCCCGTAGATGTAGTCCTCGGTCGAGAGGCGTTTGAGACCGCCGGCCTCCTTGTCAAAAGCCAGTGTTTTGCCCCGCCGCGAGGTCATCGCGCAGTGAACCAGAATCCGCTCCTGCCCATACGCGCCGCGGGCTTTGGCGAAGCCGGCCACCACACTTTCTTCGCTGGTTATATCGACCTTGCAGAACAGCCCGCCAATCGCGCGGGCGACTTCTTCGCCCTTTTCCTCGTTCACATCGAAAATCGCGACCTTGACGCCGGCTTGCGCGAGGGCTTCGGCGCTCGCCCTGCCCAGCCCGGATGCACCGCCCGTTACGACCGCCGCCGCATCGCCATCAATCCGCATTTGACTCTCCATTTAATCGCGCGATTAATGACGACATTGCCGCCCGGCTGCAAGCGCGATTCACGGCGGCTGATTGGGAGAGTTTGAATGACCGAAACCGCAGCCTGGGGCACCACTGCTCCCGATTCCGTCCTGGCCCCGTTCCCGATCGACCGGCGGACCCTGCGGGATGAAGATGTGGCAATCGAGATTACCCATTGCGGGGTCTGTCATTCAGACCTCCATGCTGGGCGCAATGATTGGGGGCGGACCAATTACCCGTTCGTTCCGGGGCATGAAATCGTAGGGTTCGTGACTGCGGTGGGCGCTGGAGTAACCAGCTTCAAGGTGGGGGATCGGGCCGCGGTCGGCACCTGCGTTGATAGCTGCCGCAAGTGCGATGCCTGCGAAGACAATGAAGAGCAATATTGCCGCGAGGGCGTGACCGGAACCTACAACAGCAAGGACCGGATCGACGGCAGCCCGACCTATGGCGGCTATTCCAAGTCGATCGTGGTGGCAGAGCCCTATGTGCTGCGCGTGCCCGAGGCGCTGGACATGGCGCTCGCTGCGCCGCTGCTGTGCGCCGGGATCACCAGCTACTCGCCGCTCAAGAACTGGAATGTCGGCCCCGGCACCAAGGTTGGCGTGATCGGCCTTGGCGGTCTGGGCCATATGGGGGTCAAATTCGCCAAGGCATTGGGCGCCGAAGTGACGATGATCACCACCTCTCCCGCCAAGGGCGAGGATGCCAAGAAACTGGGGGCCGATCATGTGCTGGTCTCGAGCGACAAGGCGGCGATGAAGGCGGCGACCCGCAGCTTCGATTTCCTGCTCGATACCATCCCCGTGGCGCATGACCTGACCCCATACCTGTTCCTGCTCGACCGGCAGGGAACGCTGTGCATCGTCGGCGCGATCGACATGTTGCCCAGCTTCCATTCCGGCCTGCTGCTGGGCGGGCAGAGAGCGGTTGCCGGTTCCGGCGTCGGCGGCATCGCCCAGACGCAGGAAATGCTCGATTTCTGCGCCGAAAAGGGCATCCTGCCCGAATGCGAAATGATCCGGATGGACGAGATAAATCATGCGTTTGAGCGGATGGAAAAGGCCGATGTGAAGTACCGCTTCGTGATCGATATGGCCACGCTGTGACCCACGAGGTCGATCTCTACTGGTCGTTCCGCTCACCCTACAGCTATCTCGTCACCCCGCGCATGGCAGCACTGGAGCGGGATTGGGATGCCCGCGTGAACGTCAAGGTCGTTACCCCGATTGCGGTGCGCCAGCCCGATTTCTTCGCCAATTCGGACCCGTTGTGGTTCAGCTATTTCATGCGCGATTGTTTTCGCTCGGCGGAATTTGCCGGGATGCCGTTCCGCTGGGCGCGGCCTGATCCGGTGGTGATGGACATGGCCACGCGGACCTATCCTGCAGAGCAACCCTATATCCACCGGCTGTGCCGGCTGGGCCAGCTGGCGGCGGAGCAAGGCAAGGGCCTGGCATTCCTTGAAAGCGTCAGCCATTTGATCTGGTCGGGTGAGACGGACAATTGGCACGATGGTGATCACCTCGCCGGCGCTGCCGCAGCAGCCGGGTGCGATCTGGCCGAGATGGACGCTGTGCTGACACGCGAGGGTGAGCGGCTGGCCGCTGCGCTGCAGGCCAATGAGGCCGAGCAGCGCGTCGGCGGCCATTATGGCGTGCCGCTGATGGTCTATGATGGCGAGCCGTTCTTCGGGCAGGACCGGTTCGATCAGCTGCTGTGGCGGATGCAGCAGAAGGGCCTGAAACGGCGTTAATTCCTGCGCGCCGGCGCTTTCATGAAGCTCCAGCCCTCGGGCAAGGCCCGCGCTACAAGCGTTCCGATCGACATGGGCTGGCGCGCAACCAGCGCGTCGAACAGCCGCGCGACAGTGCTGCCGCGCGGGGCTTCACCGTCCAGTTCGGTGACAATCCGGGTCAGCACCCGCAGCGCGATGGCGCGTGGTGCCTGCGGGCGATAGATCATCCCCATCGCGCTGCGTTCAACCTGCGCTGCCCACTCGCGCGCAGCAGCCCAATCGAGCGCGGCATCGGCATCGGCGAGATGCGCAGCGCTGGCGGCAAGCGCCGGCACATCAAGCCAATCCGAGCCTGCAAGAGCCTTGCGAAGCCGGGCACGGTCAAACTTGTCATCCGCGTTGGACGGATCCTGCAACGGCTCGATCCCGGCCGCTGCAACCACGGCGACCAGTTCTGCGCGCCGCCAGCCAAGCAGCGGACGCAGTACCGCCGCGCCGTTCGGCCCGGTCTGTCCCGTGGCGCGCACCCCGGCTAGGCCTGCCACACCGCTGGCGCGATTAAGCCGCAGCAACAGCGTTTCGGCCTGATCATCGGCGTGATGCGCGGTCGCGATTCCGGCCAGCCCCCGCTTGGCAGCCCAGCCGGCGAGCGCGGCATAACGGGCGG
>JANOFJ010000238.1:0-1706 GCA_031413595.1 Novosphingobium sp.
TTGCCGCTTTGGCAGCAGGAAAAGCCCGGAAATGCGCCGAACTGGCGTTTGGCACGGGGCTTGCTCAAACCGAGGCACACACCCTCGGAGTGAAGCCGATGAAAGAGAGCATATTTGGAATCCACGCCGCCGCGCTGGAACTGCGTTCGCAGCGGATGGGGTTGATCACGTCCAACATCGCCAATGCTGGAACCCCCGGTTACAAAGCCCGCGACATCGATTTCGCCGCCGCTCTCAAAGCCCGCAGCGAAGGCCTTGGAAGCGACCGGGCGGCAGCCAAAGCCACCCAGTTTCGTGTGCCGGTGATGCCAAGCCTGGATGGCAACACGGTCGAAATGGCGACCGAGCAAACCGCCTTTGCCGAGAACGCGATGGGTTATGCGGCAACGCTTTCGTTCATTCGCGGCCGGGCCGAGACAATCACCCGCGCGCTGAAGGGCGATTGACGGTGGCGAACCCCATGACCCTGTTCGATGTCGCCCAGCGCGGCATGTCGGCCCAGCTGGTGCGGATGAACGCTGCCGCTTCCAACATGGCCAACGCGGGATCCGTCGCGGGCAGCGCGGAGGGCGCCTATCGCCCGCTGCGTCCGGTCTTCGCTCAGGAACTCGACCGCTCGAGCGGCCTCTCGACCGTGCGAGTCAGCGCCGTTGTGCGCGAGAATTCGGCGGCAATCCGGCAGCACAGCCCCGACAATCCCCTGGCCGACGCCAATGGCGATGTCTGGTCCGCCCCGGTCGATGAAAATGCCGAGATGGTCGAAATGCTCGATAGCTCGCGCCAGTACCAGAACCTAGTCGAGGCGCTTTCCACTGCCAAGCAGCTGATGCTTGATACGATGAGGATGAAATAATGCCCATAAGTTCAATTTCCGGCGCATCCGCCGCCCCGCCATCCGCCGCGATGCCTTCGACCGCGCCTGCGGGGGGCTATGCCTCGCTCGGCCAGAGGGATTTCCTCAGGCTGCTGACCACCCAGTTGCAGCAGCAGGACCCGACCGATCCGGTCGATAACAAGGAAATGCTCGCCCAGATGGCGCAGTTTTCCCAGCTCAACGGCATCAACGACATGGCCTCGACGCTCAAGGCAATCGCCGGAAAGCTCGATGCGGTGCTCGCCGGGCAATCCGCCACAAATATTCCTGCCGCCTGATCCAACCACGGGAGAAAACCGATGTCCTTTTACACCTCACTCAACGGCCTCAAGAACGCCCAGACCGATCTTGGCGTCATCGCCCATAACATCGCCAACGTCGAAACCACCGGCTTCAAGAAGAGCCGCACCGAATTTGCCGACATTGTCGCAGGCTCAGCCTATGCAAATCCAAAGCTGATCCAGGGGCTCGGCGCTACCGTGGAGTCGATCAGCCAGAACTTTGCGCTCGGGCCAATCGAACAGACCGGCTCGGCACTGGACCTGGCAATCAACGGTGATGGCTTCTTCACCACCAAGTCCGCGCTGACCGGACAGACCCTGTTCACCCGCAACGGCAGCTTCACGATGGATGACAGCGGCTTCATTCACGATGGTTCGGATAATCGCTTGCAGGTATTCACCGTCGACGCCGCTGGCCTGCCGACTTCGACCACGCCGATCGATGCCCAGATCCCTGCGGTCAACGGCGCGGGCGCGGACTTTGCCGGACTGACAGTTGATGGCGATGGCAGCGTGATCGCAACCTATGCCGATGGCTCGAACTCAGTGAT
>JANOFJ010000239.1:0-2675 GCA_031413595.1 Novosphingobium sp.
GCTGTCGCGAAGGCCCACGCGTACGGCGGCGTTCCGATCCTGGTCGGCGGCACCGGGCTGTATCTGCGGACGTTACTCGATGGGATTGCCCCGGTTCCGGCGATTGACCCTTCTGTTCGTGTAGCAGTGCGCGCGCTCCCGGTGACTGACGCTTACCGCGCTCTCCAGCACGAAGACCCGCAGCGCGCCGCCGCCCTCGCCCCGGCAGATGCCGCGCGAATTTCGCGGGCGCTCGAAGTAATCCGCTCAACCGGGCGCAGTCTGGCGACGTGGCAGAGTGCGCTATCCGGCGGGATTGGTGACGCCGTGAAGCTTCATGCGGCGATCCTGCTCCCGCCGCGTGCCTTGCTCTATCCGCGCTGTGACGCCCGGTTTGCCGCCATGCTGGCAGGCGGCGCGATCGAGGAAGTCCGCTTGCTGCTGGCGCGCGGGCTGGACCCCTCGCTCCCGGTGATGCGCGCAATCGGTGTGGCGGAGATTGCCGCGTTTCTTGCAGGCACGGCTACGCTGGCCGAAACCGAGGCGCGCGGGGCCCAGGCAACGCGCAATTATGCCAAGCGCCAATATACCTGGCTGCGGCATCAGCCCCCGGCAGACTGGTCGCGGATTGAACAGAATAATTACGATATAGAGGATATTTTCGCATCATTATTGCGCAATTAACGGTTGACACGTTATATACTGTCTCCTAGAGGCGCCCCAGCACCCGTTTACGCGGGCTTTGCACGAGCTGGAGAGGAAACCCGGCATGGTTCACGCCGTGCCGGGTTGACCCTTTCAAGGGGACTACTCTCCCTCCCGCAGGCGGGAGGGGAACTGGATTTGAAAAGGACCAATAGAGTGAGCGACGAGCGCAGCGGCGCCAGCATCCTGGTCGAAAGCCTGGTCCGCCAGGGGGTCGAATTCGTGTTCGGCTATCCCGGCGGCGCGGTGCTGCCGATCTATGACGCGCTGTTTGGCGACAAGCGCATCCGCCACATCCTGGTCCGCCACGAGGCCGGCGCGGCCCATGCTGCCGAAGGCTATGCCCGCTCCACCGGCAAGCCCGGCGTGGTGCTGGTCACCTCTGGCCCCGGCGCAACCAATGCGGTTACCGGGATTGCCGACGCTTTCATGGATTCGATCCCTCTGGTGATCATCACCGGCCAGGTTGCCACCGGACTGATCGGCTCCGACGCGTTTCAGGAAGCCGATACGGTCGGCATCACGCGGCATTGTACCAAGCATAATTATCTGGTGAAGGACCCGGCCGAACTCGCCGCGACCATCGACGAGGCATTCCAGATCGCGACGCAAGGCCGCCCCGGCCCGGTGCTGATCGACATTCCCAAGGATGTGCAGGTTGCCGTCGCCAGCTTCAGCGATGGGCCCCCGCAGCGCCGCAACCGCTATACCCCGCAGCTTGAAGGCTGCAGCCGCGACATCGCCCGCGCGATCGAACTGATCGCCAATGCCAAGGCGCCGATCTTTTACACCGGCGGCGGGGTGATCAACTCCGGCCCGCGCGCGACCGAGCTGCTGCGCGAGTTGCAGAAGCTGACCGGCGCGCCCGTCACCTCGACGCTGATGGGGCTTGGTGCCTTCCCCGCTGATCACGCCGACTGGCTGGGAATGCTGGGGATGCACGGCACCTATGAAGCCAATATGGCGATGAACCGCGCCGACGTGATGGTCTGCATCGGTGCGCGCTTCGATGACCGGGTGACGGGGCGGCTCGATGCCTTTTCGCCCAACTCGACCAAGATCCACATCGATATTGATCGCAGCTCGATCAACAAGACGGTCCGGGTCGATCTGCCGATCATTGGCGATTGTGCCCGCGTCCTCGAACAGCTGATCGCGGCATGGAGCGGCCGCAAGGCGCAGGATCTGACCGAATGGAATGCCCGGATCAACGGCTGGCGCGCGCGCGACAGCCTGGCCTATCCCGCCAATCATGAAGCGATCATGCCGCAGCTGGCGGTTGAGCGGCTTTATGAACTGACCAAGTCGCGCGATCCGATCATCGCCACCGAGGTCGGCCAGCACCAGATGTGGGCGGCGCAGTATTTCCCGTTCTTCGCGCCCAACAAGTGGCTGACCTCGGGCGGGCTCGGCACGATGGGCTATGGGCTTCCGGCGGCGATCGGCGCGCAGCTGGGCAATCCGGATGCGCTGGTGATCGACATTGCCGGCGATGCCTCGATCCAGATGAACATCCAGGAACTCGGCACCGCGACCCAATACCGTCTGCCGGTCAAGATCTTCATCCTCAACAATGAATGGATGGGGATGGTCCGCCAGTGGCAGGAACTGACCTATGAAAGCCGTTATTCGAACTCCTATTCGGATAGCCTGCCCGATTTCGTCAAACTGGCCGAAGCTTACGGCTGGAAGGGCATCCGCATCACCAGCGAGGCCGATCTGGATGCCGGGATCCAGGCGATGATCGACCATGATGGCCCGGTGATCGTCGATTGCCTCGTCACCAAGGACGCCAACTGCTATCCGATGATCCCGAGTGGAGCAGCGCATACCGACATGATCCTTTATGGCGATAACGTCGCCGGGACCATGGACGATGAAGCCAAAGCGCTGGTGTGATGGAGCGGCTTGACACAGCTAAGCCCCTCCTCTTCAGGGGAGGGGTTGGGGTGGGGTCTATCCCCGGGCGCGGCGTGTGGGGAGAAACCCCA